>DATCJU010000167.1:0-54495 GCA_036562635.1 Pseudonocardiaceae bacterium
GGCCCAGCTCGGAGGCGCCGGCTATTCCTCGTTCCTGGTCCCGGCGTTCCAGCAACATCTCCAGCGCCGCGTCGTAGAGGCGCGCCCGTTCCCGGGGCAGGTTCGCGCCACGGTCCAGGTTCAGTGCGCAGAGCATGGCGCACATCAGCGGATTCCGGGCCAACTGCTGCAGGTCCCGTCGGGACCGCAGCTGGGCGAGCAGGGTTCGTTCGTGCCGGGGCACGTCCTCGGGCCGACAGGGCAGAGTGTCCGTGTCCCGGTGTGAGGCGATCAGTGCCTGGTGCCAGCGGGTGACGAACTTCTGCACGTCACTGGGGGACATGGGCTCCAGGGCCACCGAGCGGAAGCCCTCGGCGGCCAGCCAACGGGTGGGGGCCGCCGCAGGCCGGGAGGTGACCACCACCCGGATGTCCGGGTAGTTGAGCAGCAGCTTCCGCAGCCATGCCCGTACCCGTGGGCGTTGCCGCTCGGTCAGCTCGTCCACCCCGTCGACCAGCAGCAACGCCTGTCCGGCGGCCATCTGCCGGTGCACCCATCCCTCGGGGACCGGTTGCCCGCTCACCGGGTTGCTCGGGGTGCGGAGCAGTTCGTCGCCTTCGGGCAGGGTCCGGTCGGCGTGGTCGCGTAGCTTGACCAGGAACGGCACACTCCCGTTCCACTCGCTGAGTGGGCCGGTGAACCCGTGTCGGGCCGCGGTGATCGCCAGCCAGTACAGCAGGGTGGTCTTGCCTGCACCCGCCTCGCCGCGCAGCAGGGTGCGGGAGGCGCCGCTGAGCGCGTCCTCCACCCGAGCCCGGCTCGCGTCTCCTGGTGGAACTCCCCGTGCACCAGCCAGGAGTTCGGATCGAGGGACTGTCGGTGCCGGGTCCGGGCCGGGTTCCGCTCGACGCTGGCGGACAGGTTCAGGTAGGCGACCCTGAGCATGGTCCGTGGGTCGTAGCGGTGGGTGGTCAGACCGGTGATGGCCAGCCGGTCGTAGTGCTCACGGACCAGCTGCAGGTAGCGGCGGTGGAACTCCGTGTCGTGGTCGGTGCCGCGTGGGGCGTCCAGGGTGGTCTTCGGTACCCGTTCCAGTACTTCGGCGAGCCGGAGCTGTACTTCGGTGAGCCGGCTGAGCACCTCGGCGAGTGCCCGGGGCTGGAAGGCGGGGAGTTGCCGGACGGTTTCCACCAGGTACCGGCAACTCTGGTCCAGCGCCACGTCGTAGAGCCGGGTGGCCGCGTCGGACAGCCCGGCGCGGCGGGGCTCGTCGCGCACCTGGTCCCGAACCTGGCGGGCCAGTCTCTCCGCATCGGCGTCGGCGTCCAGCAGGGCCCGGTCGGACAGGTCGGCCGCGCGCAGGGAGTCGGACACCGCGTCCAGGGCGGCCTGTCGCTCGTGATCGGGCAGGGCGGGGAACCGCGCGGTGACCAGGGTGTGCAGCTGGCCGGCCACCTCGTCGCCGATGGCGCGCACCGCCAGCTCGATCTTGTTGCGCTGGAGTGGGTTCAGCCCGTATCCGGTGATCAGTTCGGCCAGCTCGCGGTGTCGTTCGTTCTGCTTCCTGTGGCGGTCCAGCCAGGCGGTGACAGCGAGCTTGCCCACCGACTGACCGATCTTCAGTGCAATCTCTTCCAGGCCGGGCATCCATTCCCCAGGTGTACGGCCTGTTACCGAAGGTAACATAGCGGACACGCATCACCGGAAGGTGCAATTGCACTTTCCCTTGATCAGTGGGGTGTGCGCACCAGCGAGTACTGGACCACGAACACCCCGAGGGCGATCAGCGCGATGCCGGCGACGGTGGTCAGGTTCAGCGGGTCGGCGAACAGCACCCGACCGGCCACGGCGAGCAGGGCGATGCCCCCGCCGGCCCAGACGGCGTAGGTGACCGACACCGGCATGCCCAGCCGGAGCACCACGGACTCCAGGTAGAAGGCGAGACCGAAGCCGAGGACCACGCCGAGGGTGGGCAGTCCCCGGGTGAAGCCCTCGGACACCTTGAGCATGATCGTGGCGAAGACCTCGGCGGCGATGGCGAGGCAGAGCAGCATCCACGTGAGCACGACCGTTCCCCAATGCGAATGGTATGGCGTCCGGCGGTCGGTGGACCTGCCTGCGAAGGGGTGTCCGGACCGCGTCGGACGCGGTGTGTCGGCGGTGACGGGACGGGCGGAGCGGTGCTCGACGCCCGCGCGAGGTCAACCGCCGCGCGTGGGGAAGTGGACGCGCAGAACGAAGTCGATGGAGGTCAGGACGCCGAGTGGCGTGGGGACGCCACACACGGAACATCACCCTCTGCGCCGAACCGGCCAGCACGGTGCTGGCGTCGTCTGCGCCCAGGGTAACCAGGGGCGCGGGTGCCCACACGTGCGACGCGCGGGCACCCGCGGACGCCCCGGAGGAGGTGATCGGACAGTCGGTTTCAGATGCCCAGCTCGCGGCGCAGTTTCGCCACGTGCCCGGTGGCCCGCACGTTGTACATCGCCTTGGCGATTCGACCCTCCGGGTCCACCACGAACGTGGAGCGGATGACCCCCACCACGGTGCGGCCGTAGTTCTGCTTCTCGCCGTAGGCGCCCCAGGCGGTCAGCACCGTGCGGTCGGGGTCGGAGAGCAGCGGGAAGGTCAGGCCCTCGGCCTCGCGGAACCGGGCCAGCTTCTCCGGCTTGTCCGGGGAGACGGCCAGGACCGTGAAACCGGCGTCCTCGAACTCGGCCAGGTTGTCCCGGAAGTCGCAGGCCTGCTTGGTGCAGCCGGGGGTGCCGGCCGCGGGGTAGAAGTAGACGACCACCGAACGGCCCCGGTAGTCCGACAGCGACACGGGCTTGCCGTCGGCGTCGGGCAGGGTGAAGTCCGGGGCCGGGTCACCGGGGGAGAGGCGGATCTGCTCGCTCATGACCGAGACGCTAGTCCGGTCGGCCGACGCGGCCGTGCCGGGAGCCGTGTCCGGTCAGGGTCGGGCGGCTGCGTCGGCCCGGACGCCCGTCGGGACATCCGGCTGCCGGGTATCCGACGATCGGCCGGTCGACGACGGTTCGTTCGGCTCGTCCCCGTCCGACGGCCAGGTGCTGGTGGTGGTCCCGTCCTGGTCGTTCCCGTCCCCCGGGGTGGTGCTGTGCGACGGGGTGGACGTGCCCGGGCGGGACGAGCTGGTGGGCGGCTGCGGTTCGTCGCTGGTGGGCGACGAGGGCGAGGTCGACTCCTCCTCGCCGTCCGTGGGCGGGACGGTCGTGGTGCTCGTCGGCGGGGTGGGGTGCCCTGTCCGTGAGGTTCGCGGCACCGGGTCCGCGTCCCCGATCTCCTGCCGGAACTGGGCCGGGGGTGGCAGCCGTCCCGCGTGCTGGATCTCGCTGGCCGGAGAGGTCGACGGGGTGACGGGAACCTCCACGACGATGACCCGGTTCGGCGCGGCCCGGTCCTGCTCGTTCCGCACCATGGCGATGATCGCGCCCAACAGGACGCCTGCGAATGCCGAGATCGTCAGCGCGATCGCGCTGGTGACGTAGAAACGGGTCCCCAACCAGACCACCCCCGATGGTGCTCGTTGGTTCACCCGGTGCATCGGCCCGCACACTCCGTGCGTTACTCCGTTCGGAGCAGAGCATCGGGTGATTCCTGATGCGACCCGAAAGGGTTTCCCACTGTGGGGTGGACTCAACCTTCCGTCACGGACGGAAAGCGGTGGGTGACGTTCCGGCGGACGGTGTCCGTGGTGTTGCGGTGTGGTGGGGCCGGTGGGAGTCGAACCCACACTGCCATGGACCTAAACCATGTGCCTCTGCCGGTTGGGCTACGGCCCCGACGGGCGATGCAGTGATCGACCGGGCATTCAGCCTAACCGGCCGGTGGTGTGACATGCACACCCGTTCGGGGTTCGACTCCCTGTCCGTTCCGCGGTCTGTGGCGGGTCCCGTTCACACGCTCGGGGGTCCGGATCGGTCGAACAGCAACCCGAGCCCCAGGGAGAGCACGCCGGCGGCGAGCGAGGCTGCGCCCAGCCACAGCAGGATGATCAGGTCGTTCGGCTCGGTGCCCTCCGTGCCCAGGGAGGACAGGAAGAACCCGGCGGACATCAGGGCGGCGGCGATCGGCACCCCGAGTCGGGCGACCCAGCCGAGCGGGCCGCGCAGGCCGCCGGCGTCGGCGAGCAGCAGGCAGGCCAACCCGAGGGTCACCAGTACTCCGGCGTGGGCGTGCCCGGCGCGGGCGAAGTCCTGCTGGAACTCGGTCATCGGTACCGCGCCGCGCACGATGCGGGTCATGAACCAACCGCCGAACTCGATGCCCACCACGGTGAGCAGCATCAGGCCGGCGATGCGGCGGGAGGCGAGGGTCAGGGGGAGTGCGGACATGGCTCCTCCTGGACGTCCAGAAATTGTGACGTTGTTATATAACAACGTTCCGTGCGGGGTGTCACCTCCTCGAGGTGCCACGGCGGGTTGTCGCTCCTCCGCCGGGGAGGTCATCTAACGTGGTGCCCACCAGGCACCACGCGAGGAGGAGACGTGGCTCGCGACCCCGAGACCATCCAGCGCGAGATCGAGCAGGCCCGGGAGGCCCTGGCCGTCACACTCGACGCGTTGGGGGAGAAGGCCAACCCCAGGCGCTTCGTGGAGAGCGGCAAGGCCTCCGTGCAGGCCAAGTTCGACGACCCCCGGGTGCGGTACTCGCTCATGGCCGTCGGCGGCCTGCTGGCGCTGGCGCTGCTGCGCAGGCTGTTCCGCTGACCGGGTCCCGTCACCCGGCTCGCCCGACGGAGACGTGCCGGGGTGGACCGGGAACCCGAGGGTGACACGAAATCGGCCCGTCCGGACGCCGTCCGGGCGGGCCGACCTCCACCAGGCCTCTCCTCAGGTCAACACCGGCAGCAGCACCTGGTCCACCAGGTGGTCCACGAACCCCCGGTCCAGCGGCTTGGCCGAGAGCATCAGCCGGTGCAGCAGCGCGCCGCCGGCCAGCTCCGCCACCAGGCACACCGGGACGTCCGGGCGCACCTCGCCACGCTGCCGGCCGCGCTCCAGGATCCGCTCCAGGATCGTCTGCTGGGAGAGCAGGAAGGCCGTTCGGAACGCCTTGGCCAGCTCCGGCTCGTGTGGCAGCTCCCCCACCAGGGTCTGCGCGGCCCGTCCGGCCACCCCCGTGAGGAAGTCCGCGTAGGAGTACAGGAACTCCCGCAGGTCACGGGTGGTCGAACCGGTGTCCGGGTCCGGTAGCTCGGACTTCGCCAGGTGGTTCGTCACGTCGATGACGAGTTCCAGCTTGGACTCCCACCGCCGGTAGATGGTGGCCTTGCCGGCGCGGGCCCGGGCCGCCACCGCGTCCATGGTGAGCGCCCGGTAGCCGACCTCGGCCATCACCTCCAGGGTCGCCCGGCGCAGCACCTCGTCCCGGCTCGCGTCCCGGGGCCGTCCCCGCTGGGCAGGGCGGACATCGTGCCGCTCGGGCGCCGTCAACAGCATGCTTCCTCCTCGGCCGCCGGACGTCGAAGAACCACAACATCCCTGTCCACCCCGCCGGCGGTCACCTGGCGGGTCATCCTAGGGACTCCCTCACCTGCGAAGGACCTGTTCGGAGCAACCCGTGGCGTCATGACCCGAGCGGGTGATCACGCGCTCTCCGCGCGCAACTCACCCTTGGGCTTGGCCTTGCTCCTGCCGCCCCGGCTCACCTTCCGGCGGCCACCGGTCCTGGTGGTCTTGCCGCCGTCCGCTTCGCCGCTGCGCATCGCGGGCACCTGCACCCGGGGCTCGCTCGAGGACTCGTCACCGGTGGACGTCCCGTCCCCGGTCCCGTCGAGCGTCCGCGCGTCGCCCTCGGCCACGGAGTCGGTGCCACCCACCTCGTCCGGGTCGCCCCAGAACTTGGCGTGCAGGTACGCCTCGGTGAAGGCCACGGCATCCCCCTGCAACAGGTGGACGACCGTGCGTCCGTCCGGCTCCGCGCTGAGCTCCTGGACCAGCGCCTCGGCCCGGTTCCGAGCCGAGATGAGGCCGGTGGCGCGATCCGTTCGTTCCTGGTCGCCGTCGGCGACGGTGATCTCCCAGTCGTCGTCGGTGCGGACGTAGTTCACGGTGATGAGCGACATCGCCATGCCAGCCTCCCGGTTCGCAGCATCGCCCCGATGCTGCTCTGCTCGGGGGCCGAACGCAGGACACGAGTGACCTGAACGGAGTAGTTCAGCCTGTCAAAACGAAAGAAGGTCCTCCGGTCGGTCGACATCGAACCCCGCCGCGACGTCCTCGCACGGCACCTGCAGCACCGGATGACGACGCAGGTACTCCCGCGCCCCCCTGTCCCCCTGCGCCGAGGCCGCCACCCCGGCCCAGTGCTCCCGGCCGAGCAGCACCGGATGCCCCCGCACCCCGTGGTACTCGGCCGCCGCCAGGGCGTCCGGCCCGGCACGACCGACGAGGCGGCGCACCGCCTCCGGCGTCACCCCCGGCATGTCCACCGGGAGCACCAGCACCGCGACCACCTCCGGCCGGTCCGCCAGCACCGTCAGGCCCGTGCGCAGTGAGGTCCCCATCCCCTCCGGCCAGCGCTCGTTGTCCACCAGGTGGACCCGGGCCAGCGGCGAGTCCGGGCCCACCGCGGCCCGTACCTGCGCCGCGGCCGCCCCCAGTACCACGACCACCGGATCACAGCCCCCGTCCCGCAGCACGGCCGCCGCGTGTTCGACCAGCAGACGTCCCCGGTGGCGCACCAACGCCTTCGGCATGCCGAACCGTCGTCCCGCCCCGGCCGCCAGGACCAGTCCCGCCGTGGTCATGTCCGCAGCCTGCCTCCGCCGATGCGGTGCCGTCGACCGTTCCCCGTCCGTTCCCCGTCGCCGACCCTCGCGGTCACGGGGCTGTGGGGAGGTCGCACTCCGTCCACCACGCGGGGACGGTGTGACGGGGCACATGTGTGGTCCCACCGTCCGGCACCGGTGAGGGGGACGTCGGGGGAACCGTCCGGTGCCGGCCTCCCCGGAGCCGTGGGTGGTACGGACCCGGGGAGGGGAACGTCCCGGTACGGCGCTACTCGTCCAGGCTGGTCGGGTCGATCCGCTGGAGCGGGCGCACCGCGGGTCCGTGGAGCACCCGACCGTCCAGGCCGTACCGGGAGGCGTGGCAGGGGCAGTCCCAGGACTTCTCCGCGTTGTTGAACGTCACCACGCATCCCAGGTGGGTGCACCGCGCGCTCACCGCGTGCAGCGTGCCCTCGGGGTCCCGGTAGGCGGCCACCAGCCAGTTGCCCACCCGGCACACCTCGGCCTGGCCGGGTTCCAGGTCCGCTGGCCTGCGGGTCTCGCCGAGGGCGTGGACGTGCCCGCTCACCAGGTGGCTCGCCACCGACGCGTTGCTGCGCAGCAGGGACAGTGCGGCACGCGCGCCCGGGATCCGACCAGGGGCGAACAGGCCGGCCCACTCGTCCTCGTCCCCGACGATCAGGTTCCGCAGCACCATCCCGGCCAGGGTGCTGTTGGTCATGCCCCACTGCCCGAAACCGGTGGCCACCCACAGACCGTGTGCCCGCGGGTGGTAGCGGCCCACGTACGGCAGCCCGTCCGGGGTGCCCAGGTCCTGGGAGGACCACCAGTAGGCGGGTTCGGGCACGCCGAGCCGCTCCTGGGCCCAGTCGGCCAGCCGGCGGTAGCGCTGCAGCACGTCCACCGCCTGCCCGGTGCGGTAGTGCTCACCCAGCACGATCACCAGTTGCCGCCCGTCGGGGTAGGGGGCGGTGCGGATGGAGTGGTGCCGGTCCACGCCCAGGTACATGCCCTGCGGGGCGGTGCCCTCCGGCACAACCCCGGCCACCACGAGGTCCCGCACCGGGTCCAGCCGGGCGAAGAACCCGCCCCGGTCCAGAATCGGGTAGTGCGTGGTGACCACGACGTGCTCGGCGCGCACGTCCCCGCGGGTGCTGCGCACCACCCGCGGACCGCTGCCCTCGACGTCCAGTACCCGGGCGTTCTCGGCGATCACACACCCCGCGGCGGCGGCGTGCTCGGCCAGGGCGAGCAGCCAGCGTCGCGGATGGAACTGGGCCTGGTCGCGGAGCCGTACCGCACCGGCGGTCGGGAAGGGCAGGTCGGCGTCGGTGAACTCGGCGGGAAGCCCGGCCTCGACCTGCGCCTCGGCCTCCTCCTGCAGCGCGCGCAGCTGGGTGGGGTCCTCGACGAACAGCCAACTGTCCCGGCGACTGAACTCGCAGTCCACCCCGAGCCGCTGCGCCTCGGCCTCGATCCACGCCAGCGCGGCGAGCTGGCCGGCGGCGTAGCGGGCGGCGGCGTCCCGGCCGTGTCGGGAGACCAGCTTCCGGTACTTCATGCCGTGCTGTGCGCTGATCTTGGCGGTGGTGGCTCCGGACACCCCGGCGGCCACCCGGTCCGCCTCCAGCACCACCACCGACCGTCCGGCCAGGGTCAGCAGGTAGGCGGTGGTGAGCCCGGCGATCCCGGCACCGGCCACCACGACGTCGGCCTCCGCGGGCAGCGGCGTGGCGGTGCGGTCGGGACCCGGGGCGCTCCGTTCCCAGTACGACGGTCCTGGTGTGGGCTGCTCGGCCATGCACCCGGGGTATCCCCGCAGCGCGTGGTCACACGGCGGCCGACCCGACGACCGGGTGCACCCCGGTGATCACACGACTGGGCGGTATCGGACGGCACGCTCGGCGGCAAGCCACTGTTCGGGCGACGAATCGATCAACATGGTGGGTGGTGACCGCCGGTGAGCAGAGGACCTCATCCGGTGCGCACCGGATCCGGGAGAACCGGGCACGGATGGGGGGCACCGTGGAGACGAGACGAGGACGGACGGGGGCACGCCGTGTGGTGCCGCAGCACCGTGCGTCACCACCGCCCGCGTTGTTCACGGGTGCGGCGGTGGCCGCGGCGGTGGGGGTGGTGCTCGGAATCGCGGTGGGGCAGCGCATGGGAACTTCCGACCCGGGGTCCGTGCCTCCGCCCTATCCCGTCCCCGAACCGCCGAGCGTCTCGCTCACCCAGACCGAGCCCAGCGGGCCCCCGCTGGACTACTTGCCGACGACCGTGCAGCAGCTCACCGAGGTCCGCCGGGTGTCCGGTAGCCGGACGGAGCAGGTCTCCCGGAGCCGTCCGGCACAGCACACGACCACGCCTGCAGAGAGCGTGACCACGACGAACCCGCCACCCCGCGGTCTGCTGCCGCACGTCTCCCGTATGCCGATCCTGACCCGGCCGGGGAGGACCAGCTCGGCACCATCCGTGCCGACCACCCGACCCAACCCGCCGTACCGGCCTCCCACGTCCGGCACCAGGACCGCACCCGAGGACCCGGTGCCGACGCACACACCCGACCGGACCTCCGATCCGACCACCACCACCCCGGGTCTCTCCGCTCCGGATGTCGAGCCGACCGCCCGTCGGACCGCGGTACCGGAACCGGTGGCGCCGGTCGACGAGATCCCGTCCCACTCGCCCGCAGCCCCCGTCCGCGAGAACTGAGCCCGCCCGGTTCGTCGTTGCACACGGTGCGACCCGGCCGCCGGGGGTAGCGTGGTCAGCACCAAGGCGTCCGTGGTTCCTCCCTGGGGGGTGGACGAGTGGGCGGATCACCGCGTGCCCGGCTCGTACCGGTTCTGTTGGGGGCGGTGTTGCTGGCCGGCTGCCCGGCGGGGCCCAGCTCCGAAACGCCGAGCAGTGCGCCCGCCACCTCCGAGAGTTCCTCCACGCCCGCTTCCCCCGTCCCGTCCACCGCCGCGGGACTGCCCGAAGGGGTCTCACCGTTCACCGGTCTGCCGGCGCCCCCGGACCGGCCGGTACTCGTCGTCAAGATCGACAACACCCGCCCGGCCCGCCCGCACACCGGGCTGGCCGCCGCGGACGTGGTCTACGTCGAGCCCGTCGAGGGCGGTCTGAGCCGGCTGGCCGCGGTGTTCTCCACCCAACTGCCCCCGGTGGTGGGGCCGGTGCGCAGTGCGCGGGGCACCGACCTGGAGCTGCTGGCCCAGTTCGGCCGGCCCGTCCTGGCCTACTCCGGCGCGGCGGCCTCGGTGCAGCAGCAGGTGAACGGGGCCTCGGTGGTACCGATCACCCCGGGGAAGGCACCACAGGCGTTCTTCACCAGCGGCCGCCGCGCCCCCTACAACCTGTACGCACGCCCGGACCAGCTCCTGGCCGCCGGTGAGGGGGGAAGCCCGGCCAGGGACATCGGGTTCCGCTTCGGGGCGCTCCCCGAGGGCGGTACCCCGTCGACCGAGCACGTGGTGCGCTACCCGGCGGCCACCGTGGGTTTCACCTGGTCACCCGACGAGCAGCGCTGGCTGATCTCGATGGACGGCCAGCCCCTGCTCGACGCCGAGGGCGGGCGCCCGGGCGCGGCCACGGTGGTGGTGCAGCGGGTGCAGGTGCGTGACTCGGGGGTACGGGACACCGCGGGCAGTCCCTCCCCGCACGCGATCACCACCGGGGAGGGGACCGCACTGGTGTTGCGGGACGGGACGGTGTACGAGGTCCGCTGGTCCCGGCCGACTCCGGCCGACCCGACCCGCTTCACCCTTCCCTCGGGGGACCCGATGCCGTTCGCGGCGGGGCCGGTGTGGGTGGTGCTGGAACCGGTCACTGCTCCGGGGTGAGCCGGACCACGGTGATGTCCGGAGGTGCCCCCACCCGGACCGGCGGCCCCCAGAACCCGGCGCCACGGCTGACGTAGAGCCAGGTGTCGTCGATGCGCTCCAGCCCGGCCACCACGGGTTGTTGCAGCCTCACCAGCAGGTTGAACGGGGCGAGCTGCCCGCCGTGGGTGTGCCCGGAGAGCTGCAGGTCCACCCCGTGCCGCACCGCCTCGGCCACCTGCACCGGCTGGTGCGCCATCAGCACCACCGGGCGGGAGGTGTCCCGTCCGCCGAGCGCTCGCTCGAAGTCGGGGGCGTCGTCCTGCCCGGCCCCGGTGACGTCGTTGACCCCGGCCAGGTCCAGCACCCCGGCGCCCTGCCGGATCTCCACCCGCTCGTTGCGCAGCGGCTGCACCCCGAGCCGTTCCAGCTCGCGCAGCCAGGGTTCGACGCCGGAGAAGTACTCGTGGTTGCCGGTGACGAAGAACGAGCCGTACCTGCTGGACAGGTCGCGCAGCGGTGCGGCCGCCGGACCCAGCTGGGAGACCGACCCGTCCACCAGGTCGCCCACGATCGCCACCAGGTCGGGCTCCAACTCGTTGATCCGGGACACCACGCGTTCGGTGTGACCGCGCCCCAGGATCGGGCCCAGGTGGATGTCGCTGACCACCGCGATGCGCAGCCCGGTCAGGTCCGGGTGCAGCCGGCGCAGCGGCACGGTCACCTGCGTGATCTGCGGACCACCCAGTGCGTTGCTCATCCCGTAGCCCACGGTGCCCACCGCCCCGACCGTGGTGACCAGGGCGGCGGAGCGGGCCAGGAACAGGCGCCGGTTCAGCCGGCGCTCGGCCTGGCCGTCGGGCCGGGACGGCTCGGGCTCCGCGGGGTCGGTGGCCGGTTCCGGGTCGGCGGGGGTGGCGGGCTCGGTGGCCGACTCCTCCGTGACGGAGGGGACGGCCGCCGGGACCGTCGTCGGGCGGACGGAGTCGACGGGCGCGGGCCGGGTGGAGCGTTCACCGCGGCGCCACCACAGGTTCACCAGCAGCCGCGGTACCTCCAGCACCACCAGGATGACCGCCAGGTAGAACATGAGGGCCAGCCAGAGGAAGGCGGGCCAGGCGATCCACCGTGCGACGTCCACGGGCAGCATCCGGGTGAGCGCCACCCCGGCCGGTGGAGTCAGGGCGAGAACGACGGCGGCGACGGTCCCGACACGGCGCCACCGCCCGGGCCGGGTGGTGTCCCGCACCAACCGCTTCCACAGGAAGAGGTGTACGAGGGCCGTCGCCAGAGCGATGACCAAGGCGAACACGAGTGTCCCGATCAGAGTGACCTCCACCAACTACGACTCCGCACAGTCAATACCCTTCCCGGATGTGCTCACCCGCCGGGGTGATCGAGCGGTGGGGGCGTGCTGACCGAAGTCGGTGGGCGACCGGTCCGCGGGAGGGGACGCTCCTGCCGGCTCGGGGTGGGCGGAGCCGGTCGACCCACCGGGAGGCCGGTGTCCCCTGGAAGGGTGCAATTGGCCCGACGGAGGCCTCGGACGCCCGTCGATCCGCCACCGGTCCGTCGCCGGATGGGAGCATCCGGCGGCGTGGACGAACAGCTCGCCGAGCTCGCCGCGGCTCACGGGGTCGCCACCTGGTACCTCGACGGGGCCCGTCACCGTGTCGACGTCGACCCCGCGGTGGTGGTCGCCGTGCTCGGCCAGCTCGGCGTGGACGCCAGCACCCCGCTGGCGGTCCGTCAGGAGCTGGCCAGGGTGCGGGAGCGCCGCGCGCGGTACCCGCTGCCCGCAACCGTCGCGCTCCGCCAGGGCGAGTCCCGCCCCCTGCCCGGCCCCGCCCTGGTGCGCTGCGAGGACGGTACCCAGCGCGAGCTGCGGGACGAGCTGCCGTCCGACCTGCCTCTGGGCTGGCACCGGCTGGTCACCGCCGACCAGGAGGTCACCCTCGTGGTGAGCCCGCGGAGGTTGCCCGCTCCGCCGCGCACCTGGGGGTGGGCGTTGCAGCTGTACGCCCTGTGCTCCCGCGCCTCCTGGGGCATGGGTGACCTGGCCGACCTGGGTGAGTTCGTGCGGTGGACCGCCGGGGCGCACGGAGCGGGCGTGGTCCTGCTCAACCCGCTGCACGCGGTCACTCCGGTGCCACCGATCCAACCCTCCCCCTACTCCCCGTCCAGCCGGCGGTTCGTCAACCCGCTCTACCTGCGGGTCGAACACACCCCCGCCTACCGGCGGGCCGACCCGGCGATCCGGGAGCAGGTCGACGCGCTCCGTGTCCCCCTGGGCGACCGGATCGACCACGACACGGTGTGGGCGGCCAAGCGCGCCGCCCTGGAACTGCTGTGGCCGTACGCGGAGTCGGTGGACGTGGACGCCGATCCCGCGTTGCGGGACTTCGCCACCTTCTGCGCCCTGGCCGAGCGGCACGGCGCGGACTGGCGCCGTTGGCCCGAACCCCTGCGGCACCCCGCGTCGGCTGCGGTCGCCGCGGCCCGGGTCGAGCTCGCTCCCCGGGTGGCCTTCCACGCCTGGGTGCAGCGGCTGTGTGCTGAGCAGCTCGACGAGGTCCGCCGTCGGGCCCGGGCGGCCGGGATGCCGGTGGGCGTGGTGCACGACCTGGCGGTGGGGGTGGCACCGGACGGTGCCGACGCCTGGGCGTTGCAGGACGTGCTCGCCACCGAGGTCACCGTCGGGGCGCCGCCCGACGCGTTCAACCAGCAGGGCCAGGACTGGAACCTGCCGCCGTGGCGCCCGGACCGGTTGGCCGAGGCCGGGTACCGGCCCTACCGGGAGATGCTGCGCGCGGTGCTCCGGCACGCCGACGGTCTCCGTGTGGACCACGTGGCCGGGTTGTGGCGGTTGTGGTGGATCCCGCCGGGGGAACCGCCGAGCCGGGGTACCTACGTGCACTACGACGCCGAGGTGTTGCTCGGCGCGCTCGCGTTGGAGGCGTACCGGGCCGGGGCCGTGGTGGTGGGTGAGGACCTGGGCACGGTCGAGCCGGAGGTCACCGCGGCGTTGCACGAGCGGAACATGCTCGGTTCCGCGGTGCTGTGGTTCCAGCGCGACCACGACGCCCCCGGTGCGCCGCCGCTGCCGCCCGAGCGGTGGCCGGAGCAGGCGGTGGCCAGCATCTCCACCCACGATCTGCCCACGGCCCCGGGGTTCCTGCGTGGTGAGCACGTCACGGTGCGGGCCGAGCTGGGGGTGCTGATCCGGTCGGTGGACGAGGAGTTGGCCCGGGCCGAGGCGGAGCGACGCGATCTGATGGGCCTGCTCCGGGCCCAGGGACTGGTCCGGAAGGACGAGTCGGACCCGCGTGCGCTGGTGCGCGCGATGCACGCCCTGCTGGCCCGGACTCCCAGTCGGCTGGTGCTGGTGTCTCCGTACGACGTGGTGGGGGAGGTCCGGCAGCCGAACCTTCCGGGAACGATCGACGAGTATCCCAACTGGCGGCTGCCGCTCCGCGTGCTTCTGGAGGAGCTGGTCGCCGATCCGCACCTGGACGAGTTGCTGGAGCCGCTGCGCACCGCACGCGCGGCGGTCGGTGGCCCCGTCTCCCGTTGCTCCGCCGGTTCGGGGTGTCCGTTCCCCTTTTTCCGCTAGGCGGAAAAAGGGGAACGGGTGCTCGGTTCGGGGGATGTGGCGGTGGTCGGGCACGATCGTCCTGCCCGGGCAGCGGCCGGATGTCCGGAACGGCGCTGGGTGGAGGTGGTGAGCGGGCGCGACCCTTTGTCGCGCCCGGGCTGCGCCGACCGGCTCAGTGTGGTGCCGCCGTACGACCCGCGCCGCTCGTCAGGGGGAGGTCAGCGCGGGTGTGGTCCATCGGTGTGACGCGGAGCACACCCCCGGGGTGGGAGATGGTGTCCACTGTGGACGGAGGACTGTGCGGCGAACTGCGGGGTCGAGACCGTTCCAGCGCCGCTCCAGCGAGCGTCGAGCCAACATGACAAGCGTCTTGTGACGTCGGAGCTGGCAAGCGGGCGCCGGTGGAGGGAGAGCACAAAGTAGCAAACCGGAGCAGCGCATCCAGCACCGGGGGAGGGAAGACGTCCTCCCACAGCTGATTGGTCCCCCAAGACCAGGGATCGCAAGGCGGTGGTGGTGGAGTGCAGGTCAGAGTTCTGGGACCGTTCGAGGTGATGCGCGGCGGAGAGGTGGTCACCCCCTCCGCGCCCAAGTTACGCAGCGTGCTCGCACTGTTCGCGGTGCACGCCAACAGCGTGGTCCGGACCGACCAGATCATCGAGGAGCTGTGGGAGGACCGACCACCGTTCAGCGCCACGACGACCCTACAGACCTACGTGTACCAACTGCGCAAACTGCTCGGTTGGCCTGCCCGGCAGGGAAGGACGGCACCGCAGGCGGAGGGGCAGGCACAGTCGGTGACCTTGCGCACCACACCGGGGGGCTATCTGCTGGAGTTGGAGCCCGACGCCCTGGACGCCCACCGCTTCGAGCGGATGTCCTCCGAGGGCTGGGCGAAGCTGGAGGCCGGTGACCTGGAGTCCGCCTCGGCCATCCTGCGCAAGGCGTTGCAGCTCTGGCGCGGCCCCGCACTGACCGCGGTGGACACCGGCCCCGTGCTCCAGGCCGAGGCGGTGCGCCTGGAGGAGAAGCGCAAGGTCGTCACCGAGTGGCGGATCGACGCCGACCTGCAGCTCGGCCGACATCCCGAACTGATCGGCGAGCTGACCGGGCTGGTGGCGCAGCAGCCCACGCACGAGGGATTCCAGGGCAAGCTCATGCTGGCCCTGTACCGGGCGGGTCGCCGCTCCGAGGCGCTGCAGGTGTACCAGCGGGCGCGGGCCGCACTGGCCCGGGAGCTGGGTCTGGAGCCGTCGGCCGAGCTGCAGCGCCTGCACCGTGCGGTGCTGGCCGCCGATCCCGCCCTCGACGCCCCCATCAGCGGGGTGGGCATGGTCCGGGTGGGCAAGCGGGTGGAGCCGCCGAGCCAGTTGCCGCCGGACGTGCCGCGCCTGGTCGGCCGGACGCGCCAGGTGGAGCTGGTGCGGCGGGTGCTGGCCCCGGGCCAGCGCACCACGCCGCCGGTGGTGCAGGTGGTGGGTGCTCCGGGATCGGGCAAGACCGCGTTCTGCGTGCACGCCGCCCACCAGGTCCGTGCCGTCTACCCGGACGGGCAGCTCTACGCCCGGATGGAGGGCGCCGAGGGAACCCCGCTGACCGCCGCCGAGGTGCTGGCCGACTTCCTGCGCGCGGTGGGCGTGCCCCGGGAGCGGATGCCGGCCACGGTGGAGGAACGAAGCCGGATGTTCCGGAGCTGGACGGCCACCCGCAAGGTGCTGGTGGTGTTGGACGACGTGTCCAGCGTCGAGCAACTCCTGCCGTTGCTGCCCAGCGGCCCGGGATGCGCGACCCTGGTGGCCACCCGACGGCGGTTGGCCGACGCGGCGATCACGGTGACCGTCTCGTTGCCCCGGCTCGGCACCGCCGACGCGGTCCAGCTGTTGTCCGACGTGGTGGGTTCCCAGCGTGCGGCACGGGACGCGGCCGCGATCCGGGAACTGGCGGACATGTGCGACGGCCTGCCGATGGCCCTGCGCGGTGCGGCCAGCCGGGTGCAGCTGCGCCCGCACTGGCCGATCACCCGCCTGTTGCCGCGCATGCGGGGCGAGGAACGGCGTGCCCCGGCCTCGCCGGTGGGGGAGCTGGGGATCGGGGCCAGTGTGCTGGCCTCCTATCGGCTGGTGTCCCCGGCGGGGCAGGCCGCGTTCCGGCAGGTCGCGTCCCGGGTGTCCGACCCGGTCTCGGCTGCCGAGGCGGCGGTGATGCTGGGGGTCGACGAGCTCACCGCCGAGGCGTTGCTGGAGGAGCTGGTGGAGTTCCAGCTCGCCGAGGTCGTCGACGCCGGACCGGGCGGTCCCGGCGGTGACGGGTTCCGTTACTGGTTCCGGCCGTTGTTCCAGGCCGTGGCCGGCCAGCTCGTGCCGGCCGGTGAGGAGACCGAGGCCACGCGCCAGCCTGCGGCGACCGTGCCGCTGCGGGTGGCCCCGGAGATGTGGATCCCGCGGGTGGCACCGGCGTAGGCCCGTGGGCCCTCGAGCGCGGGGCGAGTCGGCCAGGCGTGGGGCCGCCGGCTCGCCCCGTTTCCATACCCGGTCCCGCGGTGGGGCGACCCGGGTGGTCCACCACGGGCGGTCGGCGGACGGTGGTTCCTCTTCAGTTATCCGTTTGCGAATAACCCGGATTCAGGTGATCATGACGGGTGACCGGCTCGCCGTTGCGCCGGCACCGTCCCTCCGGTACCCCCTGCTCCTCGGGGTTTCCCCTAGGGGAAACCCTGATTCTTGGGGAGAACTCGGGGAGTTCCTGAGGGAGGACACTGTTCCATATGTTCGAAGACGACTATTCGTGCTAGGGTGATCGCGTGGCCAGCCGGAACGGACTGTCTGAGAAGAAGGCATTGATCATCGGTTGCGGCATCGCGGGGCCGGTCCTCGCGATGTTCCTGCAGCGGGCCGGTATCTCCGCCGTGATCTACGAGGGGAGGCCGGCACCACGGGACGAGGAGGGGGCGTTCCTCAACCTGGCGCCGAACGGCCTGGCGGTGCTCGACCAGCTGGACGTGGCGGACCAGGTCGTCGCCTACGGGTCGCCCACGACCACCACGATCTTCCAGAACCACCGGGGCAAGCGACTCGGCGAGAACCCCGAGACCACGACGCTGATCAAGCGTGGCCTGCTCAACCGGGCGCTGCGTGAGGCGGCGATCGACCGGGGCATCACCGTCGAGTGGAACAAGCGCCTGGTGGACGTGGAGATCACGCCGCAGCGCACCGTCGTGGCGCGGTTCGAGGACGGCAGCGAGGCACACGGTGACTTCCTCGTCGGCTGCGACGGCATCCACTCCCGCACCCGGCGGGTGGTCATGCCGAACGCGCCGCGGCCGCAGTACACCGGCACCATCGACTGTGGGGCGTTCACCCGCCTGCCGCACGTGAAGTCGACCGACGGTGCCATGTACATGACCTTCGGGCTCAAGGGCTTCTTCGGCTACCAGGTGGTGCCGGACGGAGAGATCTACTGGTTCGAGAACTTCTGGCAGGAGGCCGAGCCGGACCGGGCCAAGCTGGAGGCCATCTCCACCGAGGACTACAAGGCGCGGCTGCTGGAGCTGCACAAGGACGACCACGACCCCATCTGCGACATCATCCGCTCCACCGAGGGGCTGATCGCCCGTTGGCCGATCTACGACCTGCCGCCGCTGGACACCTGGCACAAGGGGCCGGTCTGCCTGATCGGCGACGCGGCGCACGCCACCTCGCCGCACGTGGGCCAGGGCGCGTCGATGGCGTTGGAGGACGCCATCGTGCTGGCCAAGTGTCTGCGGGACATCGGTGAGATCGAGCGGGCCTTCGAGACGTTCGAGAAGATCCGCAAGGAGCGGGTGGAGCGGGCGGTCAAGCAGGCGCGGCGCACCGGCAACCAGAAGTCGCCGGGCAACGCGTTCGGGCGGGCCGTGCGTGACCTGATCCTGCCCTTCTTCCTCAAGCAGGGCGTCAAGCAGGTGCAGTGGATCTACGAGTACCGGGTGGACTGGGACGAGAAGGTCCCGGCACTGCTCGGCTGAGGACGGGGGAGGTGCCCGCGGGTGCCTCCCCACAGGACAGCGGGGGTGCTCCGAGTGCGCGCCCACCCGGAGCACCCCCGCGACCCCCTCCCGAAGGTGGATCACTCGCTGTGCGTGCTGATCATGACGTAGTTGCCCTCGGGGTCGGCGATGTAGGCCTGCCGCTCACCCCACGGCTGGGTCTTCGGCTGCATCAGCACTCGGTAACCGGCGGCCTGCATGGTCCCGACCGTGGCGTCGACGTCCTCGACGAGGATGGTGATGTCGCCCTGGTGCAGGCGGGAGCGTCCGATGTTGGGCAGACCCGTGCTCTCCCTGATCATGTCGTAGGTGGTCAGGGTGAGGAACATCGAGCCCTTCTGCAGGGTCGCGAAGGCGGGCTGGCCGTCGGGACCCGGGAAGGTGTACAGCTCGGTGAAGCCGAGCCTCTGGTAGAACCGGGACATCGTGGCGATGTCGCTGGTGTAGAGGTTGGGCTGGCCCACTCTCGCGTTGTCGGTGAGCGTCTCCGTGACCGTGACGGTGGTCGTCGTGGGCCTGGGGGGTCGGTTGGCGTGGTCGGAGTTGGTGGCCGAGGCGAGCTGAACGGTGCCCAGGAGCAGGGTTGCGGCACCGAACGCTCCGGCGAACCACTTCCGAGCGGCGACGATGTTCATGGTTGTCCTCGTGTTCACGGCAGAGAGTGAAATCACCCTGATCGAGTGACACCGTGACGTAACGCTCGGTCGCTCGAAGGTCACTCGAAGATCGCTCGATTGTGCAGGTCGAGTGTTGGTCGCCGTGCCGGGCATCCGTGGGGATCCGGCACGGCGACCGCGTGACGCATGCGGCGCCGCAGACCTGGTTTCACTGAACAGGGTGACGATTTCGGACCTTGCTACGCAGGGTCACGTGCTTGCTGGGGGGAGTCCGAGGCGCCGTCCGCCCGACGAGAGCGGAACCGGGTGTTGACGAAAACGTCTCGCGATCCAATTATCTTTGCCACCAAGAATTCAGGTTGCTGGCGGTTTCGGCCGCTCGTCCCGTCACTGGAGTTCCGATGACCACCTCGGCCCCTGCATCCAGCGAGGCCGTCACGGCCGATCCCCGCCGCTGGTCGGCACTGTTCGTCCTGCTGGCAGCGGCGTTCATGGATCTGCTGGACGCCACCGTCGTCAACATCGCCCTGCCCACCATCCGTGTCGAACTGGGCGCGAGCTACGCGGCGATCCAGTGGATCACCGCGGGGTACACGCTCGCCTTCGGCCTCGGGCTGATCACCGGCGGTCGGATGGGGGACCGGTTCGGTCGCAAGCGGATCTTCCTGATCGGGACCGCCGCGTTCACCCTGGCCTCGCTCCTGTGCGGCATCGCCTCCACGGCCGCCGTGCTGGTCGTGGCCCGGCTGCTCCAGGGCCTGGCCGCGGCGCTGATGGTGCCGCAGATCATGGCCACGGTGTACGCGATCTTCCCGCCCGCCGAGCGCGGTGGCGCCACCGGCGCGTACGGCGCGGCCACGGGGCTGGCCACCGTGGCCGGCCCGGTGGTCGCCGGTCTGCTGGTGCAGTACGACCTGTTCGGCCTGGGCTGGCGCGCGGTGTTCCTGATCAACCTGCCCATCGGCGTGATCGCGTTCGTCGCCGCCCTGAAGCTGGTGCCGGAGAACCGGTCCGAGCATCCGCTGCGCATGGACCTGATCGGCGCGCTGCTGGTCACTCTCGGCATGGTGCTCGTGCTCTACCCGCTGGTGCAGGGCAACGAGGCCGGGTGGCCGAGCTGGATGTTCGTGGCCATGGCGGCCAGCCCGGTCGTGATGCTGGTGTACGCGCTGCACGCCCGGGCCAAGGACCGCAGGGACGGCTCGGCCCTGGTGCCGCTGCGCCTGTTCGGTCAGCCGGGCTTCGCCGCCGGCACCGTCCTGCTCTTCCTGTTCGACGCCACGATGATCGGGTTCACCCTGGTGCTGACCCTGAGCCTGCAGATCGGCCTCGGCTTCAGCCCGGTGAGCAGCGGCCTGGTCTTCATCCCCTGGGCCATCGGCTCCGGCATCATGGCCGGAATGGCCGACAAGCTCATCGCGAAGCTCGGCCGGCACCTGCTCAGCATCGGGGCCGTGGTGATGGCCGCCGGCATCGTCTGGACCGCGCTGACCGTCACCCCCGACAGCAGCTGGTACAGCCTGTGGCCGTCCCTCTTCGTCACCGGGCTCGGCCTGGGCGGGGTGATCGGCCCCGCCTTCACCGTGGCCGGTTCCGGGGTGCGGCCGAGCGACGCGGGCGCCGCATCCGGCACGCTCAGCGCCGCCACCCAGGTCGGTGCCGCCGCCGGGACCGCCCTGCTCAGCGTGGTGTTCTTCAACCTGCTCGTCGGTGCCCCCGCCGAGGGGCCGGAGCACGCGGAGACCTTCCTCGCCGCGTTCCGCAACGCCTCCTGGTACGCGGCGGGCGGCATGCTGCTCATCGCCCTGCTCAGCCAGGCCCTGCCCCGGCGCGTCGCCGGCTACCACACCATGGCGCACTGATCTCCTGTCGCACCAGGCGGTGGCGTGCCGGGCCGGGCGCGCCACCGCCTGCGGCTTCGAGGACCTCCCAGCCGCGTTTGAGCTGCTCTCGACCCGGGCTTGTCAGGGTCGCCCCGACAGCCACACCCCGCCAACCAGGGCGGGGCTTGTCGGAGGGTGGAGATGCTCATGCGTGGTGCGACCCAGATCCTGGTCGTCGGGGGTGGACCTGCCGGGTCCACCGCGGCCGGCCTGCTCGCCAAGCAGGGTTTCGAGGTCACGCTGCTGGAACGGGACCACTTCCCGCGCTACCACATCGGTGAGTCGATCCTGCCGTCGTGCCGGCCGATCTTCCAGGTACTCGGCGTCTGGGACAAGGTCGAGGCCCACGGCTTCCAGCCGAAGGGCGGCGCCTACTTCCTGTGGGGCCCCGACGAGTGGGAGGTCCGCTTCACCGACATGGGGGCTGACGGTGTCAACGCCTGGCAGGTCGTCCGCTCCGAGTTCGACAAGCTGCTGCTGGACCACGCCCGTGAGGTCGGCGTCGAGGTGCACGAGGGCATCCAGGTCCGCGAGCTGGAGTTCGACGGCGACCGGCCGGTCGCCGCGCTCTGGTCCGACGCCAAGAACCCCGAACGGAACGGGCGGATCACCTTCGACTACCTGGTCGACGCCTCCGGCCGTGCCGGGATCATGGCGACCAAGTACCTCAAGAACCGGGAGTACCACAAGGTCTTCCGCAACGTCGGTGTCTGGACCTACTGGAAGAACGCCAAGCGCCTGAACCGGGGCCCGGAGGGCTCGATCATCGTCGCCTCGGTTCCCTACGGCTGGTTCTGGTTCATCCCGCTGCACAACGGCACCACCAGCGTCGGTCTGGTGACCGGCAAGGACAACTTCGCCAAGATGCGCGACGAGCACGGCGGCATCGAGGAGGCCTACAAGGCCGCCCTCCGTGACTGCCCGCAGGTGCTGGAGCTGCTGGACGAGGCCGAGCAGGTCGCCGGCATGCGGGTGGAGCAGGACTACTCCTACGTGGCCGGGCAGTTCGCCGGCCCCGGTTACTACATGTGCGGTGACTCGGCCTGCTTCCTGGACCCGCTGCTGTCCACCGGTGTGCACCTGGCGACCTACAGCGCGATGATCGCCGCCGCCGGTATCGGCAGCACGCTGCGCGGCGAGGTCACCGAGGAGGAGGCCCGCGCCTTCTTCAGCACCGTCTACCGGCGCGCGTACGAGCGGATGCTGCTGCTGGTCTCGGTGTTCTACGAGAGCTACCGCGGCAAGGACTACCACTTCTACAACGCCCAGCGGCTCTCGCAGCAGGACCGGGACGAGCTCAACCTGCAGGCCGCGTTCGACAAGATCATCACCGGTATCGCGGACATGAAGGACGCGCAGGACGTCTACCGGCGTGTCCACCAGCACCTGACCGGTGCGGAGAGCGGTAACCCCAACCCGCTGGCCAACCTCAACCGGGTGCACGAGCAGAAGCAGGCCCCGTTCAGCCCGGACCGGGCGGTGGAAGGCCTGTACCTGGCCTTCGAGCCGCAGCTGGGCCTGCGGCGGGCGGAGCTGCCGTTGCCGGCCGCGCGCTGATCACCGTTCAGCTCTCCGGTGGGGCCGGGGCTGTGCCCCGGCCCCACCACGGGCCCGTCACCTCCGCACGGCCGCTCCCCTCTCGACTTCCCGGGCCGGTCTCCAGGCACCGGAACCCGGGACGGGGCGTCTCGACGCCCGAATTCCAGGTGCGCCGCACCAGCAACCGTGCTCGGCCGTGGCCCGAGCCGAGCCATCCCGCGACAGGAGCAACCTCGATGAGCACCACGCAACCCTCGGCCCCGCCGGCGGGGCACTCCGCGGCGTCCGGCGGCCGGCCGCGTTGGTACCTGACCCTGTTCACCACCGACATGCTGGAGCGCTTCGGCTTCTACGGCATGCAGGCCATCCTCGTGCTCTACGCAGCGGCCCCGGCGGAGAGCGGTGGCCTGGGGCTGAGCACGTCCGACGCCGCTTCGCTGTTCGGTGCGTGGATCGCCCTGATGTTCATGCTGTCCCTGCCCGGCGGTTGGATCGGTGACCGCCTGCTCGGCCAGCGCCGGGCCCTGATCGCCGGTGCGGCGACCAGCATGGTCGGCTACCTGTGCCTGGCGACGCCGGTGAACTGGATGACCGCCGTCGGTCTGATCGTGCTGGCCGTCGGTGGTGGTCTGTACAAGCCGAACCACCAGGCGATGATCAACATGATGTTCGGCGCCAGCCGCAAGAGCGAGGCCGGCATCTCCCTGATGTACGTGGGCGTGCAGGTCAGCGCCCTGCTCGCCCCGCTGGTCACCGGCTACCTCGGCGAGCGGGTCAACTGGCACCTCGGGTTCTCCGTCGCCGCCCTCGTCATGCTCCTGACCACGATCCTGCTGCTGTCCACCGCGGCCCAGTTCCGGGGCGTGGGCAACCAGCCGGGTCGTCCGCTGAACCCCGAGGAGCGACGGAAGGTGGGCCAGCGCACCAGCGCCGTGCTGGTGCTGCTCGCCGCGATCGTCCTGGGCATGGGGCTGGCCGACATGCTGAGCGCCAGCATGGCGATCGCCCTGTCCGGTGTGATCAGCGTGATCGTCCCGGTGATCGGGTACACCGCGCTCTACCGGAACCCGGGTCTGACGGCGAACGACCGGCGCCGCCTGCGTGGCTTCCTGGCGGTGTTCCTGGGCGCCACCCTGTTCTGGATGATCATCGCGCACGCGGCGTCGCTGCTGAACCTGTTCGCCCGGGACCACGTGGACCTGAACGTGTTCGGGTTCGTCATCCCCGCCAGCTGGCTGCAGACCGCCACCCCGGCGTTCATCCTGATCATGGCTCCGGTGTTCGCCTGGCTGCTGCCGCGGATCGGCCGCAAGCACAACGTCGCCGTCAAGTTCTCCCTGGGCCTGCTGCTGGTCGGCGGCAGCTTCCTGCTGATGTCGGCCGCCACCCTGGCCGCCTCCGACGGCACCCGGATCTCCCCGCTGTGGCTGATCGTGGTCTACCTGGCGCACGCCTGTGGTGAGCTGATCATCGCCGCGGTCACCATCGCCGCCGCCGGCGAGGTGCTGCCGCGCGCCTTCATGGGCCGCACCCTGGGCCTGCTGTGGCTGTTCGCCTCCCTGGGCGGCGGCCTGGGCGCCGGTGTGGTCCGCCTGGTCGAGGTCATGCCCGAGCACATCTACTACCTGGGTCTGGGCACGGTGGCCAGCGTCGTCGGCCTGGCCTTCGCCTTCGGGCGCAAGGCGCTGACCCGGGCCCTGGCCCGGGACGAGGAGACCGAGTCCGTCCCGGCGACCGCGGCGGCGCAGCCGGCCCCGGCCGCCATGTGATGCCCCGTCCCTCCGCGACCGGCAGGCCGCGGAGGGACGTTCGTCCTCCGACATGCGGCAGACCTCCCGTGCGGTGTCCCGGCGGGAGGTCCGCCGCATGCGTTCTTCCGGGGCTGTTCCCGGCCTCGAACGCGTTTCGAGCCGGGTCCCAAGTGCCCTGAGCAGCATCGCCGGTGCATGGCAGGCGCGACGACGGACGGACGCGCCGGGGCCGGCAACGGTACGTGGCGGGCCGCGCGCGAAGCCCGGCGCGCCGGTGAAGGGAGGACCGACCGGTGGACCAAGGACTGGCAGGGAAGCGGGTGCTCGTCACGGGCGGCACCCGCGGGATCGGCAGGGCGACCGTGCTCGCCTTCGCCCGCGCCGGGGCGAGCGTGGTGACCTGCCACCACACGGCCAGCGAGGCGGCGGAGAGCCTCGCCCGGGAGTTGAAGGAGATCGGCGGCCAGCACCAGGTGGTCCAGGCCGACGTGACCGACCGGGCCGATGTCGAGCGCCTGGTGGACGTCTGCCGGCAGACCCTGGGTGGGCTGGACGTGCTGGTCAACAACGTCGGTGTCGACGGTGCGGTGATGTTCGGTGAGCTGGGCGAGGACGAGTGGCGGCGGGTGGTCGACCACAACGTCACCGCCGCCTACCTGGTCACCCACGCCGCGCTGGACCTGCTGGCCGACGGTGCCTCCGTGGTCAACGTGGGCTCGTCGGTGGCCCTGCGCGGGCGGGTGGCCGGTGTGCACTACACCGCGTCCAAGGCGGCGCTGATCGGGTTTACCCGGGCGCTGTGCAAGGAGCTCGGGCCGCGTGGCATCCGGGTCAACACCGTCGCGCCGGGCCTGACCGAGACCGAGCCGGGCGCCGGTCTGCCGCCCGAGGCGGTCAAGCGGATCGTCGGCATGACCGCACTGGGTCGTATCGGCCAGCCCGAGGACGTGGCCGGTGCCGTGCTGTTCCTCGCCGGGGACACCTCTCGCTACGTCTCCGGCGTCACCCTCAACGTGGACGGAGGCGTCTGATGCCGTACGCAGCGGTCACCTACCGGATCAAGCCCGAGCACCACGACGAGATCGCCGAGATCTTCGCCGGGTTCCAGCGGGTCGACACCCCGGTGTTCCGCGACGAGCAGGGGCAGGAGGCCGGCCGCCTGCTGGGCACCGCGGTGTTCATCAAGGACGACGTGCTGGTGCGGATCATCCACTACGAGGGTGACTTCGCCTCCATCGCCCGGCACATGGCCAAGCAGAAGGGTGTCCACCTCATCGAGGAGAAGCTGGCGCCCTACCTGGCGCGGCCGCGGGACACCGACACCACCACCGCGGAGGGCTTCAAGGAGTACTTCCGCGACGCCACCATGCGCTGCATTTCCCAGCTGACCATCGACACCCACCCGGCGGGGAGGTGATCACTGTGGGGGGCAGGAGAGTCTCGGTGATCGGACTCGGCGGGATGGGCTCGGGCATGGCCCGGTCCCTGCTCGCCGCCGGTTTCGACGTCACGGTGTACAACCGCACCGCGGCCAAGGCCGAGCCGCTGGTCGAGGCGGGTGCGGTGCTGGCCGGATCCGCGGCCGAGGCGGGTTCCGGTGCCGACGTGGTGCTGCTCAGCCTGGCCGACGAGGCCGCGGTGGAGCAGGTGCTGTTCGGCGAGGTGGTGTGGCAGATGCAGCCCGGCACCACCGTGGTGGACACCTCGACGGTGTCGCCGTCCTTCGCCCGCAACACCACCATCCGGTTGGCCGCCTCCGGGGTGCGTCGCGTGGAGGCGTGCGTGATCGGCAACCCGCAGATGGCGCAGGCCGGGCAGCTGCGGGTGTTCGCCGCCGGTGAGGAGTCCGACGTGGACGCGGTGCGCGACGTGCTGACGGCGCTCAGCCAGGAGGTGCGTTACCTGGGACCGGCCGGTCGGGCCAGTGCGCTGAAGCTGGCCTTCAACCTGCTGCTCGGCGTGCAGACCGCCGGTCTGGCCGAGGCGGTGGCCTTCGCCGAGGGCGTCGGACTGGACCGGGAGCTGCTGCTGGACGCGCTGGACAACAGCGGGTGGCGTTCGGCGGTGCTGAGCTTCCGCGGCCAGTTCATCCGGCGCCGCAACTACGAGCCGGCCGGGTTCCGCACGGTGCTGATGCACAAGGACCTGCAGCTCGCCCAGGAGGAGGCAGCCGCGCGTGGTGTGCGGCTCCCGGTGGTGGAGCAGTCCATCGAGCGTTTCGCGGAGGCCATCTCCGCCGGGCGCGGGGACGAGGACGCGGCGGTGCTGGCGGAGATCGAGCCGGGATCGTCCGGCGGGGCGAAGGCGGAGAGGGCACGCTGATGACGACCGAGATGACGACCGGGACCGACGCCTCGTCCCGCATCACCGACCTGGGCCTGGGATTCGCGTCGTCGAAGATCCTGCTCACCGCCCTGGAACTCGGGGTGTTCACCGTCCTGGCCGACGGACCGCTCACCGAGCCGGAGCTGCGGGAGCGGTTGGGCCTGCACGGGCGGGGCGCGAAGGACTTCTTCGACGCCCTGGTGGTGCTCGGCCTGCTGCAGCGGGAGGACGGGCGCTACCGCAACAGCCCCGAGGCGGCCCGGGACCTGGTGCGCGGGCCGGGCTACCGCGCCGGCTTCCTGGACGGGGCGAACTTCGTGCTCTACCCGGCGTGGGGCCAGCTGTCCACCGCGCTGCGCACCGGTCAGCCGCAGGCGGTGGGCGACTTCGAGGAGATGCTGCGCAACCCGGAGCAGCAGCGGGTCTACCTGTCCATGATGGACTCGCTCAGCGGGCCGCTGGCCCCCGACCTGGCCACGTGCCTGGACTGGAGCGTCCACACCACGGTCGCCGACGTCGGCGGGGCCCGCGGCAACATGGTCGGCCTGCTGCTGCGTGAGCACCCCCACCTGAGGGGCATCGTGTTCGACCGGCCGCAGAACGCGACGGCCTGCGCCGAGCACACCGCGGCGCTGGGGGTGGGGGAGCGGGTCGTCTTCCGCGGGGGTGACTTCTTCACCGACGAGCTGCCCGAGACCGACGTGATGATCATCGGTCACGTGCTGGCCGACTTCTCGGTCGAGGAGCGGAAGGCGCTGGTGGCCAAGGCCTACCGGGCGGTGCGTCCGGGTGGTGCGCTGCTGGTCTACGACCCGATGCCCGACGAGGACAAGCCGGACCTGATGAGTCTGGTGGGCAGTCTGCACATGTTGGTGATGACTCCTGCCGGAGCCGGTTACCGCCCGGCCGACTGCATCGAGTGGATGGAGCAGGCCGGCTTCGACGGTGCCACGGTCCAGCAGCTCGGTCTGGGCAACACCCTGGTGATCGGGCGGAAGCTCGGCTGAGACGGCGGAGGAGGTCTGCGGTGGAGATCGGAATCGGTCTGCCCACGACGGTCCCCGGCGTCGACGGGCGGGCGCTGGTGGAGGTGGCTCGGCGGGCGGAGCAGTACGGGTTCGCCAGCCTCGGCGTGCTCGACCGGCTGGTGTACGACTGCTACGACCCGTTGGTGGCGCTCGCCCTGGCCGCGGGCGTGACCGAGCGGATCAGGTTGGCCACCACGATCCTGCTCGCCGCCTACCGGGACAGTGCGGCGGTGCTGGCCAAGCAGCTGGCCAGCATCGACCACGCCTCCGGCGGTCGGCTGGTGGTGGGGGTGGCCGCGGGTGGCCGGGAGGACGACTTCCTGGCCTCCGGGGCCCGGTACACCAACCGGGGTCGCCGGCTGGACGCCATGCTGACCGAGATGCGGCAGGTGTGGACCGGTCAGGGACGGTTCGCCGGTATCGGTCCACGCCCACCTCGGGGGGACATCCCGTTGCTGGTCGGCGGGCACTCCGAGGCCGCGATGCGCCGGGCGGCCCGGCACGCGGTGGGGTGGATCGCCGGGGGCAGCTCGGCGACCGCCTACCCGGAGCTGGTCCGGCGGGCCAAGCAGGAGTGGGCGGCGGCGGGGCGCACCGACACCCCGCGCATGGTGTCGTTGTCCTACGTCTGCCTCGGACCGGACGGCCGGGAGCGGGCGGGCCGCTACCTGCGGGACTACTACTCCTACATCGGGCCCAAGGCGGAGCGTGCCGCCGCCGGCGTGATCGCCGACGAGGGACGGCTGCGCGAGGTGGTGGACGAGTGGGCGGCCGCGGGCTGTGACGAGCTGCTGCTGTTCCCGTGCACCGCCGACCCCGAGCAGGTCGACCTGATCGCGAAGGCGGTGTCGCCGTGACGACGGGCGTGCTCGGGGTGTTGGTGGTGGTGAGCAGCGGGATGGTGGCCGGCGTCCTGTTCGCCGTGGCGCTGAGCGTGCTGCCCGCGCTGTTCGCGATGCCGACGGATCGGTACGTGTACTCGCACAAACTGTTGGGGCGCAACTGGGACCCGACGATGCCGATCATCGTGTTGAGCTCGGCGTTGCTGGACGTCGTGCTCGCGGTGCTGGCTCCGGCGGGTCCGGCGCGGACGCTGTACGTCGTCGGGGTGGTGCTGCTGATCGGCGTGTCGGTGGTCTCGCACTTCTGCAACGTGCCGATCAACCGCAGGGTGAAGGCCGTCGACCCGGACCACATCCCCGAGGACTGGACCGATCCGCGGCCGTTGTGGCGCCGTTGGCACATGCTGCGCACCACGTTGGCCGTGCTGGCCGTGCTGGTCAACGCGATGGCGCTCGCTGTGCTCTGAGGTGTCCGTCGTTCGCCGGGAGCCGCCGTCCCGTCGGGGTGGCGGCTCCCGGCTGTCGGGGGAGCCGGTCGATGTGACCCGTTCGAGTGAAGGGAAAACCCCTAGCGATACCAGGGTTGATCCTGGATATTCGAAGCCGGAGATTACGACAGGATGGAACACGTGGAACGAGGCTCCCCGAAACGAAGGTCTTTCGTCGGTCGTCTGTTGCGCCGCCTGCTCGCCGTGGTCGGTGTGGTGGTCCTGGTCCTGGTCGGTGCGGCCAGCTGGATCTACGTGCAGGCCTATCAGACCAACGTCGGCGACCTGGCCTTCCGCAACCCGCTGAAGATCCCTCCGCTGTTGGAACCGACGACCGACGCCCAGGGGCGTAAGCGCTTCACGCTCACCCTGCAGGCCGGTTCCACCGAGCTGTTGCCCGGGAAGAAGACCGAGACCTGGGGCTTCAACGGCACCTACCTGGGGCCGACCCTGCGCGCCTCCCGCGGCGACCAGGTCGCCGTCGACGTCGTCAACCAGCTGCCGGAGCGCACCACGGTGCACTGGCACGGCATGCGGCTGCCCGCGGAGATGGACGGTGGACCCCACCAGATGGTCGAGGCGGGTGAGACCTGGTCACCGTACTGGAAGGTCGACCAACCCGCGGCCAGCCTGTGGTACCACCCGCACCTGCACGGCCGCACCGCCGAACACGTCTACCGTGGTCTGGCCGGAATGTTCATCATCGAGGATGAGGAGTCCCGACGGCTGGCCCTGCCGCAGCGGTACGGGGTGGACGACATTCCCCTGGTGGTGCAGGACCGGAAGTTCAACGAGGACGGCTCGCTCGACCTGAGCCCGGGCGACCCCGCCGGACTGCCCATGCGGGACCTGTACGGCCTGTTGGGGGACACGATCCTGGTCAACGGCACCTACGACCCGTACCTGGAGGTCAGCACCACCCGGGTCCGCCTGCGGGTGCTCAACGGCTCCAACTCCCGGTCGTTCAACATCGGGTTCGCCGACCGGCGGCCCTTCCAGCTGATCGCCACGGACAGTGGACTGCTGCACGCCCCGGTGCGCACCGACTCGGTGCGGCTGACCGCGGGAGAGCGGGCGGAGATCGTCGCCGAGTTCCGGCCGGGCGAGGAGGTCGTGCTGCGCAGTTTCGCCCCCGGTCAGGCCGGTGGGTTCCCGCAGGACCGTATCGCGGGGGCGGACGACGAGTTCGACCTGTTGAAGATCGTCGCCAAGGACCGGCTGGAGGAACTGCCGCCGGTGCCCGACCGCCTGGCCACCACCCCGGACATCACGGTTCCGGAGGGGGCCACGGTGCGCACCTTCACCCTGGCCGGCACCTCACAGATCAACGGCCGGGAAATGGACATGCGGCGGGTCGACGAGGTGGTGCCGGCCGGAGCCACCGAGATCTGGCAGCTCGACAACCCCGGAATCCCGCACAGTTTCCACATCCACGAGGTGGCGTTCCAGATCCTGGACATCAACGGGCAGCCGCCACCGCCCGAGTTGCGGGGCCGGAAGGACACGGTCTACCTGCCGCCGGAGTCCGTGGTGCGGCTGGCCGTCCAGTTCGGTACGTACACCGACGACGACACCCCGTACATGTACCACTGCCACATGCTCGAGCACGAGGACCGGGGCATGATGGGTCAGTTCCTGATCGTCGAGCCGGGTACGGAGGACCAGGTGTCCCGGGAGCTGTCGCTCGACGACCACGGTCACCATGCCCACGGTGGCTGAGCAGGTAGGAGGCAGGTTCCCGTCGCCGGTGGGGAGGTGTCACGGCACCTCCCCACCGGCGTTCGCGTGTCCCGGGTTTTCGGGTGTTCCTCCGTCACCGCGTTCTCGGTGCGATCGCCCCGTGCCGGGACGGACACGAGCTGGTGCGGGCAGGTGGTGAGGCGCGTCCGCTCCCGTCGCCTGCGGTGCTGCTCGTGGCGCCGACGGTCGTACGTGCGGTGGGAACATTCCCTCCCGCAGACAAGTACCTTCTCGTATATTCCGAATAGAGGATTCACCATCGGTGATATGGGAAGTCCGTAATGCCGTGGTCGTCGGATGTCATTTCCGCCCCGGACGGAAGCTTTCCCTCGTCAGAGCCTTATTGCGTGTTGTAGATCACCCGAGTGGACCGTGACTGCGGCGTGAACAATTCGTTAACCCGTGGGGGTCGAAAACGAATATTCCCCATGGAGGTGTATCGATGTCTCGCAGAGTCAGAACGGCCCTGGGTGGCGTGGTGGGCGCACTGGCGCTGGCGCTCGTGCTCCCCACCGCCCCTGCGGTCGCCGGTGCGGCACCCGGCAAGACGGCCCAGGTCGTGACGATCACCGCGACCGGTGCTCGGATGACCGTGACCGGGGACGCCGGGTTGCGGCAGGGGCCCACGACCTTCGCTGCCAGCACTTCGGACGCGGAACCGCACTGGTTCGGCGTGGTCCGGCCGAACGCGGGTGTGCCGTTAGACCGCTACCTGGACTACCTGACCGATGCGCTCTCCGACGACCCGCCCACCTCGGTGGAGGGGGAGAAAAAGGCGCTGCGTCACGGACGGCTGTTCAGCGGGGCGGCGGTCACGGCAGGTCGGAGCGTACGGGTCACGGTGGACCTGGATCCCGGTACCTACTACCTGGTGGACTACGCGACGCTCGGCCAGCCGGGCGTCCGGCCGGCGGTGCACCCCATCCAGATCGGGCGGGGCAAGCAGGCTCCCCAGTCCGCGCCCAAGGGGTGGCACGACCCCGACACCGTCGCGGTCATCCGCTCGACCCCGGAGGGCGACCGGTTCGTCGTTCCCAGCCGGCTGCCCGCGCGGGGCACGCTGCTGGCACGCAACGCCACCGACCAGATGAACGAGGCCGTGCTCATGCGGCTCCACCCGTGGGCGACCGAGGCCGACGTACGCCACTTCTTCATCTACTGGGGCTCGGACGGTGTCAACCCGTTCGTCGACTACCACTCGGTCGGTCTGATCCCGATGTCGCCGAACCACTCCGCGCTCCTGACCTACGACCTGGAACCCGGCAAGTACACGCTGATGTCGTGGGTGCGGAACCTGGAGACCGGTAATCCGAACGTGGTCGACGGCACCTTCACGATCGTCGAGCTCGTCCGGAGGTGACGTCCTCGGGCTCCGGCCCGACGAGTACCGGGGGGCGCGCGGTGGCCACGCGCCCCCCGGTCGTTCTCCGGGGTGACGGCGGGTGCCCAGGCGTGGGTGCGGTGGTCCCCGCCGCCCTCGTGGGCGGGCGGCGTGGAGCCGGACCTGCGAGAGGTTGCCTCGGCACTCCGCTTCTCGGTTCGGCCGTTCGGAGGGGGGCTCTACGCCGAAGGGACGCGTCCACTCGGGTGAAAGAGGGCAAAACTCGCAAAGGGGATGTCGGACGCGCTACTGTGCTCTTACAAGATCAACAAATACCACTGGAGGGACGTGACCCATGGCCGTCTCGGCGGACCTGGACAAGCAGCTCGACAAGGCCTACGAGAACCTCGGCCTGTCCGAGCTCCTCGACGCACCGGTCGCGGCGCTGTCCGGTGTGAGTGAGGGCGACGCCGAGAAGCTGGACGCTGCCTTCGGCATCAAGACCGTGCGGGACCTGGGCACCAACAAGTACTTCCGGCTGGCCGCCGCTCTCGTCGACCTCGAGGCCCAGGCCAAGTGATCCGGTTCGCCCCGGAACGCTGACCTGCTGCTCGATGCGCCGGTCGGTGGAGACACGGTCCGTCTCCACCGACCGGCGCATCCGCGTTTCCCGGCCGAGGGCCTGGTCCCGGACCGGGGCACGGAGGAGGGAACGCGCTCGCGGCGGGGAGCGCGGGTGGTTAGTGTGCGCCGGTGGAGCTCTTCTCCCTGTCCTGGACGGCGTTGCGCACGGCGATCGCCGAACTCCCGGACGAGGACTTCGCCCGACCCTCCGGTTGTACCGGCTGGTTGGTACGGGACCTGGTGTTTCACCTGCTCATCGGGGCCCAGGACGTCCTGATCACCCTGGTGACACCTGCCGAGGCCGCACCGACCCGCGACGCGGTGACCTACTGGGAGCTCGCCGAACCGGCGGCCGCCCCGACGGTGACGACGTGTTCGACGCGCTGGTCGTCCGGCTGGCCGCCGCCTACGAGGAACCGCGGCTGCTGAAGTTCCACTTCGACGACGTCGGCTCCGCCGCCGGCCGTGCCGCCGAACTCGTCGACCCGGCCCTTCGGGTCAGCACCCGCGGCCAGGTCCTCACCGCCGGTGACTTCCTCTCCGCCTACGTCCTGGAGTGGACACTGCACCACCTCGACCTGATCGCGCACCTGCCGGACGTCGCCGGGCCGCCCGCGGAAGGGCTCGCCCGGTCACGCCGAATGCTGGAGAAGATCGCCGGATTCGGGTTCCCCACGTCGTTCTCAGACCGGGACGCGCTGCTGGTGGGTACCGGACGACGTGCCGCGACCGACGCGGAACGGGCCGAGCTGGGGGAGCGGGCCGCGAGACTTCCCCTCGTCCTCCGGTGATCCGGCCCGTGACTCGCCTGCGGGACGGCGGAAGGTCACGGGCCGGACCCGACGGTCGGGTCACCGGCTCCCAGCCCCGGCGGACACCGACCGGGTCAGCGGGGATCGTGCGGCGAAGCGGTCCAGCAACGGCCCGGTCATCGCCGTGGTCAACAGTGCCATGACCAGGAACACCGTGAACAGGTCCACGGGGATCACCCCGAGGGTCAGGCCGATCTTGAGCACCACGATCTCCGTCAGCCCGCGGCAGTTCATCATCACGCCCAGACCCATCGCGGAGGATCCGTCCAGCCCGGACAGCCGAGCGGGCAGCACGATCCCGAGCAGCTTCCCGCCGACCCCGGCCAGCACGATCACCACGAGCGTCCAGCCGGCCGAGGTGCTCAACCTCCAGATGTCGACGGCCAGGCCCGTGGTGGCGAAGAACAGCGGCAGCAACAGCCAGTGCGTCGGACCGTCCAACCGGTAGCCGAACTCCTCCACCAGCGGGGCGGACCGCGGTGCCACCACCCCCGCCAGGAACGCCCCGAAGATCGCGCCCACCCCGATCGCCTCCGCGGCCGCGGCCGCGGACAGGGTGGTCAGTAGCATCGTCGTCATCACCGTGCCGCGGTGGCGCCCGGTCTCCGCCGCGTGCCGGGCCAGCCGGACCAGCAGCGGCCGCAGCCCCCACCACATCACCGCGGCCAGCACGACCGTGAGCAGCACCGTGCGCAGGGCGGTGCCCGCCGAGCCGCCGTGCACCACGGCCACCACCAGGGCCAGCACACACCAGGCCGTGGCGTCGCTGACCCCGGCGGTGGCCATGCCCAGCGCTCCGAACCGGGTGTCGTGCAGACCGCGGTCCACCAGGATGCGGGCCAGCACCGGGAACGCCGTGATGCTCAGCGCCACCCCGCAGAACACCACGAACGCCGTCGCGGGCACCTGGCTCTCCCGGTAGCCGGCCAACGGGCCCGCGGCCGTCAGCACCCCGACCAGGAAGGGAACCGCGATCCCGGCGTGTCCCACCACCACGGTGGTGGTGCCGCTGCCGCGCAGCAGCGAGAACGGCAGCTCCCGGCCCACCTGGAACATGAAGAAGATGACGCCCAGCTCGGCGAGCGCGCCGAGGAAGTACACCACGTCCGGGGAGAACAGGAACCGCACCACCCCCGGCGCCACCAGCCCCAGCGCCGACGGGCCGAGCAGCAGACCGGCGGTGATCTCCCCGAGCACCCGGGGCTGGTTGAGCCGGACGGCCAGTGCCCCCAGGAGCTGGGTGGCCACCACGATCACCACCGTGGCCAGCAGCAGGGTGGCCAGCACCTCGCTCAGGGGTAACGTCTGCCGGGGTTCCGGCGGACGCACCAGGAGACCGTCGGTGCTGGCGGTGGTGGTACCCACCACCGCCAGCACCGCCGTGGCTGGAAACAGGACGAACAGCAGGTAGGCGAGGGGGCGGCGCCACCGTGCCACCTCGGTGCCGGCTCTCCCGGTGCTGTGCCCCTTCCGTGCCCCGGGCGTGTCCACTGACGTGCCTGCCATGCCTTCGCACTCCCGACTCGGACCTGCTCGGCGGGGACCGGCTCGGCCGGTGTGCCCGGCGCCGTGCGGGGGTCACTCGTTGCTCGCGTGATCCGGCGCGGCGTGCTCGCGCAGCCGCTGGGTCTGGCGGCGCAGCACCTGGGCGGCTCCGGTCAGGTAGCGGTGCACCGCGCGTAACTCGTGCTCGTCGAACGTCGCTTCCAGTTCACGGATCGCCGCCCGCAGCGGGGTGAAGATCCAGTCGAAACGCTGTTCCAGGCCGGCCACCGGCTCGATCAGGACCCGCCGTCGGTCCGTCCGGTCACGCACCCGGCGCACGTAGCCCGCGCGCTGCAGCCGGTCCACCACCCCGGTCACCGCCCCCGTGGAGAGCTGGGCCAGCTGGGCCAACGTGCTCGCGGTGACCGGACCCCGTACCCGCATCACCAGGTCCAGGCACTTGTAGTCGGTCGTCGACAGGCCGGCCAGTTCGGCGACCGTCGCGTGGAACAGCAGCTGGGCCGCGCTGAAATCGCGACCCACCGATGCGGAGCTGCCCAGCAACCGTAGGTCGTCCTCGGTGTCACCGTGCATCGGCGCCCACCCTTCGTCACCACACCAGGGGGAGTGACGGAAACGTCCCGTCACGGAAGCAGCAGTGCGGCCGGGCCGTCCAGCGACGACCCGGCCGCACCGGGATCTCACGCCTCGCCCTTGCGGGCGACGACCAGGGTGACGTCGTGACCCAACGGGCGGTGGGTCACCTCGGCGAACCCGGCACCCAGCAGCCACTCCACGCACTGCTCCAGCCGGTAGTTGACCCCGTGCGGGGTCATGAGCTGGAGATTGAGGCTGCGGATCAGGTTGCGCAGGTAGCTGTCCTGACCCTCCACGATGATCGGGTCCCAGATCAGGAACGCCCCACCCGGACGCACCGCGTGGAACGCCCGCCCGATCAGGGTGCGCCGCTGCTCGTCGGTCCAGTCGACCATGCAGTGGCCGATCATCACCACGTCGGCCTCGGGCAGCGGGTCGGCGAAGAAGTCCGCCGCGTGGAACCGCACCCGACCCGTCATGCCGAGAGTGACCATGTGCTCGTCGAACGCCGGCTCCAGCTGCGGCAGGTCGAGCACCGTACCGTCCAGGTGCGGGTGGGCCCGCACCACCTGCGCCAGCACGTTGCCCCGGCAGCCCCCCAGCTCCAGGACCGACTTGTGCGCCGACCAGTCGAACGCCTCCACCAGGGCCGGGATCAGCGGGCGACTGGCGTCCTCGGCCATGCTCACGAAGTCGTTCCGCTTGTTCTCGTCCCCGTAGAGCTGGTCGAACATGTTCGTGCCGGAGTAGGTGGCCGCCTGGGGCTCCCCGGTGCGCAGGGCCTCGGCGAGCCGGCCCCACGCCGGGTACATCACCTGGTCGGCGACGTGCAGGAACCCACCCAGGAACCCGCCGTTCCCGCCGTCGGCCCCCGGCACCAGGAACCGTTCGGTGGCCCTGCTGTTGCGGTAGGTGTCCCCGTCCCGTTCCAGCACCCCCAGCTCGGCCAGGGCCCGCAGGAAGTGGTCGGTGCCCCGCTGGTGCAGGCCCAGCTTCTCCCGCACCTGCTCGGTGGTGGCCGGGCCCTCGGCCAGCAGCCGGAACAGCCCCAGCTCCAGCCCGGTCAGGACCAGCTTCGCCGGCTGGAACGCCATGGCCTGACCCAACAGCGCGCCCGGATCGGTGGCCGGGATCCGCTCGGTGGACGTCATCACCGTCTCCCTCGGCTCAGCGGGCCGCGCTCGGCGCCAGCCCGGCGGCGCGAGCCAGCACCTCGATCAGCGTGCGGTCCGGGTCCTCGACCATCTCCGGCGTCCGCCAGGCCACGAAGGCGTCCGGCCGCACCAGCACGGCACCCGACTCGGACACCCCGTACGCGCTGGCCCAGTCGCGGTCCACCGGCACCAGGTCGCCGTCCTGGCCGACCACGTGCGTCCGCAGCGGCACACCGAGCTCCTTGGCGGCCCGCTCCGCCGCACCGGTCCACGCACCACCGCGGGTGCCGGTGAGCAGCACGAAGTCGTCGAAGAACAGGTCGATGGTGGAGATGCGCTCCCCGTCGCGGTCCAGCCACACGTGCGGGGCACGGGTACCCGGCTGGCCGTCCAGCACCAGCTTCGGCGTCAGCACCGGAGCGTCGTTGTCCCCGCCGGTGATCGCGTCGGACTTGTAGCGGTAGCCGAGCGTCACGATGATGTCGTCCACCATCATCGCCCGGGTCTCGTCGTCGGCGTAGCCGTGCCGGATGCGGTTGCGCACCATGGCCTGCTCGGCCATCGCCTCGCCCACCCGCCGCCGCTCGGCGTCGTAGGTGTCCAGCAGCGCGTCGCCCGCCCAGCCCTTGAGCACCGCGGCCATCTTCCAGGCCAGGTTGTGCGCGTCGTGGATACCGGTGTTGGCGCCGAAGCCACCGGCCGGCGGGTGCACGTGTGCGGCGTCACCGGCCAGGAACACCCGGCCGATGCGGAACCGCTCCGCCACGAGCTGGGCGCCCTGCCACGGCACCTTCGCCACGATCTCCACGTCCATGTCGGCCTTGCCGGCGGCGGTGCGCACGATCTCGATGCACCGCTCGTCGGTGAAGTCCTCCGGACGCTCGCCCTTCTCCGGGTGGTACAGCGGGGCGGCCAGCCACGGGTCACACCCGTGCAGCCGGGACAGCCCCATCAGCGTGCCCGGGGCGGCGCTGGCGTAGCAGAGGATGAACTTGCGGCCCTTGAGCAGGACCTCCAGCTCCGGAGCGCGGAAGTAGATGCTCAGTGCGTTGAACACGGTGCCCCGGCCGTTGCGCTTCACACCCAGGGCTTCCCGGGTGAAGCTGCTGGCCCCGTCCGCGCCCACCAGGTACTCGGACCGCACGGTGGTCCGCTCGCCGGTGTCCACGTTCTCCACCACGGCGGTGACGCCCTCGGCGTCCTGCTCCACCGAGACCAGCTTGGTCCGGAACCGGATCTCGGCGCCGAACTCCTGCGCCTTGGCCGCCAGCACCCGCTCGTAGCGGTCCTGGCCACAGCCCATGACCCGTTCCGGGCTGATGGTGGGCCCGTCCAGCGACGGCACCTCCACCGCGACCGCGTCGTCGATCTCGGCGAAGGTGTTGACCCGCAGGATGCCGCCCTCGAAGTAGGCGTGCGAGTCACCGATCTCCAGTGCGCGGATGTCGTGGTGGAAGCCGGCCGCGCGGAAAAGCTCCATCGTGCGGGCCTGGAGGCCCGGGGCGCGGGGCAGCAGCGACGTGCCGTCCCGCTTCTCCACCAGAAGGGTCCTCACCCCGTGGCGCCCGAGGAAGAGCGCGGTGGACAGGCCCACCGGCCCACCGCCCACGATCAGCACCGGGATCTTCACGTCAACCATGCCTGTTCCCCTTGGCTCGACCACAGCGCGGCGGCGCGTGCCGCACAGGGGGGAGGAGTACCGGGGTGTGCTCGAGAATCCCTGGCGGCCGGAGCAGGGGATGCCTGAGGCCGTGGGCTTCATTCGGGTTCGAGCCGTCCTCCAACCGGGGCTGACACCGTCGCGGCGACCGGAATGGCGGCCTCGCCATCCGCCGTCGTGGAAGGAGTCGTGCGAATGACGAGCATCGCCCCGGACACCAGCACCCCCGCCGGGATCCTGCGCCTGGGCAACGCGTTCTGCGATGCCAAGGCCCTGCTGACCGCGGTCGAACTCGACCTGTTCACCGTGTTGCGCGCGGGTGCGGCGACCGAGGAGGAGATCCGGGATCGTCTGAAGCTGCACGGTCGCGGCCTCAGCGATTTCCTGAACCTGTTGGTCGCACTCGGCCTGCTGGAGCGGGCGGAGGGCGGCCGTTACCGCAACGCCAGCGGCGCCGACCGGTACCTGGTTCGCGGTGAGCAGACCTACATCGGCGGGTTCCTGCAGCGCTCCAACCGCAACCTGTACCCGGCGTGGGGCCGGCTGGCCGAGGCCCTGCGCACCGGTAAGCAGCAGTCGGGCAGCGACTTCGAGAAGGTGACGCGCGACCCGGCCCTGCTGCGCCAGTTCGTCAACATGATGGACGCGCTGACCCACGTCCTGGGCCCGCAGCTCATCGAGGCGTACGACGGCTGGAAGAACTACACGTCGGTGCTCGACGTCGGTGGGTGCCGCGGCAACATCGCCTCGCAGATCGTCAAGGCCCACCCCCACCTGGAGGGGCACGTCTTCGACCTGCCGGCGATGGAACCGTTCTTCGACGAGCTGGTCGCCCAGTACGGGCTCACCGGCAAGGTGACGTTCCACGGCGGCAGCTTCTTCGAGAAGGACCTGCCCAACGCGGACATCGTCATCCTGGGCCACGTCCTGCACGACTGGGACCCCGAGCAGCGTGGCTACCTGGTGCGCAAGGCCTACCAGGCCGTCAACCCCGGCGGTGTCCTGCTGGTCTACGACCGCATGCTGGACGACGAGCCGAACCACGTGGAGAACCTGGTGATCAGCCTGGACATGCTCCTGGTCACCGACGGCGGCTCGGAGTACACGGTCACCGAGCTGCGTGGACACGCCGAGGCGGCCGGGTTCACCTCGATCACCGACCAGCCGCTCGGTGACTACGACACCCTCGTGATCTGCCGTAAGGACGGCTGAACCGAGCGGCGGCGCCGTCGGCGCCGCATCGAACGCCGCGGGCCGGCCTCGCCCGAGACCCTCCCCCATAGGCCGGCCCGCGGTGTCCCCCGGAGTCCGTGCGGGAGGGGAACGTCGGCCACGGCGCCGGCGCTACCGGTGTGCCGTCCCCGCATCGGCCGGTTCGGGTGGGCATCACCTCGTGCTGAACGACCGTCGACTGTTGTGAGGAGCAGGTATGGGAGAGCCGGACGAGCGGACACAGGTGCTCGTCGTCGGTGGCGCGGTGACCGGGTTGTCCGCGGCGGTGTTCCTGGCCGCGCACGGCGTGCGGCCGCTGCTCGTGGAGCGCCACCCGGACACCCTGAGCCACCCGCGGTCCCGGGGGATCCACCCGCGGACCACCGAGGTGTACCGCCAGGTCGGACTGGAGTCGGCGCTGTGGAAGGAGGCCACCCTGGCCACCGACTTCAGCAAGCTGCTCATGGTGCGCGCGGAGACCCTGGCGGGGCCGGAGTTCTTCAGCGGACCCACCGACCAGCCCGACCCCACCGGGGAGGTGAGCCCCTGCGAGTGGGTCCCGATCGACCAGGACCGCCTGGAGCACGTGCTGCGTACCAAGGCGACCGAGCTGGGTGCGGAGCTGCGTTTCTCCACCGAGCTCGTCTCGTTCACCCAGGACGACGACGGGGTGACCGCGCTGCTGCGGAACCGTGAGACGGGGGAGGAGCGGACCGTCCGTGCCTCCTACGTCATCGCGGCCGACGGTGGGCGCAGCCCGGTGCGCAAGGCGCTGGGCATCGGTGTGCAGGGCCCCGGCGAGTTCGCCACCTCGCTGTCCCTGCTGTTCGAGGCCGACCTGAGCAAGGCCGCGCGGGGTCGCCCGATCGGGGTGTGCTACCTGGACAAGCCGAGCCCGCAGACGATCCTGTTCGCCCACGACGGGGTCAAGCGCTGGATCTTCGCGACCATGATGCCGGAGGGCGCCACGCTGGCCGACATGACCGACGAGCGGTGCATCGAGCTGGTGCGTGCCGCCATCGGTCAGCCCGACCTCGACGTGAAGATCATTCCGCAGCTTCCGGCGGGCGGGGCGAAGGCGCTCAACTTCTGGATCGGCGCCCAGGTGGCCGAGCGGTACCGCGACGGGCGGGTCTTCCTGGTCGGCGACGCGGCGCACCTGGTGCCGCCGACCGGTGGTTTCGGCGCCAGCCTCGGTATCCAGGACGCGCACAACCTGGCCTGGAAGCTGGCCGCGGTGCTGAACGGCACCGCCGGTGCGGAGCTGCTGGACACCTACCAGGCCGAGCGACAGCCGGTGGCCTGGCTGACCCTGCAGCAGACCATGTCCATGATGCAGGAGCGGACCGGCACCGAGGGCGAGGACGCGGAGACCGGCGCCCGGTTCGCGGCCACCGTCTTCGGCTACCGCTACGGCGAGGGCGACCCGGTGCCGCCGTGGCTGCTCAGCGGCGAACCCGGGACCCGGGGTCCGCACCTGCCGGTGCGTCGGGGCGGGGAGGAGGTCTCCATCCTCGACCTGTACGGGAAGGTTCCGGTGGTACTGGCCGGTTCCGCCGGGCAGGCCTGGGTGGAGGCGGCCCAGAAGCTGGCCGCCCGGTCCGGTGTGGCCGTCGAGGCCTACCGGGTGGGCGGTGCGGACGCCGACGTGGAGGACGTGGCCGGTCGGTTCGGTACCGCCTACGGCGTCGGTGAGCACGGTTGTGTGCTGGTGCGACCGGACGGGTTCGTCGCCTGGCGGGCCACCGAGGCGTCGGGGCAGCCCGAGGCGGAGCTGGCCGCCGCGCTCGGCACCCTGCTGCGTCGCTCCGACATCGCCTGATCCTGCGCCCACGAGGGCGGGTCTCCGCGTCCGCGGAGGCCCGCCCTTCGGTTGTTCCGGGACGTTGTTCCACGGCGTGGCGGCGGGGGAGCCGCTGCGGTCGGTGACCGGGTGACGTCGGACGGTGGGTGTGGGTGGACCCCGGTGTCCGGGCCGTCCGGCACATCGTCCACAATGGACACACGGTGCGGTGGACACGGTCACGCCCCGGCCTCGACCGGCGGGGGAGATGGCCACACAGGACACGGGCGGCGGGCCTCCGTACGGAGGCCCGCCGCCCGTGTCCTCGTCGGTGTCCGGTCAGCGTGTGATCTCCAGCTGTCCCATCATGGCGTGCGTCGAGTGCTCCAGGAAGTGACAGTGGTACATGTAGCGGCCGGTGTAGTCGCCCCACCGCATCTGGATCCGCACCGTCTGCCCGGCGGGGATCGACACGGTGTCCTTCAACCCGGCCTCCGTCGCCGCCACCGGCACCCCGTCCCGGTCCAGCACCCGGAACTGCACCAGGTGGGTGTGGAACGAGTGGGGGATGCCGAAGGCGGTGTCCGCGTTGGTGATCCGCCAGATCTCGGTGGTGCCCAACTTGGTCCGCACGTCCACCCGGTTCGGGTCGAACGCCTTCCCGTTGATCAGGAAGGTCCGGCTGGCCGAGTCGAACGACAGCACGAAGTCCCGGGTCACCGTGGCGGTGTCCAACGGGGGCAGGGTGGTCAGCCGGTCCGGCACCCGGCTGTTGTCCGAGGCGGTGCGCACCACGTCGAAGCACATGACCTCGGAGGGCTCGTTCGTCAGCGGCTGGGTGTTCTCCAGCACGACCCTCGTCCCGATCGGGTAGCGGGAGAAGTCCACGACCACCTCGACCCGCTCCGCGGACCACAGGTCGACGACGGGGGTGCGTACCGGTGCCGGCAGCAGGCCGCCGTCGGTGGCGATCTGGATGAACTCGTCACCCGTGCTCAGCCGCAGCTGGAACGACCGCTCGTTGGACACGTTGACCAGGCGGAACCGGTACTTGCGCGCGGCGACCCGGAAGTACGGCCGCGGCTGCCCGTTGACCAGGACGGTCTTGCGGTCGGAGAACCCGCCGGCGTCGTAGATCAGCGTGCCGTCGTCGGCCAGGTCGGCGTCCCGGATGAGCAGGGGCACGTCGTACTGGCCGGACGGTAGGCCCAGCGCCTGCTCCTCGTCGTCGCTGATGATGTAGCAACCGGACAGGCCGCGGTAGACGTTCTCCGCCTCGGTGTGGTGGGCGTGGTCGTGGTACCAGAGCGTCGCGGCCCGCTGGGTGTTCGGGTAGACGTAGTCACGGTTCCGCCCCGGCTGGATGAGGTCCAGCGGGTGACCGTCGCTCTCCGGCGGCACGTGCCCGCCGTGCAGGTGCACCGCGATGGGCAGGTCGAGCCGGTTGCTGTACGTCACGATCGTGCGCCGGCCCGCTTTCGCCTTGATCGTGGGCCCGGGTAAGCCGCCGTCGAAGGTGCGGAGCCTGGTCGTCACGTGCGGCAGGATGTTGACCCACGTCTCGTAGGCGGCGATGGCGTAGTAGTCGGTGGTGGAGGTGGTGGCGATCGGTCGTGCCACCGGCGGTACCGGCATCGGCACGGAGAAGGGCGGCAGGGTGTTGTTCCGTGGTGGCCTGCCGAGGGCGTTCGCCAGGCGTTCCACGGGCAGTACAGCAGCGGCACCAGCCAGTGCTCCCAGCCGGAGTGTGTCTCGGCGAGTCCACTTCCTGCGGCTGGATGTTTCGTTGCTCATGGACACGATGTCCCTTTCAGATGACGACCGCCCCCGGTTCGGGGTGGCCGCGTCCGGTGTTTCCGTCCGTGGCGCGGGTGTGCCACGGCACGCCGATGAGCAGAACCAGGACCAGGGCCGACACGAACGAGTTGCGCAGGATCTCGAGCACGCAGACGGTCGGGGCGAACAGTGCGGAACCACTGTTGCCGAGCGAGGGAGCGGCCAGGAAGGCGGTGACGGCGGCGGCCCCCAGTCCGGACAGGCCGGCGAAGCAGGCGAAGACCGCTCGGGAGAGCAGCTCGCCGTTCACCCGCCACCGGGCCAGCAGGCGCCGGCTGGCGGTCACGGCCAGGCACAGCAGGGGCAGGGCCACCACGGTGCCCAGCGCGGCCAGGCCCAGGTGGTGCAGGACGGGGTCGGTTCCCACCGGCGCCGGGAGCGGGGTGCTCCCGTGTCGTCCGTGTTCGCCGTGTCCCATCAGGAGTGCCATGGCGGCGTGCCCGGTCGGGAGTGGACGGTGCTCCCGGAGCAGACAGGCCACCACCACGGCCTGCACCAGGGCCAGCAGGGTCAACGGGACCAGCCGCAGTGACAGCGGGCCGCGCCCGTTCGCTACGGATGTCCCGTCGTGTTCCCCGGCGTAGTGCCGAGCCCCGCCGCCCGACAGGGTCGGACGGCGGGGCGGCGACGCCGGGCGGCGTGCCGTCATGGCGCCTCAGCCGGTACTCGGGGTACGGATAGCTGGGTGATGCAGCGCAGCATGCTGGACTTGAAGGTCTTCACGAAGCCCTCCACCGTCCCGGTGTCACGTGGTGAGTTCAGGTACGGCTTCAGCTTGCGCTCTACTTCTTGTACCCCCGGCTGGGTGGCCATGAACCGGGCAACGGCCTCCAAATCCCCTTCGTATTCGATGACCCGCACCAGCGTGGCGTCCCGGATGAACACCGCGGTGGCGAGGATCCGGCCGGCCGGTTTCCCGTTCTCCCCGGGCACCTCCGAGGAACGCACCCGGCGGAAGTTGCCGAAGATCTCGGCGATCTCGTCCTCGTGGCCCGGCTTGATGTCGTAGGTGATGGCGGCGAACGGCATGACTGCTCCTAGTGCTCGGCCCCGCCGGTGGACATCCCCGGCCCGGTGCTGGCAGCCGGACCGGCGGGGTCGTCCAGCACGCGGATGGACCGAGTGGGGCAGCTCCGGGCCGCCCACCGCACGTCCTCGTGCAGCTCCGCGGGCGGGTTGGGCTGCAGGACCTTCACGTGGCCGTCCTCGTCCTGGTCGAACACCCCGGGCGCCCGGTAGACGCAGAGACTGGCGACGGCACAGGTCTCGGGGTTCGCGGTGACACGCATCGGTGCTCCCCGGCCTCCTCTCACCAGTCCACCGGGATCTCGGTGAAGCCCTCCATGAAGCCACCCAGGGCGCGGGGCAGCTTCTCGCCCGGAATCGCCAGGTGCAGGTTCGGGAACCGACGCAGCAGACCCTCGGTGGCCACCTGCAGCTCCATCCGGGCCAGCGCGGCGCCCACGCAGTAGTGCAGGCCGGCGCCGAAGGTCATGTGGTGGTTGTCCTTGCGGCGGAGGTCGAGGGTGAACGGGTCGGGGAAGACCGTCTCGTCCATGTTGGCCGACTCCTCGGACAACAGGACGCTGGAGCCCTTCTTGATGATCGTGCCGTCGGACAGCTCGATGTCCTCGAGCGCGTACCGCATCGTGCCGATCGAGGAGCCCATGATCTGGGCGCGCAGCAGCTCCTCGACCGCCGACGGCACCAGCGACCAGTCCTGCCGGATCTGCTCGGCCAGCTCCCGCTTGTGCAGCAGGACCGCGATGCTGCTGCCGATCTGGCTGGCGGTGGTGACGTAACCGGCGATGAGCAGGCCCTGGGTCCAGAACCGCAGCTCGTGCTCGTTGAGCCGGTTGTCGTCCTCGTCACGGACCCGGATCAGCTCGCTGACCAGGTCGTCCGCCGGGTTCTTCCGCTTGTCCTCGATCAGGTCGCCCAGGTACTGCCACAGGCCCTTGCGGCACTCGGCGACCTCCTCCGGCGGCAGCTTGGTCACCGACAGGAAGCCGTCGACCAGCCGGCGGAACTTGTTCATGTCCTCGGCCGGCACACCCAGCAGCTTGCAGATGACCCGGATCGGCAGGGGGAACGCGAACGCCTCGTTGAGGTCGGCCGGCCGCGGCCCGGCCTCCATCTTGTCCATCAGGTCGTTGGCGATCTCCCAGACGGTCGGGCGCAGCGCCTCCACCCGCCGGGCGGTGAACGCACGGGTCACCAGGCCACGGACCTGGGTGTGCTTCGGCGGGTCCGGGTCGATGTTCGGGTCGACGAACAGCTCGTTGTCCTTGGACACACGGGCCACACCCGGTCGGGCGAGGTTACGGCTCAGCCGGTGGTCGGCGAACAGGGATCGCACGTCCTTGTACCGCGTGACCAGCAGGGCCTTGTCCCCACTGGGCAGGGTGACGGTGACGACAGCCTTCTCCCGCAGTCCCCGAAGTGCCTCCGGAATCTCCATGGGCGGGGTCCAGGGGAAGGGGTACCGCACAGGAGCCTGCTCCTCCTGCTCCACACCGTGCTCGGTGGTGGTCATCGTCGTGCTGCCTTTCTGCTCGGCTGACGCGGGCTTGGAAGTAGGGACCGCTCCCCGGTTGTTGCCCATGCTGGGCGGGGGTGATGGGGGGCGGATCGAGAACTGCTCGAACTCGAAAAACCTGGTCAGGGTGGGGGAAGGGACCCGGCGGGGCCGGGTCCCGGAGGGTCAGGGACGACTCAGACCGGCCAGGTCGGGCGGCGCCAGGCGCCCTCGGCGAACGCCCACTCGTAGCGGATGCTGGTGGTGAAGTGGTCCACCAGTTCCTGCCGCTCCCGGCCGGAGGCGTGCTCGCCGAGCTCGTCCACCATGGACAGGAAGGCCCGCACCGCGTACTGGTACTCCTCACCCGGGTGGTAGACCTCGATCCACGGCGCGTAGCGGGAGCCGGGCACGTGGTTGTCCCGCAGGTCGTTGGAGACCTGGTAGTTGAACCACACCATCGGCAGCAGGGCACCCACCCCGGCGTACAGCGAGGTGGCGCTGGCCGCGGCGAAGAACGAGCAGTGCGCGTGCGTGGCCGGGTCCACCGGGGCCTGCTCGGCCGGCGCCTCCAGGCCCAGCTTGGGCGCCAGCTCGGCGAACGCCCCGCGCAACCGGTTACGCGCCTCCAGCGTGCCGAAAATGGACCGGCCGAACAGCAGCGTGTGCTTGTCGTCCGTGGCCAGGGCGGCGCACCGGGCCAGACCCCGGGCGTACGCCGGCAGCAGGTAACCGGTGTCCTGCTGGACGAAGTGCACCAGGCACTCCCCGGGCAGCGAGCCGTCCTTGAGCCCGGACCAGAACGGGTGGGAGGTCACCTTCCGCAGTACCGGGTCGGCGATCTCCAGCAGCTCCTTGTGGAACACGTCCGTCCACTCCTCCTCACAGCTCCAACCGCACCCGGTACTTCCGCAGCCAGGCGTCCAGTTGCAGCACCATCTCGACGTTGCGCCGCTCCCCCCAGCCGGTGGCCTCGATCGGCCGGCGGGCGGCCAGCAGCTCGGCCGTCGCCGTCTCGTTCAACAGCGGGCGCACCGGGCTGTTCGGATCGGTGACCACGGCGTCGAACTGCTCGCGCAACACCTGCCCGTAGTCGGGGTCCTGGGTGACCGGGAACGGACTCTTGCGGCGGTTCAGCACCGAGTCGGGCAGCAGGTCGGCCACCGCCGCCCGCAGCACGCTCTTCTCCATGCCGTCGGCGGTCTTCATCGCCCACGGGATGTTGAACACGTACTCGACCAGCCGGTGGTCGCAGTACGGCACGCGCAGCTCCAGGCCCACCGCCATGCTCAGCCGGTCGTCCCGGGCCAGCAGCAGCGGCAGCCACCGGGTCAGGTGCAGGAAGCTCGTCCGGCGCATCAGCGCCTCGTCGGCCGACTCGCCCGGCAGCGCGGGCACCTCGGCGACCGCCTCGGCGTAGCGTTGCGCCGAGTAGCCCGGCACGTCGATCCGCTTGAGCAACTCCGGATCCAACAGACCCGTGCTGCGGCCCAGCGGCGACACCCGCAACCCCATCGACACCCACGGGAAGTTGCCGGTGTCCAGCAGGGAACGGTCCCGGAACGACTGGTAGCCGCCGAAGAGCTCGTCGGCGATCTCACCCATCAGTGCCACCGTGGAGCGCTGCCGGACCGCGCGCAGCAACAGGTACAGCGAGCGGTCCATGTCCGGGATCGGGCTGGGCAGGTCCTGCGCCCACAGCGCGGCGTCCGCCACCACCGGGTCGGTCATGTCCGCGGTGCGCAGCACCACCGGCTCGTGCTCGGTGCCCACGTGCCGTGCCACCTCGGCGGCGTACGGCGCGTCGGGGTCCTGGTGCCAGAAGTCCTTCCGGAACCGCTCGGCGTGCCCCTCGAAGTCCACCGCGAAGGTGCGGGGCGGGCCGTCCGGACCGAGGGCGCGGGCGGCGAAGGCGGCGATGGCACTGGAGTCCAGCCCGCCGGACAGCAGGGTGCACAGCGGAACGTCGGAGACCAGGTGCGCGGCCACCGACTCCTCCAGCAGCCCGCGCACGGTGGCCACCGTGGTGTCCCAGTCGTCGGTGTGCTCGTGGCTGGTCAGGGACCAGTAGCAGCGTTCGCTGACCCGCCCGTCCTGGACCAGGACGACGTGGCCGGGCTTGACCTCGTGCAGCCCCCGGTACACCGCGTGGCCCGGGGTGGCGATGTAGGTGAGGACCTCGGCCATGCCCTCCAGGTCGATCACCGGCTCGACCAGCGGGTGCGCCAGCAGGGCCTTGATCTCCGAACCGAACACCACGCCCCGACCCAGCGGGGCGTAGTAGAGCGGCTTGATGCCCAGCCGGTCCCGGGCCAGCATCAGCTGCTGCCGCTGCGGGTCCCACACGGCGAAACCGAACATGCCCTCCAGGCGTTCGACGCAGTGCTCGCCCCACTCCAGGTAGGCGCGCAGCACCACCTCGGTGTCGCTGGTCGTGCGGAACCGGTGCCCGCGGGCGACCAGTTCCTCCCGCAGCTGTCGGTAGTTGTAGACCTCGCCGTTGTGCACCAGTACGGCCAGCACCCGGCCGTCCTCCTCGGCGACCATCGGCTGGTCCCCGGTGACCAGGTCGATCACCGCGAGGCGGCGGAAGCCGAGCGCGGCCCGCTCGTCGGTCCACACCGCCTCGGCGTCCGGGCCGCGGTTGGCCAGCGTGGCCACCATGGTGCGTACCGTGCTGCTCTGCTCGCGCAGGTCGCGCTCGAAGTCGACCCACCCGGCGACACCGCACATCTTTCGATCACTCCATCCCGGTCGGCGGTGTTCAGTGAGTAGTGGTCGCCGACTGCACCAGGGAGGCCAGCTCCTCGGCGACCGCGGCCGGCGTGGGCTGTTCCCGGATCTGGCACTGCAGCTCACGGGCCGCGTCGCGCACGGCGTCACCGCGTTCGCCCAGCAGCGTCGCGACCTGTTCGGCGATCCGCTCCGGCGTGGCGTCGTCCCGGGGCAGCAGCTCGCCGGCGCCGGCGGCGGCCACGCGGGCGGCGTGCCCGGCGTGGTCGGGCAGCTGCGGGATCAGCAGCAGGGGCAGCCCGTTGCGCAGCGAGGTGAGCACGGTGCCGGCGCCGCCGTGCGTCACGACCAGGTCGCAGCGGGGCAGCAGCAGGTTCAGCGGCGTGTCCACCGCGACGTGCACGTCGTCCGGCAGCGGCGGCAGCATCTCCTGCTGGCGGGACGAGACGGCCAGGACGATCTGGGCGTCCAGGTCCGCCTTGTGCAGGGCCTGGACCACCTGGCCGGCCAGGAACCGGGACGGCGCGAGCTTGGCCATGGTGTAGCCCCAGGTGACGCAGATCCGCGGGCGGCCGCCGGAGTCCGGCAGCGGTCGGGGAAGCACACCCGGTCCGTTGAACGGCACGTACTGCATGGACAGACGCGGGTAGTCGGCGCCGGGCACCCGCAGGCCGGGCGGGGCGGGGTCGACGGTGGTCACGCCGAACGGGTCGAACTCGGTCACTCCGTGCCGCTCGGCCAGGTCGGCCAGCAGGTCCGGCAGGATCGGGCGGGCCCGCAGCATCAGGTCGACGCCGTACAGGTGACGCACCGCGGGCACCCCGGCGGCCGCGGCGGCGATGGGGCCGGCCAGTGCGGTCGGCTCGAACACCACCACGTCCGCGCGCCAGCCACGGGTCAACGCCACCAGGTCGTCCACCATGGACTCGGCGTGGGCCAGGAACATCTGCAGGGCGCGCGGCCCCTTGCCGGTCCGTGGCGCGTGCCCCAGCCTGGGTTCCTTGCCGTCGCCGTCACCGGCGGTCTCGGAGGGCAGCACGTACCCGCGCACCATCTCCACGGCGTCCACGTCCTGGCCGACCGCGGCCGCGGGCAGGCCGGTGCGCACGATCTCGTCGAGCAGCCCCGGCTGGCTGGCGACCAGCACCTCGTGCCCGGCGGCGCGGCAGGCCCAGGCCAGCGGCACCATCGCGTACAGGTGCGAGGGCCACGCCCAGGTTGTGAACAGCACGCGCATGGCTCGTCCAACCCCTTCCACTGCTTCCCCGACCCGTGATGGCACCCGTGGGTCGCGTCCGTCCGGGGTCACCGTGTCCCCGGTCTCTCGGGGCCTGCTCGAGGGCCGGTGGAACGGGGTGCCGGTCCGGGTGCGGAACCGGTGGCGGCGGTGGTCGTGTGTGGCCCCAGCGGTTGTCGAGTCGGGTGGCGCAGCATGGGGCGGCCGTGGCGCCGCGTCGCAGGACGGGGACGGCCCGGCGTGCGGATTCCCCAGGAGGAGGACGTGGTGGGCGAGCAGCGCATCGCACTGGTGACCGGGGCCAACCGGGGACTCGGCCGAGCCGTGGCGGCCCTGCTGCACCGGCAGGGGGTGCAGGTCGTCCTCGCGGCCAGGGACGGGACGCAGGCCAAGGAGGCGGCCGAGGAGCTGGGGCGGGGGGCCCGTGCCGTTCAGCTCGACGTCACCGACCCCGACGAGGTGCTGCGCGCCCGTGACGAGATCGGCCGGGTCGACATCCTGGTGAGCAACGCGGGGGTGCTGTTGGACGCCGGCCACGACCCGCTGACGGTCCCGTTGGAGCTGGTGGAGCGCACCCTGGCGGTGAACCTGGTGGGCAGTTGGCGGGTGGCCCAGGCCTTCCTGCCCGGCATGGTGGAACGGGGCTGGGGGCGGGTCGTGTTCGTCTCCAGCGGTACCGGGGCGTTCAGCAACGGGCTGTTCACCGGTACGCCCGGCTACTCCGTGTCGAAGACGGCGCTCAACGGCCTGACCACCATGTTGGCCGCGCAGACCCGGGGGACCGGGGTGCTGGTCAACGCGGTCAATCCCGGTCCCACCCGGACCCGGATGATGCCCAAGGCACAGCGCTCACCGGAGGAGTCGGCCGTGGACATCGTCCACGCCGCGACGCTGCCCGACGACGGTCCCACCGGGGCGTTCCTGCGGGGACAGCGGCAGATCCCCTGGTGACACCGGCCGGGACCGGCCCGGCGCGTCAGCCGACGGCCCGGGGGAGGGGGAGGGCCTCGGAGACGCCGAACACGGTGGTCTCGAAGCGCCGAGCCGCCGGCAGGCTGGCCAGCAGTTCGGTGTCGGTGCGGCGTTCCCGGGCGTAGACCCTGATCAGCGGGTGACAGGAGTACTGCGGCTCGTCGAACTCGGTCTGCTCCGCCCCGTGGTCGGCGCGGAGCAGGCTGCGCTCGACGAGCCGGCCGAGCAGGGTCTCGCAGGAGGAGACGCCGTAGTGGAGCACGCTGTCGAGCAGGTGCGGGGTCACGGCGAACCGGTGGAGGGCACCGAGCGCGTGCAACGTGGTCCGCTCGTCGGGGGCGAGGGCCCGGTAGCTGGTGTCGAAGCGTTCGCGCACGTCCAGCTCACCGAAGCGCAGGTCGTCCAACCGGGCCTGTCCCTGGTGCAGTCGTTCCAGCAGTTCGGTGACCCGGCGCTCGTTGCTGTGCGCCATGTGGCCCGCCGCGCAGCGCACGGCCAGGGGGAGGTTGCCGCACAGCTGGACGATCCGCTCGGCGCCGGCCCGGTTGACCCGTAATCCGGCGTCCTCGCCCGCCGAGAGCAGCAGCTGGACGGCGTCGGCGGTGTCGAGCACGTCCAGTTCGACGGTGCGGGCACCGGGCAGCCCGGTGAGGTGGTGGCGGCTGGTCACGATGACGGCGCACCCGCTGCCTCCGGGCAGCAACGGCCACACCTGGGCGGCGGTGGCGGCGTCGTCGAGGACGAGGAGGACCTTGCGGTGAGCGCTCCAGGTTCGGGCCAGGGTGGCTCGTTCGTCCAGGTCCTCGGGGAGCTGGTGCCCGGGGACGCCCACCGAGCGCAGGAAGCGGCCCAGGATCTCACCCGGATCGCAGGGGCTCTCGCTGCTGCCACGTAAGTCGGCGTAGAGCTGGCCGTCGGGGAACCGGTCGGCGATACGGTGTGCCAGCCGCAGCGCCAGGGCGCTCTTGCCCACTCCCGGCATACCGGTGACCAGCAGTACCCGCAGGCTCCGGTCCGGGCCGTGGTCGCCGGACAGCAGCCACTCCTCGGCGCGGCGGAGCTGGTCGGTGCGACCGACGAAGTCGGCGGTGTCCGGGGGGAGCTGGGCCGGGGGCCCGAACTCGGGGCGGGTGACGGTGGCGATCGCACGTCGGGGCTCGGAGGTGGGTGCCTGGACGGGAGGGTCGCAGATCTCCGGGTCGGCGAGCAGGGCGCGGTGGAGCTGCTGCAGCCGGGTGGACGGTTCCAGGCCGAGCTCGTCGATCATGAGCCGGCGCAGTCGCTGGAACTCGGCGAGGGCCTCGCAGCGACGGTCGCTGCGGTGCAGGGCGATCATGAGCTGACGGTGGAAGCCCTCGTGCACGGTGTGGGTGCGGGTCAGCTCCTTCAGCTCACTGATGAGCTGCTGGTGCCGGCCGAGTTCCAGGTCGGCCTCGATCCGGTCCTCCAGGGTGCGCAGCCGGGTCTCCTCCAGCCGGATGGCGTGTGCGGTGAGCAGTTCCCCACCCCGGATGCCGGCCAGAGCCGGTCCCCGCCACAGGGCGAGTGCCTGGGTGCAGGCCCGGGAGGCGCGTTCGGGCTGCCCGGCCGCCAAGGCCTCACGTCCCTCGGCGGCGAGTTGCTCGAACCGGTGCAGGTCGAGGTTGGTGTCGGGGATCGTCGCCACGTACCCGTTGGGTCGGGTGTGCAGCACCCCCTCGTCCTCGTCCGCTCCGTTGTGGGCGAGCAGTTTGCGCAGCTTATAGATGTAGGTCTGCAGGGTGGTCAGCGCGCTGCGCGGCGGGCACTGCCCCCAGAGTTCGTCGACCAGTTCGTCGGTCTGGACCAGTCTGTTGCGCCGGAGGACGAGCAGGGAGAGGACGGCGCGCAGTTTCGGGGCTCGGGGAGTGAGATCGTGCCCGTCTCGGGTGACCTCCAAGGGGCCGAGTAAGCCGAACTGCACGCGCATGTGGCCGCTCCCTCACAGGGATGCTCCCCTCGTGCGGGTGTCGCACGATGAGGTGATCAACTACCCAGCGGCAGCAAACCACTACGGAAAGCATCACACAAGCGGGAGACGAGGGCTTAATCCTTTCGTCATGACCCCAGGTAATACCTGAGCATTACTCGTCAGTAGCCTGTCACATTGCGTGCCTGCTCCGGATGGGTAGTTCACCTACAAAGATTCTTGGTGTCATAATTCTTGAAGGAGAAACTGTCTGCCCGGTCGACATCGGAGTGGCCAGCGGCTGGGTCGACGGAGGGTGGTGCCGTAGATGGACACCGAGAGCCGGCTCCCGACGGACGAGCTGCTCCAGATGTCGCTGACCGATGTGCGGTGCCAGGACCGGTACATGGTCGGGGAGCAGATCCGTGCCCTCGCCCTGGCCCGTGAGGTGCTGTCCGACCCCGGCACGTTCGTGCTCTCCGGACCGATCGCGGTGTGGCGGCGCCGCATCCGCCACGGGGTCGTGCCCACCGGCCCCACCTGGCAGGCGACCTCGTTGCGCGGCTGGCTGGTGTGTCTCGACGAACCCGACCGCCCCGTCGGTCCGGTGCTGAACAACCTGACCCCCGGCACCCTGCCCGAGGCCCTGATCGAGTTCGTCGCGCTCGCCGAACGTCTCTCCGCCGGGCGACCCCACGAACGGCTCGTGCTCGTCGAGCAGCGGTTCGTCCCACCCGAGGCGTCGGTGCTGGCCGAGGTGCACCGCCTGGCCCGTCGCCTGCGGCTGCGCGCCTGCTGGGGCGTGGCCGAGCAGCTCGCCGACCCCGTGTACTACGACGAGTTCGTACTGGCCGCGCCCGGGTCGGACCCGGAGGAGACCGACGGACTGTCACCGCACCGCCTGGTGATCCTGCACGAGCGCGTCGTCAGCAAACCCACCGCCACCCTGGCCCAGCTCGGCGGCACCGAGACCAGGCCGGTACCGATCCACCGCCAGGACGTGCCGGTGCTGGACTACCACACCGCCCGCTCGCTCGGGACGGTGGCCCTGGCCATCGCCGACCGACTGCGCCAGGACGCCGAGCTGGAGCTGCGACTGCGGAAGAGCGGCCCGTACCTGGTGAGCTGCCAGCCGATCTGACCCACCGACACCCCCGAGACCGGTTCGGGCCGGTACCCGACTCCCGGGGCCCCTGCCCGGCACGCCCCCTTCCGCCACCCGGTACCCGACCACCGGGTGGCGTCGTCGTGTCCGGGCCCCACGACGCGCGCCACCTTCGCCCACGTGCGGTCTCGATCGCCCTGGAGCGCAGTTCGAGCAGGTCTCCAGCATGCCCTGTGAGCCTGAGCGGGCCAGTTCGCACACGCCCGCAGGAGGCCGACGATGCACCGGACGTTGATCGTCGCCAGGTTGAGGACCGACGATCCACAGAAGATCGCCGACGTCTTCGCCGAATCCGACGCCACGGAACTGCCGCACATGGTCGGTGTGTCGCGGCGGACCCTGTTCCACTTCCACGACCTCTACTTCCACCTCGTGGAGGCGGACAAGGACATCAACCCCAGCCTCTACAAGGCGCGGAGCACCGATCTCTACCAGGACATCCACGAGCGCCTTCTGCCTCTCGTGTCGCCCTACGACCCGAACTGGAAGGAACCCAAGGACGCCATGGCCACACCGTTCTACGTGTGGACGCCGGAGCAGGGGAGGATCCTGTGACCGCCACCCAGCAGCCCTCGACCGGGGAGAACCAGACCGCCCCCGCCAAGGTCAACGTCGACGACGTCGTGGCCAACCGGCGCCGCGGTGGCGACATCCGGGTCACCCTCAGCCCGAAGACGGTGGGCTGCACCTCCGGCTTCGGCGGGGTGCTCCGGCTCGGCCCCGGCGAGTTCGTCGCCGAGCACTACCACCCCTACTCCGAGGAGTTCCTGCACGTGGTGCGGGGCGACCTGGAGATGCGGCTGAACGGTGAGCCCGTCCGGCTCGGGCCCGGTGACTCGTTGCTGGTGCCGATCGGTGTGCGGCACCGGCTGGTGAACGTCGGCACCGAGGAGGCGCACGCGGTGTTCCACCTCTCGCCGCTGGCGCCGCGGCCGGACCTGGGCCACGTGGACACCGAGCCGCTGCCGGCCCCCGAGCAGCCCAATCCGGACGTCGGAGGGCGGCGGTGACCAGACGAGCCGTCATCACCGGCATCGGCGTGGTGGCGCCGGGCGGGGTGGGACGGGAGG
>DATCJU010000034.1:0-48054 GCA_036562635.1 Pseudonocardiaceae bacterium
GTACGGGGTGTAGGCGGTGTACCAGGCCGGGTTCTCCAGCACGTTGCGCAGGATGACCGCCGGCGTGTGGGTGCCGTAGTAGCCCAGGCCGATCATCTGCACCATGGGCCGGTTGTGCCGGGCCAGCTCCCGCAGCTCGGCGAGGACCTGGGCCTCGGTCGCGGGAGCGGGCAACGACAGCCGCAGGTCGTCCTGCCTGATAGCCGAGGGGACGGCGCGCTGTGCGAGTTCCTCGAGGGAACCGACCCCGATGACGTCGAGCATCCGCGCCAGTTCGGCGGAGCGCGGCCCGATGTGGCGGTCGGCGAAGGGGGTTCCGTGTTCCAGTGCGGCGAGCGGGACACGGTCCGCTCCCGTACGGGGGTGGTTGGTCGCCTGAGTCATCGCTTCGGCCTCCGGCTCGGGAATGGGCGTGCGGCCCTACCTCCGCTGCCCTCCCCCTCTGTCGGTGCCCGCTCGTGGTGGGCGCCTGAGAGCTTCACCCGGTTACCCGGGCTTGCACCGTCGGCGGGGCCGGCCACACCTGTCGGCGTGTACGGCCCTCTTTCCAGAGGCGTCTCACCCGCACGGTCCCTTGCGCCTGAGAGGTTCCGGGGAGGAGTTGCTCCTTCGGCGCCGCACCCACCACCGGCCAGGGACCGGAGCTGATGGACGCGGACTCTCCCGCGCGGGGTCTACGACTACAGCGCGCAGACTACCCCGGACGAGTGGAGTCCTGCTCTAGCCGGTACGCCTGGCACGGCGACGCCGGGCCAGCTCGTCCTCGGCCCGGGGTTCCACCGGTGCCCCGTCCGCCCGCTCGGCCGGGAACTCGTGGATGGTCCCGCTGATCTCACGCATGGCACCGCTGACCGCGATACCGAACACACCCTGACCACCCTGGAGCAGATCCACCAACTCCTCGGGGGACGTGCACTCGTACACGGTGGTGCCGTCGCTGAACAGTGTTATCCGAGCGAGATCGTGCACACCACGGCGCCGCAGATGATCAACCGCGACCCGGATGTTCTGCAGTGACACCCCGGTGTCCAACAGGCGCTTGACCACCTTCAGCACCAGGATGTCCTTGAATGAGTACAGTCGCTGACTGCCCGAGCCGGACGCGCTTCTTATCGACGGCACGACCAGCCCGGTTCTCGCCCAGTAGTCGAGCTGGCGATAGGTGATACCGGCGATCTGACACGCAGCCGGCCCTCGGTATCCCACCAACTCGTCCGGCAGCGAGGCGCCTGGGAACAACTCGCCCTGTTCTCCGGCACCAACCCGGCTGGGCGTTTCTTCCACCACGCCTGCCTCCCCTCACCCCGGCTTCGGTGGCCGCTCGTTGCGACCTTCCCTGGATCGGTCGGATCCAGACGGCCGTAAGAAAGCCCCGGCGCGGAACCACACCGGCGCGATTCGTTCGCAACGACGGTAAGACTGGGCGGACAGCAGGTCAACGCGACGCGCGGCAAGGGCAACAAAGACCTTAACCCGATTCCGCGCCGCGCGCCCGCCATGTTGGTCAAATGCGCACTCTTGGTGGTTGACGTCACGGACCGTTACGGGGATCTTGCCGAGAACACGGACAAGATCCCCGGATCAACGGACGTCTTCACCGTCTACCTTCACATGGATGAAGGACGATTCAACACTGTGGGTGCACGACTTCGTCGTGCCACCGGCCGCAGAGCATCCCGATCCCAGCGAGAATCCCTCGACCGGTCGCCCCGGAACACGTCGCACCGACCCGCACGAAACGACCCGCGCGGGGCACCCGACGGGCCGACAGCCCCGGGATACCCCGCGCGGATCGAGCTCGAACCACCTGCTCAGGTGTCAGCGCCACGGAAGTCCTCAGGCGAGACCGAGTCCAGAAACTCGCGGAACTTCTCGACCTCGTCCTCCTGCTCGTCCGGGATGATCAGGCCGGCTTCCGCGAGGACCGATTCCTCGGCGTGGATCGGCACCCCGGCCCGCAATGCCAGGGCGACCGAGTCGCTCGGCCGGGCAGACACCCGCACGCCTCCGTCGAACACGAGCTCGGCGTAGAACGTGCCTTCCTGCAGATCGGTGATACGGACCTGCTGCAACTCCCGGCCCAGCGCCGAGATGACATCCTTCAGCAGATCGTGGGTGAGCGGCCGGGCCGGCCGGACACCCTGCTGCTCCAGGGCGATCGCGCTGGCTTCCATCGTGCCGATCCAGATCGGCAGGTACCGGTCGCCGTTGGTCTCGCGCAGCAACAGGATCGGCTGGTTGGCGGGCAGCTCCACCCGAACTCCGACAACGCGCATCTCGCTGCTCATCGGGTCTCGCCTCCTCCAGCGCGCTGAACCGTGGCGTCCCCGTAGCAACGAGGATCGCGTACCGACGCCTACGACGCTACCCGCAATAGGCGCGGAGTGCTCCTCGTCCCCCGATCGGTACAAACCACGGTTATGCGCTCGTCACCAAAGAGCTACAGGGTGCACGGAGCGTCCACCTCAGCCGCCCCAAGCCCCGTGTCCAGATAACACCCCAGACCCTCGGTCGGCCAAGGCCTGGCCCCGGTCACGAGCCGTCGAGCACGTCATGCATACCCGCTCGGACCAACATGGCGTGCAGGGTGCCAGCCAGGCCGGCCAGCTCCTCCGCCACGGACACCGCCCGCTCCCGGGCCTCGGGATCACGCTGACGCGCCAGCGGCATGACGATCTGGGCCAGCAGGCCGACCTCCCGGTCCGCCGCGGTGCGGAACGCACGCAGGTGCCTCGGCTCGATGCCGTACCCCGTCATCACCTTCACGGTGCGGGCCACCTGCAGGGCGGTCGTGTCGAACCCGTCCGGTCCGGAACGCACGAGGCCGTACTGCTCCAACTCGGTCAGGAGTTCCTGGTCGATCCCTGCCCGGGCGAGCAGCTCCTCCCGGCTCATCGGAGGCTCGTCACCGGACGACCCCTCGGGAGACAAACCCACCTGCGCCGCCATGTCCACCGCGGCCAACGGTGGTATCGGGCCGGGGTGCGGACCGGGAGCCACCCCCCGGTCCATCGCCGCCAGCTGCTCCCGGATGACCTTCAGCGGGAGGTAGTGGTCCCGCTGCGCGGTCAGGATGAACCGGAGTCGTTCGACATCAGCGGTAGAGAACTGCCGATAACCGGACGGTGTCCGCGCAGGACGCACCAACCCCTCGGACTCCAAGAAACGGATCTTGGAGATGGTCACCTCGGGGAAATCGGGGCGGAGCTGGGCCAGCACCGCCCCGATGCTCAATCCTCCGCGTCGGGACCGCCCGGCTGCGGTCACCGCGCCCCCTGACCCCCGTTGCCCGGCCCGGTCAGGAACACCAGACGGAACTTGCCGATCTGGACCTCGTCGCCGTTGGCCAGCACCGCGGTGTCCACCGGCTCGCGGTTGACGTAGGTGCCGTTGAGGCTGCCCACGTCCACCACGACGAACTCCCCACCCTCGCGACGGAACTCGGCGTGACGGCGGGAAACCGTCACGTCGTCGAGGAAGATGTCACTGTCGGGGTGCCGGCCCGCGCTGGTGGTGTCCCGGTCGAGCAGGAAGCGGGAGCCCGCGTTGGGGCCGCGCTTGACCACCAGCAGGGCGGAACCAGCGGGCAGAGCGTCCACTCCCGAGACCGCGGGCTCGGGCGCGGCTTCGGTGCCCTCTGCCTCGGCGAGGAAGTCGGCCCGGAAGACGGACGTGGTCTCCGGGGCCCTCTCCGGCGGGATGCCGGGCCCGTCGTTCGTGCTCACCTGAGCTCTCCTCCTGCTGGATGGTTCCTGCGGGTGCTTCCCAACGTACCGTGCCTGGTACGGCAAGGTCAGCGCGGCTCCCAAACTTTCCGGCGAGCTGCGCACAAGATCACTCGTCACCCGGACGAGCCGCCGTCGTCACTCCTGTTCGATCTGCTGACGGTAGGCCGCAGCGTCCAGGAGCTGATCCACCGCGGACGGGTCGTCCACTCGGAGCTCGAACATCCAACCCGCCTCGTACGGGTCGCTGTTGATCAGCTCGGGCTGGGTCTCGACGGAGTCGTTGCGTGCCACCACCTCGCCGGAGACCGGCGCGTAGATGTCCGACACGCTCTTGGTGGACTCCACCTCCGCCACGCTCTCGCCGGCGCCGACCTTCCGCCCCACCTCGGGCAGCTGGACGAACACGACGTCACCGAGCTGCTGCTGGGCGTAGTCGGTGATCCCAACACGCACGGTGTCCTCGCTCACCCGTGACACCCACTCGTGCTGCTCGGTGTACCTGAGCTCCTCGGGAACCACGAGAGGCTCCTCCTTCACACATCAACCGGTTGGCCGAGCGTATTTCGACGCCCGCGGTAGCCGCAAGACGGTGATCTTCACCCGAACGCACCCTACCGCCCCTCCGTCCAGCGGAGCGTGCACTGGCCTTTCGGCAACATCGGGTTCCGTACGGTGCCACCGACCCCGAACGCACGAGGACACCGCCGGGACATGCGGGACACCCGTCGGATGCAGGGAAACCACGAGGGACGACGGTCAGGTGCGGCGACCGCCCGGGGACGGCCTCAGCGACCCACCGTTCCCGGTTGGGCGTGACCGGCCAACCACCGGGCCCGGCGCAGTCCGAAGACCACCTGGGCCAGGTAGAGCAGACCGGACCACAGGTACAGCGCCCCACCCCAGGCGGTGAACGCGTAGGCGAAGGGACGGGCGATCTCCGCGGCGGTGGACCCGCCCTGCGCCAACAGCAGCAACGGAAACGCGTAGAGCAGGTTGAACGTCGCCGCCTTGCCCAGGTAGTGCACCTCCGGCGGGGCGTAACCGGCGCGACGCAGCACCACCAGGCAGCACCCCAGGATCAGGTCCCGCGCCACCAGTGCCGCGACCACCCACCAGGGCACGATGTCGCGCACCAGGAAGGCGAACAGCGTGGCCAGGATGTACAACCGGTCCACCGCGGGATCCAGCAGGGCCCCGAACCGGCTGGACTGCCCCAGCCAGCGAGCCAACTTGCCGTCCAGCCAGTCGGTCAGCCCGCTGACCACCAGGACCACCAGTGCCCAGCCGTCGGCCCGAGGGCCCAGCAACAGCCAGAGGAACAGCGGAACACCGGCCAGGCGCAGCATGCTGAGTGCATTGGGCACCGTCAGCACACGAAGCCCTTCGGCCGTGTCCACCGTGGTGCCCCCTGCGACATCGGACCGCCTGCGAATCGGCTCCGACCCCCCACCCACCGTGGCCTCCTCGTCACCGCGGGCGCGGCGCCGACCTCACCGGTGGCGGCCGCGCCCTGCGCCCCACGTGGTCAAGGGTGCCACAGTCGGACACGCCCTCCGCGGGCGGTCACCCTCTCCTGGTGCGGGTCCACCCGCGACGGAGCAGGTCCGCGTCGGTGAGGACGAGCGGGCGTCCACGACCGTCCAACCCGACCCAGTGCGCCCGGCCCGGGCCACCCTCGCGCACGTAGGCGTGCCCGCCGCTCCACACCACGCTGCACGGCACGGTGGGCAGCTGGCCACCTCCGGTCGCCTCGCCCGGCACGGCCTCGCCCACTGTGGAGGGGTCGCCCTCGACCACGGCTGCTCTGTCGGTGTTCATCGTGGATCCGCCACCTTCCCTCAAACCCACCCTGACTGGCTGTACGTGTCGCTCCACGTACCACGCGGAGGTCGAACACGGATGGATGGATTGTGGGGGCGGTCCCGATCACACCGGGAGCTCTGCGGACGACCGCGCGCCGACCGGCCGTCGTCCGTCGCCGAACTGCCGTTCCCCCGTTCAGGCGGGCCGATAAGAGCAAGTGACGACGCCTGCCGGAAGTACCGGCCGGGACGTTCAACGAGCCAGCAGGGCCAGGCGGGGACGGCTCCGCGCCAGGACCTGCCAGTACAGCCGAAGGTAGTGCTCGGCCATCACGGCCGGGGTGAACCGTTCAGCGGCGACCTGACGACACCTGCCCGGTTCGATGTCGTCGGCCCGGGGCAGGAGCTCGGCCAGCTCCTCCTCGTCCACGGCGAGCAGCCCGGTGCTGCCGTGGCGGACCAGCTCGGGCAGGCAGCCCCGGCGCAGCCCCACCACCGGGGTGCCCAGGGCCAGGGACTCCACCACCGCGGTACCACCCGGCTCGTCCCACTGCAGGGGGAACAAGGCGGCACGAGCGGTGCTGACCAGTTTGTCGCGCTCGGAGCCGCGCAGCGTGCCCACCCAGCGGACCAGCCGCCCGTCCACCCCCGGGCTGACCTCGTCCAGCCAGTACCGCACGTCGGGGTTGACCACCGCGGAAGGATCGGTGTCCAGTGCCCGGTGCAGGTCCTCAGGACGGTGGTAGGGCCCGACCGGCCCGGCCAATACCATCCGCATCCCGAGCCGGTGCGCCAGCCGGACCGCCACGTGCTGCCCCTTACCGGGGCTCACCCGGCCCAGGACCACGACGTGGTCCTTCTTCGCCGGCTGTGGCACCCGGTCGGCTCCCACGGCCAACGGCGTGGCCAGATGGACGTGTCCCAGGCTGTGACGTCGCAGTGCCGCCGGCGCGCGAGCCAGTTGCGCCGCGGACACCCCGTTGACGAACACCCGCCCGCATCCGTCGAACCCGCCGTACAACTCGGCGTGCTTGGTCAGGTCCCAGTGCAGTGTGTGCAGCACCGGCGGCGCGTCCCGGCCCATCGCGGCGAACACGGACAGACCCACCACCTCGACGTGGTCGTGGACCAGATCGATGTCCCCACGGTCGCGCAGTACCGCCGCCACCCGCTGCAGGTGGGCGTGCGCCACTCCCATCACCTGGTTGTAGGGGCGCAGCAGTGCCGCGAACTGCCCCTCGTCGAACACGCTCAGCCGTTCGTCGGCCGGCAACGTGCTGCTGCCGACGGTGGCCAGCACCACGTGGACCCCTCTCCGGCGCAGTTCGGGCACCAGAGCGGCCACCATGTTCTCGATCCCGCCGTAGCCCCGTGGTGGCACCGGCAACCACGGGCCCACGTTCATCAACACCCGCAGCGTCATCGTGACCACGCCAGATCCAGTTCGAGGACCGTCCCCTCCGCCCGCCGGGCCAGGACCCGACGCAGGGGCGGGCGCTCCGGGACCGCCACGTCGGTGGTGAGCAGCTCACGAGCGATCCCGTCACCGGAGTCCCCCCGAAGGAACTGGGTCAGCAGGGTTGACGGGACGGGCAGCGCCACCGGGTCGGTGTGCTCCCGGAGCCTGGCGAAGGCGGTGAGCATGATCTGCATCGCCATTCGCCCGAGCCCCTCGGTGCTCTGGTGCCGATGCCTGCGTTCCCCCAGGTCCACCTGGGCCATGGCGTCCAGGCCGACCAGCTCCAGCAGGTCGATCAGCATGCCCAGCTCGACCCCGTAGCCGCTGACGAACGGGATGTTCTCCAGTACCGTGCGCCGGCCGGCGTACTCGCCCGCCAGCGGTTGCACGAATCCGGCCAACTGCGGCCAGAACATGTTCAGCAGGGGGCGGGCCACCAGCTCGGTGACTCGCCCGCCACCGTCGGTCACCATGGTGTCGCCGTGCGCCAACGGGCGGTGGTAGAAGCCCTTGACGTAGGCGACGGCCGGATCGGTCAGCAGGGGACCGAGCAGGCCGGTGACGAAGCTCGGGGTGAAACTGCGCAGATCCCCGTCGACGAACACGACCAGGTCGCCCTGGCTGGTCGCCAGACCCTTCCACAACGCCTCCCCCTTGCCGTCCAGCGGGGGCAGTTCGCTCAACACGGCGTCCTGCGCCACCACCCGGGCTCCGGCCTCGGCCGCCACCTGGGCGGTGCGGTCCACCGAACGGGAATCCACCACGACGATCTCGTCGACCAGGGGGGTTCGTCGCATCAGATGGGTTCGGATGGTGCGGATGATGGGGCCGACCGTGGCCTCCTCGTTCCTGGCCGGGATCACCACGCTCACCCCGGTACCGCCCTTGTGGCGGAGCAGCTCACCGGTCGGCCAGTCCCGGGAGCGGCTGCTACGTCGGGACAACCAGCGGGCCACCTCGGGCAGGACCGTCAGCTCCCGCCGTCCGACGTCCCGGTCGCCGTTCCGCGCGGTCTTCGTGTTCCTCGTCGTGTTCCTCGCCATGGCATTCCGCCCTCACCCCTCGGCCGGACATGCCGGCATCCGGTCACTGCACTCGGTTCATGTCAATGCCCGCTCCTCCATCGTTTGAACCTCATGGGCCACCGCAATGCAGGAATCTCGTCGAATTGACGCGCACAACGGGTATGGAGCAGCCGAGAGCTTCACCGATTCGAAGGAGACCCAGGTGAGGCAGTGCCGGATCGGATTCGTGGGAGCGGGCAATGTCGCGGCACGCCATGCCCGGCATCTGGCGAGCCTGCCCGAGGTACGGCTGGTCGCGGTCAGCGATCCGGTCGTCGAGCGCTGCACGACGTTCGCCGCACGGTACGGAATGCGTGCGGTCGGTGATCTGGAGTCCCTGCTGGCGCAGCAGCTGGACGCGGTCTACGTCTGCGTTCCTCCCTTCGCACACGGAACGGTGGAGGAACGGATCGCGGCGGCTGGGGCGGCCGTGTTCGTGGAGAAACCCCTGGGAGTGGACGCCTCGGTGCCCGAGCAGGTGCGACGCGCACTGGAACGGGCCGGCGTGGTCACCGCGGTCGGCCACCACTGGCGCTACTCGGCGGCGGTCCGGCGGGCCCAGGACCTGCTGGCCGGACGCCGGGTACGGCTGGTGACCGGGGCCTGGTTGGACAAACTTCCCCCGGTGCCGTGGTGGTCCCGGCGGAGCAACTCGGGTGGACAGGTCGTGGAGCAGGCGGTGCACGTGCTGGACCTGGCACGAGTGCTCGTGGGCGAGGTGACGGAGGTGTACGCGACGGCCGACCCCCGCCCACCCCGGGTCGACGACGCCGACGTGGACGGCGCCACCGCCGCGACCCTGCGCTTCGCCTGTGGCGCGGTGGGCACCCTGGCGGCGACGTGCCTGCTGGGGTGGAAGCACCGCGCCGGGCTCGAGATCTACGCGGAGGAACTGGCCCTGACCGTCACGGAGGAGGGCATCGAGGTACACGACGGCGACGGGGTACAGCGGTTCCCGGTGTGTCCGGACGAGGCCAAGCTCGCCGCCGACCGTGCCTTCGTGGCGGCGGTGCTGGGGCGGGGGGACGGGGTCCTGGTGCCCTACGGCGAGGCCCTGCGCACCCACCACGTGGCCTGTGCGATCACCCGGTCCGTGGTCGAGGGCCGCCCGGTGCGTCCGGAGGGGTGAGGACCATGACCGACAACCATCGGGTCCTGGTGGTGGAGCGTCCTGGGAAACCCCGGGTACGGATCGAGCCGGCACCGGGACCGCTGCCCGAGGGTCTGTTCGACGTGCACACCCTCTACAGCGGCCTGTCCGCCGGCACCGAGCTCAGCTACGTCAAGGGCACCAACCCCTACCTGTCGGCCCGGTGGGACGGCGAACTGGGTCTGTTCCGGAAGGACCTGCCGGGTGCCTGCTACCCCGTCGAGCGCCTGGGGTACATGGAGGTGGGCCAGGTGGTGGCCAGCCGCACCCCGGCCGTGGCCACGGGCCAGGTGGTGGCCATGGCCTACGGCCACCGCAGCGGCTACCGCGCCGACCCGCTGGTGGACCGGGTGGTACCGCTGCCCGACGACCTGGATCCCCTGCTCGGCATCTACGTGGCACACATGGGACCCATCTGCGCCAACGGGCTGTTGCACGCGGCGGCCGAGCTGCACGGCAGCCACGTCCTGTCGCTGGGCGACGGGGTGCGCGGTCGGCGGGTGGCGGTGACCGGGGCGGGTGTGGTGGGCCTGCTCACCGCCCTGTTCGCCCAGTTCCACGGTGCCACGTCGGTGGTGGTGATCGACCCCACCGAGGCGCGTCGGGCCGCGGCCGACGCGTTGGGGCTGGAGGTGTTGGACCCGCACGTGGCCGATCCGGCCGTCGTGCTCAAGACACGATGGCGACACGGTCCCGGCGACCGGGGGGCGGACGTGGTGTTCCAGTGCCGGGGGCAGGCCGCCAGCCTCGCCCTGGCCCTGCGCCTGCTCCGCCCCCAGGGCACCGTGGTGGATCTGGCGTTCTACCAAGCCGGCGCGGACGAGGTCCGGCTGGGCGAGGAGTTCCACCACAACGGCCTGAGCGTGCGGTGCGCCCAGATCGGACGGGTGCCCCGGGGCCTGCAGCACCTGTGGGACCGGGAACGACTCTCCGCGTGCACCGTCGACCTGTTGCGCGCCCACGGCATGCGGGTGCGGGAGAAACTGGTGACGGACATCGTGCCTCTCGAGGCGGCGCCCCGGCTGCTCACCGAGCTGGCTGCCCGGCGCCGGCACGTGTTGCAGGCGGTGTTCACCTTCGACGGTGCGTAGGGTCCGGGCGGCCGGCGTCCGTCAGGGCACCGAGCAGCGGTTCCACACCCCACCGGCGTGGCCCGGCGGGCAGGCCGCTCGCAGCGGTCAGCCGGACAGCTCGTCGAGCATCCGACGGGCCTGCTCCAGCTCGGCCTGCAGCTGGGCCACCCGAGCCCGCTGCAGTTCCCGCGCCGTCTCCAGCACGCCCTCGATCGCCTCGGCCACCTCCGGCGGCAGTGCCTTGGCCACCTGGGCGACCGCGCCCGGGCTCACGGGCAGGTCCCGGACCGTCCGCTTCTTGCCCGCCAGCACCTCGACCGACCACTCCCCCTCGGGGGTGGACGCCAGGGTGACGGTCAGGGTGGGCTCCCCCTTCCGGCGCCCTGTCGACGGCCTGCCAGACCGCTTGGCCGGTTCCTCGACGGCCGGACGTCCCCGTTCCGGGGAGGTGGGCGCCGTGGACGCGGACGGGGCGGGGACCGGCCGGGACGGTGGTGGGGCGGACGGGGTGGTGGCCTGGGGTACGGGCCGCGCCGGGGCGGACGGGGCCGACTCCGCGGCCTTGCTCCTGCGCTCCGCCTTGCGTTCCGGCTTGGTCAGGGTGATCTCAGCCGGGGAGAAGGACAGCACGTCCTTGGACCCGGTGGGCTTGACCTGGATGAAGTCCCCTTCCTCGGGGTCACCGAGTGCGGTCACCTTGCCGGAACGCCCCTCCTCGACCCCGACGGCCTTGGCGGTGAACCACACCATCGGCTGCTGACCGGCGGCCAGTTCCTCCCGCAGGCGTTCGATCTCCTCCTGTGACAGTGCACGCACGCGTGCCATCGACTCGACTCTCCTTGCCAGCAGTGGTGGTCCGTGTGGGTGCAGCCTGCCCCATCGGACCGACATGATTTCGCCCGACCAGGTGATCACGGGATGGTGGGGACGTCTCCCCCATCCCACGCGCCCTCGCACGGGAGCCGTCCGAGAACCGGGGCCCGCGCCGCCGCCACCGGCGGCGCACCACCGCACACTCATGATCAACTTACCGTCGACCCGCACCGGTCGGCGCCCGGTTTGTACTCGCGACGGACACCACCGGGAACCACCGCTTCGAGTGGCACAACGCCACGACATGGAGCAACGGGGCCCTCGACAACGGTTCACGGCGCCGTTCGCCGTGTTAGATGGACCACAGGTGCTGGTCACGACGCCGGACGGGACGGCCCCGTCGGCGATACCGCCCGGCGCTCCAGTCGGTCGAACGCCCGAGGAGTCCTATGCGCCCCTGGCCAGGTTCGCCCTACCCACTCGGTGCGCACTACGACGGTGCGGGCACCAACTTCGCGCTCTTCTCCGAGGTGGCCGAACGCGTCGAACTGTGCCTGTTCGACGACGACGGTCGGGAGACCCGTGTCGACCTGCCCGAGGTCGACGGTTTCGTCTGGCACGGCTACCTGCCCGGTGTCGGCCCCGGTCAACGCTACGGGTACCGGGTCCACGGGCCGTACGACCCCGCGCGCGGGCTGCGGTGCAACCCCCACAAGCTCCTGCTGGACCCCTACGCCAAGGCGGTGAGCGGCGAGCTGAGGTGGCACGAGGCGCTCTACGGCTACCGGTTCGACGACCCCGAGGCCAGGAACGACCTCGACTCGGCGCGGTACCTGCCCAAGTCGGTGGTCATCAACCCCTTCTTCGACTGGGGCGACGACCGGCCTCCCCGGGTGCCCTACAACGAGAGCGTCATCTACGAGGCGCACGTGCGCGGCCTCACCGTCCGGCATCCGGAGGTGCCCCCGGAGCTGCGCGGTACCTACGCGGGGCTCGCCCACCCCGCGGTCGTCGACCACCTCACCCGGCTGGGGGTGACCGCGGTCGAACTGATGCCGGTGCACCAGTTCGTCACCGACCACACCCTGGCCCAGCGGGGGTTGCGCAACTACTGGGGCTACAACACGATCGGCTACTTCGCCCCGCACGACGGCTACGCCACGAGCACCGACCAGGGCAACCAGGTCCAGGAGTTCAAGGCGATGGTCCGCTCGCTGCACGAGGCGGGTATCGAGGTGATCCTCGACGTGGTCTACAACCACACCGCCGAGGGCAACCACCTCGGACCCACCCTGTGCTGGCGCGGGATCGACAACGTCGCCTACTACCGGCTGGTCGAGGACGACCCCCGCCACTACGTGGACTACTCCGGTACCGGCAACTCGCTGAACGTGCGCAACCCGTACACGCTGCAGATGATCATGGATTCGCTGCGGTACTGGATCACCGAGATGCACGTGGACGGGTTCCGCTTCGACCTGGCCGCCACCCTGGCCCGCGAGTTCTACGACGTGGACCGGCTGAGCGCGTTCTTCGACATCGTCCAGCAGGACCCGGTGATCAGCCAGGTCAAGCTCATCGCGGAGCCGTGGGACGTCGGGCCCGGCGGATACCAGGTGGGCAACTTCCCGGTGCTGTGGAGCGAGTGGAACGGCAAGTACCGCGACACCGTCCGTGACTTCTGGCGCGGGCAGCCAGCCACCCTCGGCGAGTTCGCCTCCCGGATCACCGGCTCCTCCGACCTGTACCAGGACGACGGCCGCCGCCCACACGCATCGATCAACTTCGTCACCGCGCACGACGGCTTCACCCTGGCCGACCTGGTGTCCTACAACGACAAGCACAACGAGGCCAACGGCGAGGACAACCGCGACGGGCACTCGGACAACCGGTCCTGGAACTGCGGTGAGGAGGGCCCCACCGACGACCCGGCCATCACCGCGCTGCGGGCCCGGCAGCAACGCAACTTCCTGGCCACCCTGTTCCTGTCCCAGGGTGTGCCGATGCTGCTGCACGGCGACGAGATCGGCCGCACCCAGCAGGGCAACAACAACGCGTACTGCCAGGACAACGAGATCTCCTGGGTCGACTGGTCGCTGGCGGACAAGAACCTCGACCTGTTGGCCTTCACCCGCGGCCTGGCCGAACTGCGCCGCAACCACCCGGTGTTCCGCCGCCGGCGCTACTTCCGCGGTCGCCCGAGCCGCCGGAGCGACGAGCTGCAGGACATCACGTGGTTCACCCCGGACGCCAGGGAGATGACCGACCAGGACTGGGAGTCCGGCTCCGGCCGGTGCGTCTGCGTCTTCCTCAACGGCCGTGGGCTCAACGAGGTCGACGCCCGCGGGGAACCGGTCCTCGACGACTCGTTCCTGCTGTGCTTCAACGCCCACTCCGCCGACGTCGAGTTCACCGCCCCCGGCAGCCGGTACGGCACCCGGTGGACCGTGGTGGTGGACACCGCCACCGGCGAGGTGCTCGGCAGCTCCGGAGGCCCCGGCACGACCGTCGCCGCCGGCGGCACGAACACCCCGCCCCGCTCGGTCCCCGCGGACGGGCGCTTCACCGTGACGAGCCGTTCCCTGGTCGTCCTGCAGCGCACGGAGTGACACCATGTCCGATCCGGTGACACCGCGTCCCCCGTCCTCCACCTACCGTCTCCAGCTGGGGCCGGACCTGGACTTCGTGGCCGCCGCGGATCTGGCCGACTACCTGGCCGACCTGGGCGTCGGTGCGCTGTACACCTCGCCCGTGCTGCAGGCCGCCCCCGGCTCCGGCCACGGCTACGACGTGGTGGACCCCACCAGGGCGTCGGACGCGCTGGGCGGGGAAGAGGGGCGCCGCGTCCTGACCTCCCGGCTGCGTGAGCTGGGACTGGGGCTGGTGGTCGACGTGGTGCCCAACCACATGGGGGTGGCGGTTCCTGCGGCCAACCCCTGGTGGTGGGACGTGCTGCGGCACGGACGAAGGTCGCGTTACGCCCACTTCTTCGACATCGACTGGGACCGGGGCCCGCTGTTGTTGCCGGTGCTCGCCGACGACGGTGACGGCGGCACGGCGGCCCTGGACGACCTGCGCGTGGCGGACGGCTGCCTGTGCTACCACGAACACCGGTTCCCCCTGGCTCCCGGCACCGAGCAGGGGGACGCCCGCCAGGTGCACGAACGCCAGCACTACCGGCTGGTGTCGTGGCGACGGGCCGACACCGAGCTGAACTACCGACGCTTCTTCGACATCACCACCCTGGCCGCGGTCCGGGTCGAGGACCCGGAGGTGTTCGAGGCCACCCACGCCGAGGTGCTGCGCTGGGTGCGCGAGGGCGACGTGCAAGGGCTGCGTGTCGACCACCCGGACGGCCTGGCCGATCCCGGGGCCTACCTGCGCCGGCTGCGGCAGGCCGCCCCCGGGGCGTGGATCGTGGTGGAGAAGATCCTGGGGGTCGGGGAGTCGCTGCCCGCGTCCTGGCCGGTGCAGGGCAGCACCGGGTACGACGCCCTGCGCGAGGTGTGCGGGGTGTTCGTGGACCCGGCGGGGGCCGAGGAGTTCACCGCACTGGCCGCCGCCGAATGCGGCCCGCAGGACCTCCGCGAGATCGAGTACGACTGCCGGTGGCGAATCGCCGAGCGCACGCTGCGCACCGAGGTGCGCCGCATCGCCCGGCTCCTGCCGGGGTGGCCGGTCGAGCGGGTGGAGACCGCGGTGACGGCGCTGCTGTCCTCCTACCCGGTGTACCGGTCCTACCTGCCCGAGGGATACGCCGCACTGGCCCGGGCCGTCGCGCTCGCCCGGCAGCGTCACCCCGAGCTGGCCGAGGTGGTGGACGCGGTGCACTCGGCGATGCTGGCCGATCCCCGGGGAGAGTTGGCCACCCGGTTCCAGCAGACCTCCGGCATGGTGATGGCCAAGGGCGTGGAGGACACCGCCTTCTACCGCTACAACCGGTTCGTCGCGCTCAACGAGGTCGGTGGGGACCCCGCCCGCTTCGGGGTGTCGGTGGACGAGTTCCACGCCGCCGCGGCGGCCAGGGAGGCCGGTTGGCCCGCGGCCATGACCACGCTGTCCACCCATGACACCAAACGCGCGGAGGACGTCCGGGCACGCCTGGCGGTGCTGTCGGAGATCCCGGGGCAGTTCGCCGCGGCGCTGCGCAAGTGGTCGGCACACCACGCCCTCCCCGAGCCCACCCTGAACCTGCTGGCCTGGCAGACCCTGCTCGGTGCCTGGCCCATCGACGCGCAGCGGCTGAGCTCCTACCTGGTCAAGGCGGCCAGGGAGGCCAAGCTCGCCACCAGCTGGACCCATCCGGACCCGAAGTTCCACCGGGCGGTGGAGACCTGGGTGGAGGCCGTGCTCGGCGACGGCGAACTCTCCGCCGACGTCGCCGAGTTCGTGGACCGGATCCGTCGGCCCGGCTGGTCCAACTCGCTGGGACAGAAGCTGCTGCAGCTCTGCGGGCCCGGTGTGCCCGACGTGTACCAGGGCACCGAACTGTGGGACCTGTCCCTGGTGGACCCGGACAACCGTCGCCCCGTCGACTTCGCCGAGCGACGACGGCTGCTGGCCCGCATCGACAGCGGCTGGCTGCCCGAGGTGGACGAGCAGGGGGCGGCCAAGCTCCTGCTCGTGGCCCGGGTGCTGCGCCTGCGGCGGCGGCGCGCGGAGCTGTTCCGGGGCTACCGCCCACTGCGGGCGGAGGGGGCGGCCGCCGAGCATCTCGTGGCGTTCGCCCGCGGGCCGGCCACCGCCGGGCTGGTGGCCGTGGCCACCCGGCTCCCGGTGGGACTGGAGCGGGCCGGGGGATGGCGGGACACCGTGCTGCCGCTGCCGGGTGGCACGGGGCGATGGACCGAGGTGCTCAGTGGGACATCGATCGACGACCCCACCCCACCGGTGGCCCGCCTGCTGGCGCGCTATCCGGTGGCGCTGCTGATCCGGGAGGCTTCATGAGCTCGGTCAACTCCGACCAGCACTTCTCGGTGTGGGCCCCGTACCGCAACCGTGTCCGGGTGCGGGTCGAGGGCCGGGACCACGAGATGGAACGTGACGAACGCGGCTGGTGGCACGCCGAGGTGCCGGGTGCCGGCATGGGTTCCGACTACGCCTTTCTGCTCGACGACCACCCCACGCCACTGCCCGATCCACGGTCGCTGTGGCAGCCGCGAGGGGTGCACGGACCGTCCCGCCGCTACCGGCACGACGTGTTCCCCTGGACCGACCACGGCTGGACCGGCCGGCCCCTGGCCGGGGGCGTGGTGTACGAGCTGCACATCGGCACCTTCACCCCCGAGGGCACGTTCACCGCCGCCATCGAGCGGTTGGACCACCTGGTCGAGCTGGGGGTGGACTTCGTCGAGGTCATGCCGGTCAACGCGTTCGACGGGCCGCACGGCTGGGGCTACGACGGGGTGCTGTGGTACGCCGTGCACGAACCCTACGGCGGGCCGGACGGTTTCAAACGGTTCGTGGACGCCTGTCACGCCCGTGGGCTGGCGGTGTTGTTGGACGTGGTCTACAACCACCTCGGCCCTTCCGGCGCCTACCTCGACCGGTTCGGCCCCTACTTCTCCGGCCGCACCACCTGGGGTCCCGCCCTGAACCTGGACGGCCCGGACTCCGACGAGGTACGGGCGTACGTCATCGACAACGCCCTGAGCTGGCTGCGGGACTTCCACGTGGACGGCCTGCGCCTGGACGCGGTGCACGCCCTGGTGGACCGGCGGGCCACCCACCTGCTGGAGGAACTGGCCACCGAGGTCGAGGCGCTCTCGGCGCACCTGCGTCGCCCGCTGACCCTCGTCGCCGAGTCCGACCTGAACGATCCGCGCCTGGTCACCCCACGGGAGGCCGGCGGGTACGGGCTGCACGCGCAGTGGAACGACGACGTGCACCACTGCCTGCACGCCGCACTCACCGGGGAGCGTCAGGGGTACTACGCCGACTTCGGTTCACTGGGCGCGCTCGCCGACACGTTGCAGCGGGTGTTCTTCCACGCCGGAACCTGGTCGTCCTTCCGCGGACGCACCCACGGCCGCCCGGTGGACACCTCCCGGGTGCCCGGCCACCGTTTCCTGGTCTACCTGCAGAACCACGACCAGGTCGGCAACCGGGCCATGGGGGACCGGATCTCCACCCTGCTGTCCCCCGGACTGCTCGCCTGCGCCGCGGCCATCGTGCTCTGTTCCCCCTTCACCCCGATGATCTTCATGGGCGAGGAGTGGGGGGCCACCACACCCTGGCGGTTCTTCGCCTCGTTCCCCGACCCCGAGCTGGCCGAGGCGGTACGCCGTGGCCGGATCGAGGAGTTCGCCGCGCACGGCTGGGACGGCTCGCAGATACCGGACCCGATGGCCCCGGAAGCCTTCGAGTGGTCCCGGCTGAACTGGTCCGAGGCCCAGGAGAGCTGGCACCGGGAGCTGCTGGACACCTACCGGGCGCTCATCGCCCTGCGGCGGAGCCAACCGGAACTGTCCGACCCCCGGATGGATCGGTTCCGGGTGGAGGTCGACGAGTTCGCCCGCTGGATGGTGCTGCACCGGGGGAACCTGCGGCTGGTGTGCAACCTGGGCCGGTCCCCCAAGTTCATCCCGCTGGACCGCGAGGTGGACGAGGTGTTGCTCAGCTCGGCCGAGGCCGGTCCGGACGGCAGCGCGATCAAACTGCCCGCCGAGTCGTTCGCGGTGGTGGCGCTGCGCTGACGGTGGACGGGCCCGGCCGAGGTGCCGGGCCCGTCCGACGCAGACGTGCCGCTCACTCCCAACGGGTCAGGTCGTCCGCGGTGAGCAACCCGATGAGCCGGTGCCACCGGTCCAGGACGGGAATCGCCGGGATACGGGCGATCCGCACCAACCTGGCCACCACGGGCAACGGCGTGTCCTCGAACACGCACACCGTGCCCGGATGCACCACGTCGCGCACGGCGAGCGACTCCACGGAACCGCCGTGGTGCGGCCGGTCCAGGCGGTCCCGATCCACCACGGCGGTGATCCGGCCGCCCTGGCGCACGGCGGCGAACCGCTCACCCTGCTCCCGGAGCCGGTTGCGCACGACCTCCAGCGACTCGTCCATCCCCACCACCACCGCGGGGCCGGACACCGCCTCACCGGCCCGTGGTGTCGGAATGTCCGACGTCACGGGCGGGTTCGGACCCACCACCGGGCGCCGCGACCTGCCGTGCTGTGTCACGGCTCCACGCTACGGGCGAACGCCGTGGGCACGCAGCGCCAATGTCCCTTGTTGGTGACCCCGTCGGATTCGCCTGCCGCTCACCAGGCGTTCCTCGGGGCCGCCCCGGCACCCCAGGGATGGAAGACCAGCGATCCGGGCACCCGGGAGGTGCCGGCAGAGGTCTGGAGGTTGCCGTGAGCACCGGGACGAGGACGGCGGTCGTGGGTGTGGACGGTACGCCGCAGAGCACCGCCGCCCTGGAGTGGGCGCTGCGCTTCGCCGCCGAATCCGGGTGGCGACTGCGGTGTGTCACCGCGTACGACGTCCAGCAGGTCACCGTCCCGGCGATGCCGATGACGGTGACACCGTTCGAGGATCCCGCGGTGGCCCAGGAACAGGCGGAACTGACCTTGGCAAGCGCGGTGTTCCGTGCCCGGCACGAGGTACCGGAGGCGACCGGGGTCCCGCTGACCGAGGAAGTGGTACCAGGCCGGCCGGGGCAGGTCCTGGTCGACCTGTCGGCCGAGGCCGATCTGCTGGTGTTGGGCAGTCACGGGCACAGCCGACTGTTCGAGGCCGTCCTGGGCTCCACCAGCGGATGGTGTGTCCGGCACGCGCACTGCCCGGTGGTGGTTCTTCCCCCACGCTCGGAGCACCTGGAGCAGCACCGTGCCGGGCGGTGACCCCACTGGAAGACGGGTGGCGCCGGTGCGCAGCGGACCCGGCACCCCGTGACCGTACGACCCAGGGCCCGCCCGGTCAGGCTTCGCAGTCCTGCCGGTCCCCGACCTCGGCCGAGTACCTCGGTACCGGCCCCGATCCACCCGGACCGATCCGCAGCACCACGTGGGGCGACAGGGAGCTCCGGAACAACCCGGACAGCGACCCCCTCCCGAGCACGGCCGGGCACCACACCGCCCAGGGCAGCACCGGGACGGTCAGCCCCAGCTCGGTGGCGATGTTCAGCATCCGTTGCAACGCCTGGCCCGCCTGCAGCTCGGCCAACGCACCCGGGTAGTGCGTGCACAGCACGGCCTCCACCACGTCGTCCTCCCGCTCCGCGGGTTCCCGGAGCACACCCGCCCGCGCGAACAGGACCCGCAGCCGGTCCTGGGTTCCGGCATCCGTCACCACGTGCAGCCATCCACGTTCCCGCCGCACCGCATGCGCCAGTTCGGGCAGGTGCACCACCGGTCGCGCACCGATGACCCTGGGCCCGGAAACCCGACGCAACCGGGCCGGAGGCATCCCGGGACGACGAGTCCCCCCGGGCTGGATCACCGCGAGGAGGTCCGGCCGGCCCGGGTCGGGCAACAGGGTGACCAGCGGACGCACCCCGAGAGACTCCAGTGCGGTCCGGGCGTTGAGCAGGGCGGCACCGACACCCAGGCGCATCAGGGACCCCTTCGGGCCGACCTGCCCCGCCGAGTGCCCCGCCCCGGTACTCCACTCGAATCCGAGCGGGGTGGCCCGGACCCGCCACCCCACCGTGTCCCCGAACACCGCGGTGGCGGCAGCTCGCAACACCTGTGCGATCCGCTCGTCGTCCAGTCCGAAACCGGTGGAAGCCCACATCACGGTCACTCCCCTGCCACTCCCCTTGCCGCACCTGCCCGGACAGCCGGTACGGCCCCGGGTCAGGTGAAGTGGCGTCGCACCGCAACACGGTCGGCCCCCGCGGTCCGATCCCGATGCTCCGGTGCCGTTCCTTGCCTCCTCACCTCCACGGTGCCGTGGAGAAGAGCGGCTGCGGAGGGCCCAAAGTCCCGGATTCGCTGCGTCCGAAGCCACACACCGGGGGTTCTCGATCGCCGTCCGGGAACGCACGACGCGGCGTGGTCACCGAGCGGGGCAGGCGGTGTCCCTTCTCCCACGCACCCGGCCACTTCCCGCACCGCCTGACCTCGAGGGCCCTGCTCGACGGCACCGACGTCCGGTAATCAGCGGCGCGGCGCCCACAGGGGCGGCGAGCCCGTGCGTGCGGCGAACCCACCGGCCCCGCAATACACACGGCCCGATCCCCGGGTGAACCGATCGACGAGTGCCCCGCGGCTCCCACCGGAGGTGGTACTCCCCTGCCGGTCGACCCCGGCCGACCGGGCGAACCGTTCCTTCCTCACCTGCCGGTGGAACGCCCACGGCGTTCCTGACGCAGCTCGGTGGCCAGCACGGCGGCCTGGGTGCGCCGGTGCAGACCGAGCTTGGCCAGCAGGCTGGAGACGTAGTTCTTCACCGTCTTCTCCGCCAGGAACATCCGCTCGGCGATCTGCCGATTCGTCAGCCCCTCACCGATCAGGTCCAGTACGAGCCGCTCCTGCTCGGTGAGTTCACGCAGTGGATCCTCCCGCTCCCGCTCACGACGCAACCGGTCCAGCAGGGTGGTGGCGGTCCTGCTGTCCAGCAGTGACTGCCCGGCTCCGGCGGCGCGGATCGCCGACAGCAGGTCGGCGCCGAGCACCTGTTTGAGCACGAACCCCGAGGCACCCGCCATGATCGCGTCGAACAACGCCTCGTCGTCGGCGAACGAGGTGAGCATCAGGCAGTGCAGCAGGGGCATCCGGGAGCGCAGCTCCCGGCACAGCTCCACGCCGTTGCCGTCCGGCAACCGCACGTCGAGCACGGCCACGTCCGGCCGGACCAGCGGTATCCGGGCCAGTGCCTCACTCACCGACGCCGCTTCCCCGGCCAGTTCCAGATCGGGCTCGGCCTCCAACAGATCGGCCAGTCCGCGACGGACGATCTCGTGGTCGTCCACCACGAACACCCGCAAACCCATGGTCACCGCCCCCGACCGTGCCGCGCCGAACCCCAGGCCGGTTTCCCCCACCTTGCCAGCGCAACCGGTCTCTCGCAGGCCGACGTCACGTGGTCAGTCCTGCAGCTGGTCCCAGATCTCGCGGTCCCGCTCCGCGGTCCAGATCACCGGCCGTTCGATGCCGGACAACTCGTCCCACAGCCGGGAGACGTCGAACGGCAGACAGTGTTCGAAGATGGGCCACCCGCCGTACCGGTCGACCAGAGCGGCGCGCGCCGCGGTGAAGGCGTCCCGGAGCGTGCCGCCGGCGGCGTGCACCGTGCCGACCTCGCGCAACAGCACCTCCAGGAAGTACCGGGTCTGCGCGATGGCCTCGTCCACCGCGTCCCTTCCCCGGGCCACCGGTCCCCGACCGCCGACCAGGACCTCGGCGCCCAGTGCCGCCACCGCGTCCAGGGTGGTCGTGGCCCACTCCCGGTGGAAGGCGTCCCCGGTGTACAGCGCGGCCCGCGACTCCACCAGGTCGCCGGCGAACAGGATCCCGTGCCGGGGCAACCAGGCCACGATGTCGCCCTCGGTGTGCCCCCGGCCGCAGTAGCGCAGCACCAGGTCCCCCCGGTCACCGCCGAGCGGAATCGTCACCTGCTGGGAGAAGGTGAGGGTGGGCCAGGTCAGTCCCGGGATGGACTCGGGTTCCTTGAACAAGCGGGGCATGCGCCCGTACTCGCTCTCCCAGTCCTGCAGTCCCCGCTCGGCGATCAACGCCCGGGTGTTGTCGTGCGCCACGATCACCTCGGCGTCGAAGGCACTGGCACCCAGCACCCGCACCGCGTGGTAGTGGGACAGCACCAGGTACCGCACCGGCTTGCGGGTGTGCTCCCGCAGCCGCGTCAGCCACTCCCGCGCAGCCACCGGGGTGGCCAGCGCCTCGAAACAGACCAGGAAGTCCTCGCCCTCGATCGCCCCCACGTTCGGGTCGCCCTGGGCGGTCAGGGCGTACACCCCGTCGGCGAGCACCTCCAGCGTCTGTTCCTTCTCGTCCAGGTCGGCGGACGAGGCGAACGGCCTGGTCGCCATCGCACGTACCTCCACAGGTCACCGGCTCTCCCACGGCCAGGCTTCCCCACGGGGGCCGGGCTCCGCGTCGACCGAGCGGGTGGTGCGCCACCGGCCCCGGCAGTACCCGTGACCGCCGGCGGAGTCACCTACCGGGGCACCGGCACCGGCGCGGTGAAGAAATCACCCTGCGCCAGGTCCACGCCGAGGTCGCGCCACCGGATCGCCTGCTCCGCGGCGTCGACGCGGGCCACGTGCACCGTGGCCCCGTCCTGGTGCACCAGGTCCACCAGCTCCCGGGTGGCGCGTTCCAGCAGGGTGCTGTTCCCCTCCGCCGACCCCACCCGGCGAACCAGGTCGGGAGCCAGGCTGACCAGTCGTACGTGCAGCCCTTCCAGCACCGACAAGTCCGTGAATCCCCCGCGGAAACCATGCAGTGCCACGTGCACTCCGGCCTCCGCCAGCAGCTGGGCTCCTTCCCAGGCCTCGCTGTTCTCGTCGCGCAGCACCTCCATCGGGAACAGCAGCTGGAGCCGCTCCGCCGGTAGGCCGGTGCGGTGCAGGACGTCGTGCACGGTGGCCACCAGATCGGGGTCCCCGGCCTGCAGCGGGGTCAGCCGGAAGGTGAGCAGCTGCCCCGGTGATCCGTTCTCCCGTTCCCTCCCGCGCAACAACCGGCACGCCGTCTCCAGCGCCCAGGTGCCCAACGGCAGGTCCAGCCCGGTCGCCGCGGCCAGCTCGACACAGTGGTCGTGGTCCAGCACCCCGTGCTCGGAACACTCCCAGACCAGCTGTACGTCGATGCCCACGACCTGCCGGTCCGCCAGCCGCACCACGGACTGGTACCGCAGGTCCAGGTCCCCGTTCTCCAGCGCACCCGGCATCTGCGCGGCCAGGGCACGTTCCCGCCGTTCCCTGGCGTCCACGGCCGGGTCGTACAGCGCCCACTGACGCTTACCGCTGGCCTTCGCCCGGCGCAGCGTGGCCCCGGCACACCGCAGCAGCTCCACCGGCGTGACACCGCGCGGGACGTGCTGGACGACGCCGATGCTCGCCGAGGTCGCGATACCACGACCGTCGACCCAGGTCGGCTCGGTGAGCTCCCCGTTGACCGCGGCCACCAGGGCCGAGGCGTCGGGGGTGTCGGCGGAGTTCTCGATCAGTACGGCGAACTCGTCCCCGCCCAGGCGGGCCACCATCGCCCGTTCCCCGTCGACCACGGCCTCCAGCCGACGTGCCACCACCTGCAGCAGCCGGTCGGCCACCTCGGGCCCGAGCCCTTCGCTGACCACGGTGAAGCCGTCCAGGTCCAGCAGCAACAGGGTGATGTCGGGAGTGTCGGTACCACCAAGCACCCGTTCCAGGTGGGACACGAGGTATTGCCTGTTGGGCAGTCCGGTCAGGGCGTCGTGCAGGGTCTGGTGCCGGAGCCGCTTCTGGAGCAGGTGCAGCTCGGTGATGTCCTCCACCGTGGTGACGTGGTACAGCGGAGCGCCGTCCACGTCCCGCAGCAACGCGGCACCCAGGTGGGCCCACACCGTCTCCCCGTCCTCGCGGAGCAGACGTCGGGACTCGCGGAACCGGTCGGCGAACCCCAGCACCAGCTGGCGGTAGAGGTTCTCCAGATCCCGCACCTCCTCGGGGTGGAACAGGTCGACCAGGCTGTGTCCCTCGAGTTGTTCCTTCTCGTACCCGAGGATCTCCAGCAGTGCCCGGTTGCACTGCACGAGCTTGCCGTTCAGGTCGCTGATCACGATGCCCACGGTCGAGGTGGTGAACACCTCCCGGAACCGGGCCTCGCTGACCTGCAGGATTCGCTCGACATCGCGCTTGGCCTTCAGCAGGGCACGCTTGACGTACTCCTGCTGGTCCAAGGCACGGTGCCGAAGTGCGTCGGCGTAACCGGTGGCGATCGTGCCGAGCAGGGACACGACCCGCTCGGGGACCTGCTCCTGCCGCCGCAGCACCGGATGGGTCAGCAGGGCACCACCGAGCAGCTCGACGGTGTTCCGCAGGCTGTCCCGACCGATGAAGTGCGTCCGGACCAGTTCCGCGCCCACCGTGGCGACGTCCGCCTCCGTCCCGTCCGTCTCTGCGGGGGCACCGACCACCCGGTCCAGCAGCTCGACGAGTACCCGCAGGCGCTGCTGGATCTCCTCGTAGTCCAGAGGAACGTACGCGGTGGTCACCAGGGACTCGGCCCACCGGGGAACCAGGCGGTCCCGCCACGCCGCGCGCTGCGCAGCGAGCTGCTCGTCGTGCTCCACAGCACAGCTCGTCATGCCATCCGCTCCGTCCTGTCCCGTGATGTGCGCCCGAGCAGCACCATCCGCGTGATCGTCGGGGTGGTCGGAGTGGTCCCGCGCCTCCCGGGGACGGCCGTCCACAACGCGCGGATCGCCGACGGCAGGGTCCGCACCGCCTCTCATCGTCTCCCTACTCTTCGTACAACGAAGATCACGATACGCCACCACCACAGGTGAGAAAGCCCGTCCTTCGGGTCAGGGCTTGCGCCCCACGCCCGCGTAGAGCGAGACCTGGTCGGGGTCCATACCACCGTCCCCGGGGGACTGGGCCCGCCACAGCACGGGGCTGACCACCCCGGGCTCCACCAGGTCGAATCCGGTGAACAGCTCCCTGATCTCGTCACCGGTACGTGGGTGGATGGGGTCGGTGCTCTTCTTCATCACCTCGACCATCTCCGCCATCTCCTGGGGACGGACGTCCCAGGTGAAGTGGGAGATGGCCAGGTAGCTGCCCGGGGCGAGCCGCTCCCGGTAGGTGGCGAGCAGGCCCTGGACGTCGACGGAGTGGGGCACGAAGTGCAGCACACCCACCATCAGCAGGCCGAGAGGCCGGTCGAAGTCCAGCAGGCGCTTGGTCGCGGGCGCGGAGAGGATGCTCTCGGGCTCGAGCATGTCGGCCTGGATGGCCGCGGCGTGCTCGTTGTCCTCCAGCATGAGCTGGCTGTGTGCCACCGCGACGGCCTCGTTGTCCACGTAGACCACCCGGCCCTCCGGGTTGGCCTCCTGGACGATCTCGTGCACGTTGCCGACGGTGGGGATGCCGGAGCCGATGTCCAGGAACTGGTCGATGCCGTTCTGCATCATGAACAGCACGGCGCGGCGCAGGAAGGCCCGGTTGACACGTGCGATGTCCCGTGACCCGGGCAGGGCCTTCTCGAACTGCTCGGCCAGCTGACGGTCGACGGCGAAGTTGTGCGCACCTCCCAGGAGGTAGTCGTAGATCCGCGCCGCACTGGGCTGATCGACGTTCACGCCTTCCGGCACCCAGACCATGTCAGCAGCCACGCTGTACCCCGCTGTTCGTCGTCTCCGGCAACACAACGCAGCAATTCCACTACGATCGGTGGCCACATTCCATCGCCGGAGGGACAGTCACCCGAAGAGCGCAGCGCTGCCGCGAGGTGCTCGGGACCGACGACACAGGCCGGGTGACAACCGACGGGGGGTCAGGCGGAGGGTGGCCGGGCACCGGTCTGGCGCAGCCGGTACTGCCAGCCGTACTCGTCGCTGTACTCGAGGTCGTAGTAGTGCGAGATCTTCGGCCCGTCGTGCAGGTGGACGTGGGTGACGGTGGGCAGGGGCGCACCCGCGGGCGCCTCGAAGGTCTCCCAGCGCCCGTCCAGCGGTCCGCCGACAAACCGCGCGAGATAGGTCTGCAGCCCCATTCTTCTCCCGCTTCCCATCGTTCCGGCCAGACCGAGGGTACGCGTCCGCAGCGCCGTCGGCGCGAATCCCACCCGAGCGGTCCAGTGCGCACCCAGTCGGGCTCGTCGCGTTCTCCACCACCGCGGTACGGACGGGGAGTGTCCCCTTGCGACGGCCCTAGGCTTGGCGGCCGTGGTGCGACGACACGACCACGACGCCGGTGGACCGGCGGAGGTGCTCGCGGCGAAGGCCGCACTGCGGGACAAGGTGTGGACCGACCTGTCCCGGGCGAGGGTGGCCCGGTTCCCCGGGGCACGCGGGCGCATCCCCAACTTCACCGGCGCGGAGGCAGCCGCCGAGCGGCTGCGCGCCACCGATGTGTGGCGACGGGCGCGCACGATCAAGGCCAATCCGGACTCGGCACAGTGGCCGGTGCGGCAGCGGGCGTTGGAGGACGGCAAGCTGGTCTACATGGCGGTGCCCCGCCTGGCGGAGCCCGAGCCGTTCTTCCTGCTCGACCCGGACGCCCTCACCGATCCCCCGCGCAAGGCCTCGTCGATCACGGGAGCGACCCGCTCGGCCCGCCGGGTGCGGGTGGAGGACCTGGAGCCGGTGGACCTGGTCGTCACCGGGTGTGTCGCCGCCGGCGAGGACGGCGCCCGGCTCGGCAAGGGAGGCGGGTTCAGCGACCTGGAGTTCGCCCTGGCCTGCGAGGCCGGACTGATCGGCCCGGAGACCACCGTGGTCACCACGGTGCACGAGCTGCAACTCCGCCCCGCCGGGGTCGTTCCCACCGTCGGACACGACCTTCGGCTGGACCTGGTGGTCACCCCGGAGCGGATCATCGACTGCCGTTCCCCGGACGTGCGGCGTGCTCCCGGACGGGTCCGCTGGGACGAACTCACCGAGGAGAAGATCGCAGCCATTCCGCTCCTGACCGAGCTGCGCCACCGACACGGTTGACGGGACCCGGCGGGTGGGGGCCTCCGCTCAGGCGCCGAGCACCGCCATGGCAGCGTTGTGTCCGGGGATACCGCTGACCCCACCGCCACGGCGGGCACCGGCTCCGCACAGCAGCACTCGGGGGTACTCGGTCTCCACCCCCCACCGCCCGACCTCGTCCTCGTGCTCGGCAAAGGGCCAGGACAGGTCACGGTGGAAGATGTGTCCCTGCGGCAACCCCAGATCGTCCTCCAGGTCCAGCGGGGTACGGGCCTCCAGGCACGGCCTGCCGTCCGGTCCACGCAGCAGACAGTCCTCGACGGGTTCGGCCAGCACGCTGTTCAGCGAGCGCAGGGTCGCCTCGAGCGCCTGCGCCCTGGCCCGCTCGTTGTCCTCGACGAACAGCCTGGCCGGCATGTGCAGCCCGAACAGGGTGAGCGTGTGGACACCGGCGGCCGCCAGCTCGGGACCGAGGATGGAGGGGTCGGTCAGGGTGTGGCAGTAGATCTCGCACGGCGGCAGTGCGGGAATGCGGCCCGCCGCGGCCTCGGCGTGGGCACGAGCCAGCTGGGTGTAGCTCTCGTTGATGTGGAAGGTGCCGCTGAAGGCGTCCCGCGGGTCCACCGCGTCGTCCCGCAGGCGCGGCAGCCGGGCGAGCAGCATGTTGACCTTCAGCTGGGCCCCCTCGGGCCGTCCCGGGACCGGGTCCTGACCGAGCAGCCGGGCCAGCACCGTCGGTGCGGCGTTGACCAGGATGTGCCCCGCCGTCACCCGGTGCTCGGTGTCGTGGGTGCGGTAACGGACCTCACCGTCCGGGTCGATGGCGGTCACCTCGGCTCCGCAGCGCAGCTCGGCGCCCGCGGCACGGGCCGCGCCGGCCAGTGCCGCGGTCACCGCGCCCATGCCGCCGACGGGGATGTCCCAGTCCCCGGTCCCGTTGCCGATGACGTGGTAGAGGAAGCAGCGGTTCTGCCGCAGCGACGGCTCGTCCGCGGCGGCGAAGGTACCGATCAGGCCGTCGGTGAGGACCACGCCGCGTACCACGTCGTCCTGGAAGGTGCCCTCGATCAGCTCGCCGAGTGGGGTCTCGAACAGGGCTTCCCAGGCCGCGTCGTCACCGACCCGACGGCGGAGTTCCTCGCGGGAGAGCAGCGGCTCGGTGAGCGTCGGGAACACCTGCTGCGCCACCCTGCCGAGGGTGGTCTGGAACCGCTGCCAGGCCTCGAACTCGCGGGTCGAACCGGTGAGCGCCGCCATGGAGGCCGCGGTGCGGGCGGGCTCCACCGCGTCGACCAGCAGCCCGGTCGACCGGCCGCTCCGCTCGACGGGGGTGTAGGAGGCGATCCGGCGCCGACGCAGCTCGATGCCCAGACCGAGGTCGGCCACCAACTTCCGGGGCAACAGGCTCACCAGGTACGAGTAGCGGGACAACCGGGCGTCCACCCCGTCGAACACACGGGCGGACACCGCGGCACCTCCGAGGTGGTCCTGACGTTCCAGGACGAGGGTGGAATGCCCGGCCCGCGCCAGGTAGGCGGCCGCGACCAGACCGTTGTGGCCTCCGCCGACGATGACGACGTCGTAGTCCGTGTTGCGCACCGCATCCTCCCCGAGTGCTGTCGCAGGAGCCCCGATGGTAGGGCGGCGTCACCTCGGTGATCGAGAACGCGCCCGATCCGTCCGGTCCGTCCAGCAGTCGGGGCCCGACCGGGCTCTCCCCGTCACGAAGCGGAGGAGGACGGAGCCGATCCGCCGTTCCGCTCGGGTGCGAAGGTCCTTTCGGGTGCACGCCGGGCGGGTGCCCGACCATGACCGTCGGGTCGTACGACCACCACGCCCCGGTCCAGATCGACGCCGAGGCCCGGTGGGGCGCCCTGGGCCTCCTCCTGGCGCAGCATCTCCACCGAGTCCCGGTGGTTCAGTTCGACCCGCTTGGTGCCGTAGAACATCGCGGTGATCTCGTTGACGTAGACCTCGGACAACGGCGTCCCGCGTCGCTTCCTCCGCCGCTGCAGCAGCAGCTCACCCGCCCACATGATCACCAGCAGCAGCGCGCCGGCCGGGGCACCCAACGCCAGCAGGGTCGTCATGCCCGGTGAACGCCCCGCTGCCAGGACAGGTTCCGCCCCAGCCGGTGGCGCACGACCCATCACCGAAGGTGCCCGGGTTAGCTCGCGGCCTCGCCCCCCAGAACCGCCGACGGAGGTCGGGGAACGTCGACCGGTGCCGCATCGGTGAACGGTGCGGCACGGCCACGCCAGCGGGCCAGCTCCTCACCGTCGACGCAACGGGCCGGGAAGGCCGCCGCGGCGGCCCGGCGGGTGAGCGCCGCCACCGGCAGTTCCCGCACGGCGGCCGCCAGGACGAGGTTGCCGAAACGACGCCCGCGCAGCACCCCCGGCTCGGCGAGCAGGACGACGTGTGGGAAGACCTCCGCCACGGTGGCCAGCAACCTGCGCACGAACCGCAGTGCCCCACCGTCGGCGGCGTTGACCACGTAGGTGCCCGAATCCCGCAGCACCCTGGCCGCGTCCCGGGTGAACTCCAGCGTGGCCATCCCTCCGGGCATCACCGCACTCTCGAAGGCGTCCAGCACCACCAGGTCCGCCGAGTCGTCGCGCAGGGTGGCCAGCTCGGCACGCCCGTCGCCGACACGTACCCGCAGCCGGGGCACCGTGCGCAGGGCGAGCTGTTCCCGGACCAGTTCCACCAGCGGCCCGTCGGCCTCGAGAACCAGCTGCCGCGAGCCCGGGCGGGTGGCCGCGATGTACCGCGGCAGGGTGCACGCGCCACCCCCGATGTGCACCACGTCCAGGGGATGGCCCTGCTCGGCGACGCAGTCGACGACGTCACCGATCCGGCGCACGTAGTCGAACTCCAGGTGGGTCGGGTCGTCCAGGTCCACGTAGGACTGCGCCACCCCGTTGACGTTGAGCAACCACCCGTTGGGCCGGTCCAGGTCGCGGAGCAGCTCCGCCTGTCCGAACCGCACCGGGTACTGCCCCGGAACGGGTGACCGTTCCCCGCGCCGCCGTGCTGCCCGCCGCTGCCGCACCCACTGCTCCCCTCACCTGGTGCGCCCGAGGCTGGGTCCTCACCGCAGGCGCGCGTACCGGGCTCTCCGGCCGGCCGAACCGCCACCGTCCACCCGAGTCGGCCGAACTGGTTCGACCGTCATTCTCCCCGTTCGCGCCGCGCGTCGAACAGGTGTTGTGCACCGCACCGCACCGGCCGGGCCCGACCGGTCGTTTGCCCCCGCCGTACCGGGGTACGTCGAGCGGGAACATGTCGACGCGGTGACGGCGCAGGAGAGGATGCGATGACCGGCGCGAGGGACGTCCATCCGTCTCGTTTCCCCTGGCCCCAACAGGCGGCGCTGGTGATCGGTGCCGTCTACCTGCTGATCGGCCTGGCCGGTTTCGTGGCGACCCGGTTCGACGACTTCGCCGAGGCCACGGGGGAACACCTGCTCGGCTTCGGGGTGAACCCACTGCACAACGTGGTCCACCTGCTCATCGGGCTGGCGGGTATGGCGTCCTCCACCAGGCTGCGGACCAGTGCGGTGTACGGGTGGGCCCTGGCGGTCGTCTACGGGCTGGTGTTCCTGTTCGGGCTGTTCGCCGTGGGCCGCCCGGGGATCAACCTGTTGAACCTGAACTGGGCGGACAACGTGCTGCATCTGGCCACCGCGGCGATCGGCGTGGTGGTCGGGCTGGGGGCGGCCCGGCTGGCCCGGGCGGCGGGCTGGACCGACCCGGCCACCCCCGCCGGGTGACGCATCGGGTTCGGGCGACGACCGCTGGGGAGAGACGGCGGAGGCGGAGATGGGTGCGATGACCACGCGTGCCGTGGCACGTGGCGCCGGCCGGGGCGCGCTGGGCGCGATGGTCATGAGTGCGGTGCGCACGGTGACCACCGGGTTCGGCCTCGTGGAGCAGACACCGCCAGATGCCGTGTTCCGCGAGGGGGCCCCAAGGGTGATGGCACAGGTGCCGCCCGAGCGGAGGCAGGCCGTCGTGGAGCTGATGCACTGGGTCTACGGCCTCGTCGGCGGAGCTCTGTACGCCGCGTTGCCGGACCGGCTGCGCCGTCCTTCCTGGAGCGGCCCGGTCTACGGGCTCCTGCTGTGGTTGACGTTCGAGATCGGGTGGGCGCCCGTGTTGGGACTGGCCCGACAGCACCACCGTCGCCCGGTGGAACGGCTGGTGCTCGCCGCGGACCACACGCTCTACGGTTGGGTGCTCTCCCCGCCGCGCCGCTGATCACCGGTCCCCCACCGGCTCTCCTGGTCGGGCCGGATCGTGTCGGGTATCCGTCCCGGGAAGGTCGAATCCCGCAGTGGGTGCACCGAGCGGGGCCGGCGGTGCACTTCCCCGTCACCCTTCTTCCGTAATGGCACTCAGTGCCAGAAGTGGATCATCGACATGCTCGCCCGGCGGCGACAGGAGCAACCGCCCGGCGGCACGACCGACGTGGCACAGAATGACAGAGCCGGGCCGTCCCGGTCGGGACGGCCCGGCTCTCACCGCTCAGCGGGCGGACGCCGCAACGGGCGCGGACACCCGGGGCAATGCCTGGACGAAGATCGCCTCTCCCCGCCACGCAGCACGCCGACTGGCCTCGTAGCAGGGCCGACAGGCGGGCAGCAACTCACCGTTGGGATTCCGACGACGCGGCAGCGAGACCAGCAGACCCGGTTCCGCTGTCGCCTGGCAGATACCGGCGTGATGTCCTGCCGGAGCGCAGACGCACATACACGAGGTCTTCACGATGGGGCCTCCTTCTCCGTCCCCACCTGCCCGAGACGCCGCAGGTGCCGGATGACCGTGTGAGCAGCGTAACGGCACTTAGTGCCACACTCAATGCCAAGTGCTACTTTCGTAATGTGACAGCCCCGACCGAGCAGGCACCGCGGGTCCGCAGCGAGGGGCGGACCGCCAACGGGCGCCGCCGGATCCGCCGCACACTCACCTCCGCCGCCATCGACCTGTTCCTCACCAAGGGTTACGAGGAGACGACGGTCGACGAGATCGCCGAGGCCGCAGGGGTCGCCCGCCGCACGTTCTTCCGCTACTTCCGGTCCAAGGAGGACGTGATCTTCCCGGACCACGAGGAGCAGCTGGCCCGGGTGGCCCGGTTCTTCGAGTCGGCCGGCTCGGCGGAGCCGCCGCTGGCAGTGGTCTGTCGCGCCGCGGAGATGGTCCTGGAGCTGTACCTGGAGGACCCCGAGATCTCCGCCAAGCGGTACCAGCTCACCCGTACCGTGCCGGCGCTGCGTGACCGGGAGATCGCCAGCGTCCACGGGTACCGGACCAGCTTCACCCGGTACCTGCGGGACCGCCTGCACGGGGAACCGGACGGGGCACTGCAGGCGGAGATCGCCGCGGCAGCGGTCGTCGCGGCACACAACCACGTGCTCCGGCACTGGCTCCGCGAAGGCGGCCGCGGCGACATCAAACCTCGAGCCGAACGGGCCTTCCGCTACGTCCAGGAGGTGTTCAGCACCCGCCCGCGCACCCCGGTGGGAAGCGAGCACGAGGACCAGGACGAGGTGCTGGTCGCCGTCATGCGCACCAGCGCCCCCATGTGGCGACTGCTGCAGCAGATCGAGAACGTCATCGCCGAGCCCGTTGAGCCATCCAGGTGACACTCGGTGCCATTTCGGCCCGACCGGTGCCGCCTCCGGCCGCCACCGGGCCGATCACCCCGGGGCCTCCGGCCACCCCAGTCCCCGCCGCAGCGCAACCGCCACCTGGTCGGATCCATGCGCCACGGCCGCCAGGTGCCCGTCCGGGCGGACCAGCCACGTCTCCCCCGGCCGCGTACCGAGCGCACCCAACAACACCCCCTCCCCGTCGATCTCGTCGACGGCAAGAGCCCGGCTGGGCGCGGCGGTGACCTCGGCCATCACCCGGGCCACTGCCGCGACGTCCACCCCGGTCCCGCACAGTGCCAGGAAGCCGTCCCGGACCACCTCGCGCAAGCGACAGACCTCCGGCCGGTCCGCCAGTCGTACCGGGACGTCCGGCACCAGAACCCCGGGCACCACGGCCGGAGCGGCACCTCGAGGCGGCCGGCCGGGGAAAGGCCGGGTGGGATCGGGTGTGGTCAGCGGGGAGTCGACGTACCAGAACGGCTCGGCCAGCCGTCCGGAATCCACCTGGGCCCGAGCGGCGGGATCGTGCAACGCCCGTTCCAGCACCCGACGACGGTGCTCCCGCTCCGCCGGGGTGTGCGGTACCAGGAACCGCATGGTGGCCGCCGTGACCTCCAGGTTCTCCCGGGCCGCGGCGTGCCGTTCGGCGTGGTAGCTGTCCAGCAGGGTCTCCGGTGCCCACCCGTGCAACACGAACGCCAGCTTCCAGGCGGCGTTCTCCGCGTCCTGGGCTCCGGAGTTCAGACCACGCGCCCCGAAGGGGGCCATCAGGTGCGCACAGTCCCCGGCCAGCAGTACGCGACCGACCCGCATCCGGTCCACCAGACGGGCGTGGAACCGATAGACCGACCGCCAGACAACCTGGTAGGGCCGGTCCCCCACGATCCGACGGATCCGGGTCTCCAACCCGCCGCCGCGTTCCTCGGCCACCAGGTCGAAACCGGGCGGGACCTGCCAGTCGATCCGGTACACCGAGTCGGGGGTGGGATGGATGAGCACCTGTCGGCCGGGGTTCCACTCCGGGTCGAAGTAGAACCGCCGCTCCTGTTCCCAGCCGGGAAGCTCGCAGCGGATGTCGCAGATCAGGAACCGGTCGTCGAAACTGCGCCCCGCGAAACCGACACCGAGGGCGGCACGCAGGTCACCGGCCCCGGCTCCCGCGGCCAGTACCGCATAGCTGGCCTGGACGAGCACCTCGCCCGCCTCGGTGGCGCACCGCAGTCGCACTGCCGACCCGCACTGTCGGACGTCCAGCACCCGGTGTCCCCAGCGGACGTCGATCAACGGCTGCTGCGCGATCCGTTCGTCGAGGATCTGCTCGGTCCGGGACTGGGAGATGTTGACGAACGGGGGGAAACGCGACCGACCGGGATCGGGCAGGGTGATGCTGAACAGTTCCTGTCCCCGGTAGTAGGTGCGTGCGGTCCGCCAGGTCACGCCCTCGGCGGCGATCCGGGCGCCGGCGCCCACCGCGTCCCACAGGTCGAGCACGTCCCGGTGCTGGCAGATCGATCGGGATCCGACCAACCGGCGGGTCGGCTGCTGGTCCAGCAGGACGACCGGGATCCCCCAGCGCGCCAGCAGCAACGCCGTGGTCTGTCCGACCGGTCCGTTCCCAACCACCGCCACCGGCGCACCCCGGTACCTGGGCAGTCGCACCGCCGACCACCTCCACCTCGCGTGCCCCTCCATCCTGGTCGGCCGGGGCGTATGACGACACCACCGGAACGGGGACACCCCTGCGCGGTGACCGACGTGGGGGACACCGGACGGCGGAGCGGCGGGGCAGATCGGAGGTCGGTAAAACGGCGACCCCCGGAGCACTTCCTGCGGCACGGGGCACACAGGCCCGAGCTGGACCTGGCTCGGGGCTCCGGGGGTCGGGTAGCTGCCTGGTATTCGCCGACCGCTCACCCTGGCCGGGGCGCCGGTGGAACCGGGCCAGCCATGCGCAGGGTCGGCTGCTGGAGCACGTTGGCGGTCCTAGCGGACAGCCACCTCACGAGTCCTGTCGATATTCAACGCTGGACCACCTCCTTTCCCGTGTACCCCGCACGCTAGTCCGCCGTGGGTCGTACGCCAAGGGGTTTTGTCCAGGCGCCGGACGGCCACGGTCGCCGCGCCGTCTCGTCCAGGGCTACCCGGCCGTGCCCGGAGGCGCCTCCGTCTCCCCGGCCGGAGCCCGGGTCGGGCCGACGACCTCCGCCATGAGCTCGTAGGAACGCAACCGGGCCTCGTGGTCGTGCACCATCGTGGTCACCATCAGCTCATCGGCCCGGGTCCGCTCCAGGAACTCGTCGAGCTGTCGGCGCACGGTGTCCGGGCTGCCGATGAAGCGGGTGGCGTTGCGGGCCTGGAGCACCTGGAGCTCCAGCGGGGTGTAGGGGTGGTTCTCCGCCTCCTGCGGGCTGGGCAGCAGACCGGGGCGGCCGGCCCGCAGCCGCAGGAACGACAGTCCCTCGGAGGAGGCCAGCCGGTGTGCCTCCTCGTCGGTGTCCGCGCACACCGCGGACACCGCGACCATGGCGTACGGCCGGTCCAGGTACTCCGACGGCCGGAAGGACGACCGGTACAGCTGCAGCGCCGGCAGGGTGTTCTCCGCGCTGAAGTGGTGCGCGAAGGCGAACGGCAGGCCGAGCAGCCCGGCGAGCTGGGCGCTGTAGCCGCTGGAGCCCAGCAGCCACATCTCGGGGCGGTATCCGGCCCCCGGTACCGCGACGACCCCTGCGGCAGGTGCGTTCTCCTTCACGGGGGCGAAGTACCCGACGAGCTCGGCGAGTTGCTGCGGGAAGTCGTCGGCGGAGAGCGGCCCGGTGGTCCGCCGCAACGCCCGCGCGGTGATCGGGTCGGTGCCGGGTGCCCGGCCGATGCCCAGGTCGATCCGGCCCGGATACAGCGCCTCCAGGGTGCCGAACTGCTCGGCCACCACCAGCGGTGCGTGGTTGGGCAGCATCACCCCACCGGACCCGACCCGCATCGTCGAGGTGTTCGCGGCGATCTGACCGACCAGCACCGCCGGCGCCGAACTGGCCACACCGGGCATGTTGTGGTGCTCGGCCACCCAGTAACGGGTGTAGCCCCACCGCTCGGCGTGCCGAGCGAGGTCCAGCGTGTTGCGCAGGGCCTGCGCCGGGGTCGAGCCGGTGACGACCGGGGCCAGGTCGAGCACGGACAGCGGGACGTGACGAGGAATGCTCACATCCGCGTCAACACCGCACCGTCGCCGTGCCTTCCGTCGTCCTCGTCACCCTCCCGGCGGTGCCGGTCCGACCCGACCGTGAGCTCGAGCCCGGCCGGACCGGCACGTGGGCCACGGTCCTGCGGATCAGCCCAGGCAGCCGGGGCCGAGCAGCGCCTTCAGGTCCCCCATCAGGGAGGGGGTGGGGGTCACCCGCAGTGAGTCGTCGACCTTGAGCAACGTGGTCCGGTTCCCGTTGATCAGGTTCAGGTGCACGTCCGTGGTTCCCGGGTGGGCGCGCAGCACCTCCTTGAGCCGGGTCACCAGCGGCGGGGTGCACTTGGTGACGTTGATGTTGAGCCGGACGGCCTGCTGGGAGCCGGCGTCGCTCAGATCGGGCACCACCAGGTCGTTGGCGATCAGCGAGATCCGGTCGTCCCGCTTGGCCACCCGTGCCCGCACCAGCACGATCGCGTCCTCGACGACATTGATGCCGTGCACCGAGAAGACCTTCGGGAAGAACAGCACCTCGATGCCACCGGCCAGGTCCTCCAGCTGACAGGCCGCCCAGGGCTCCCCGTTCTTGTTCAGGCGCCGGGTGACCGAGGCCAGGATGCCGCCCACCGTGACCTGGGCACCGTCGGCGATGTCCCCTTCGAGGATCTTGGCGATGGTGATGTCGGCCTGGGCCGCCAGGACGTGCTCGACCCCGTTGAGCGGGTGGTTGGAGACGTACAGGCCGAGCATCTCCCGTTCCAGGGCGAGCTGGTGCTTGGTGTCCCAGTGCTCGTCGGGGATCTTCACGTCGAAGACACCGGCCACGTCGCTCTCCCCGCCCCCGCCGAACAGGTCGAACTGGCCCATGGCCTCGGCCCGCTTGGTCTCCATGACCGCGTCGATGGCCTCGGCGTGCACCAGGTGCAGCCCCTTGCGCGGGTGACCCAGCGAGTCGAAGGCCCCGGCCTTGATCAGGGACTCGACCACCTTCTTGTTGCACACCTGGGCGTCGACCTTGCGCAGGAAGTCCGAGAAGTCGGTGAACTTCCCCTTCTCGGTCCGGGCCTTGATGATGGCGTCCACGACGTTCGCGCCCACGTTGCGGATGGCGCCGAGACCGTAGCGGATGTCCGCCCCGACCGGGGCGAAGTCGCGCTCGGACTCGTTGACGTCCGGGGGCAGCACGGTGATGCCCATCTTGCGGCACTCGGCCAGGTACACCGCGGCCTTGTCCTTGTCGTCGCGCACGCTGGTGAGCAGTGCCGCCATGTACTCGGCCGGGTAGTTGGCCTTCAGGTAGGCGGTCCAGTACGAGACCAGGCCGTAGCCGGCGGTGTGGGCCTTGTTGAAGGCGTAGTCGGAGAACGGGACCAGGATGTCCCACAACGCCTTGATCGCCTCGTCGGAGTAGCCCCGGGCCCGCATGCCCTCGGAGAAGGGCACGAACTCCTTGTCCAGGATCTCCTTCTTCTTCTTACCCATGGCCCGACGCAGCAGGTCGGCCTGTCCGAGCGAGTACCCAGCGACCTTCTGCGCGATCGCCATGACCTGCTCCTGGTAGACGATCAGGCCGTAGGTGGTGTCGAGGATGTCCTTGAGCGGCTCCTCCAGTTCCGGGTGGATCGGCGTGATCTCCTGCTGGCCGTTCTTGCGCAGCGCGTAGTTGATGTGGGAGTTGGCGCCCATCGGGCCGGGCCGGTACAGCGCCAGCACCGCGGAGATGTCCTCGAAGTTGTCCGGGCGCATCAGGCGCAGCAGGTCCCGCATCGGGCCGCCGTCGAGCTGGAACACGCCCAGGGTGTCGCCCCGGGCCAGCAGCTCGTACGTCTTGGGGTCGTCCAGCCCGATCTTCCCCAGGTCGACGGGCTCCTTGCCGTTGAGCTCGATGTTGCGCAGCGCGTCGTCGATGACCGTGAGGTTGCGCAGGCCCAGGAAGTCCATCTTCAACAGGCCGAGCGACTCACAGGTCGGGTAGTCGAACTGCGTGATGATCGCCCCGTCCTGGGGCCGCTTCCACACCGGGATGTGCTCCATCAACGGCTCCGCGGACATGATCACGCCGGCGGCGTGCACACCCACCTGGCGGATCAGGCCCTCCAGGCCGCGACCGGTGTCGATGATCTCCTTGACCTGCGGGTCGGACTCGTACAGCGCCCGTACCTCGGCAGCCTCGGCGTAACGCTTGTGTTCGGGGTCGAAGATGCCGGACAGCGGGATGTCCTTGCCCATCACCGCCGGCGGCATGGCCTTGGAGATCCGGTCGGCCACCGAGTACCCGGGCTGGCCGTAGAGCACCCGGGCCGCGTCCTTGATCGCCGCCTTGGCCTTGATGGTGCCGAACGTGGCGATCTGCGCGACCTTGTCCTCCCCCCACTTCTCGGTGACGTAGCGGATCACGTCACCGCGCCGGCGCTCGTCGAAGTCGATGTCGATGTCCGGCATGGACACCCGGTCCGGGTTGAGGAACCGCTCGAAGATCAGACCGTGCGGCAGGGGGTCCAGGTCGGTGATGCCCAGGGCGTAGGCCACCAGGCAGCCCGCGGCCGAACCACGACCCGGACCCACCCGGATGCCGTTGTTCTTGGCCCAGTTGATGAAGTCGGCCACGACGAGGAAGTACGAGGGGAAGCCCATCTGGATGATGACGCCCATCTCGTACTCGACCTGCTTGCGGTGCTCCTCGTCCACCCCGTTCGGGAAGCGGCGCTTCATGCCCTCCCACACCTGGGCGCGGAAGTACTCCTCCTCGGTCTGCCCCTCCGGGATGGGGAACCGGGGCATGAGGTTGCGGTGCTCGAACATCCCGGTGGGGTCGACGCGCTCCGCGATCAGCAGGGTGTTGTCGCACCCCTGCTGCCAGGGCTCGGAGGAGTCGATCGCCCGCATCTCCTCGGGCGACTTCAGGTAGTAGCCCTCACCGTCGAACTTGAACCGGTTGGGGTCGTGCAGCGTCTTGCCCGTCTGCACGCACAGCAGCACGTCGTGCGCGTCGCGTTCCGTGGCGTAGGTGTAGTGGGAGTCGTTGGTGACGACAAAGGGCAGGTCGAGCTTGCGGGCGATGTCCACCAGCCCGTCACGGACCCGACGCTCGATCTCGATGCCGTGGTCCATCAGCTCGACGAACAGGTTGCCCTTGCCGTAGATGTCCCGCCAGGCGGCGGCCGCCTCGAGCGCCTCCTTCTCCTGCCCCAGACGCAGCCGGGTCTGTACCTCTCCCGACGGGCAGCCGGTGGTGGCCATCAGCCCCTCGGAGTGCTGGGCGATCAGTTCCCGGTCCATCCGGGGCCACTTGCCGAGCTGGCCCTCGATCGAGGCCAGGCTGGCCAGCTTCATGAGGTTGTGCAGGCCCTGTTTGTTCCGGGCCCAGATGGTCATGTGGGTGTAGGCGCCGTTACCGGAGACGTCGTCCGCCTTCTGACTGGGGTCGCCCCAGTGGACGCGCTCCTTGACGAACCGGGACCCGGGTGCGACGTAGGCCTCGATACCGAGGATCGGCTTGACCCCGGCGTCCTTGGCGTGCTTCCAGAAGTCGTAGGCGCCGTGCATGTGGCCGTGGTCGGTGACGGCCACCGCGGGCATACCGAGTCGGGTGACCTCCCCGAACATGTCCTTGAGCTTCGCAGCCCCGTCGAGCATCGAGTACTCGGTGTGCACGTGCAGGTGAACGAAACTGCGAGTGGACACGGATCACCTTTCCCAGTGCTGCGGTTGGTGCGCCTGTCCGGCCGAGAGCGACCGGCCGAGTCAGCCTAAGGGGCGTACGCAGCGCAGTCAGGGAGACTCGCGGATGCGTCCATGATCGGTACAGACAGCCTCGAACCGTCACCTGTGGGGAGCATTCTCCTTGTCACGGAACGAGATCCGCCCCGGTGCCCTTGAGCGGTGATCGCCGATGTGCCGGCGTCCGGACCGGGTGGGACCACCACCACCGTCCATCACGGACGGTGCAGGGCGGTGGCCGGGGGAGCCGTGTGGAGAGCCGGGGAGCACCCCGCGAGCAACACCACATGGGTAAGTTAGCCTTACCTTAGTAGAGTGAGCGCGGAGAAGCTCCGCCCCGAATATTGATCACACGGAGGACCAGGTGACCGTGGGCTCGTTCGACGATCTCTACTACGACGTACCGGACCTACGGGAGGCCGTTGCCCGATTCGGCCTCGTCGGCGCGCTCGAACGGATCGACAGCCAGGCCATCCACCCCGAGCTGCGCGTCCTGCGGGCGTGCTGGCGGGATGCACGCACCCAGCACCAGTACGGTGGCGCACCACGACTGACCAGCCTGGAGATCCACCTGGCCCACGCCACCCCGGTGCGCCGGCAGGAGTCCCCGCAGACGGTGGGCAGCTGACCGCCTCCGGCGCCGAAGCAGGCCCGACCCCGGCGGACCCGACCGGGACCACCCAACACCGTGCGGCCTGCCAGGAGGAGCGCGTCTCGACCGGGACAACCGGACGAACGACTTCCTTCACATGTCACGCATACGCGTTCCGCAGCGACGAGGCCGAACCGGCATCCGGCAATAGACCGACGACGAGACTCCGTTACGAAATCGAACGGTCACGTATAGCCACCCGGCGAAACCGCCCTTCCACCACCTTCGGCTTCGCCCACCCGAGGGATCTCAAAGCAGCGAATAAAGAGTGCCGGACCGCGCTCCCCCCTCGCGACCCGGCACACTGACGCATCCCACCAGTTCGGTTCAGTTCTCGCGGTGGTAGGCCTCAATGACGTCCGTCGGGATACGGCCCCGGTCCGAGACCTTCATGCCCCGCTTGCGCGCCCACTCCCGGATGGCCTGGTTCTGCTCGCGGTCCACCGCGGCCGAACGCGCCGGCCGCCCGGAAGCGGCAGCACGACCGGCGGCACGCTTACGACCACCCGTCCGACGAGCACGGGCGACGAACTCGGCCAGCGCTTCCCGCAGCTTGGCTGCGTTCGTAGCGGACAGGTCGATCTGGTACTGGACCCCGTCCAGGCCGAATTCAACCGTTTCCTCGGCCTTCGACCCGTCCAGGTCATCAACCAGCTCAACCACAACCCTCTGCGCCACCAGCGGCACCCTTTCGACGAACCGAACAGCCGATCCCCACGACCATTTCGCCTTCAAAGGATAAACCTCCCACCACTTGAAAGGCAATTCACACCACCCCGCGACCCCCTGGCGCAGCCGGTTCGCGCTTGAGCCCCAAGACCTGCCCGTTCTCCCGGCTTCCACACGATTTCCGCTGGTCAGGACGCACAGTCACAGCGAAATGCCGGAAATGGGCTCCCGCCACGAGGAGTGCCGCCCGCGTCACGACCGCACGACGACCGCCGGACGACAGAGGCACACCGACACCGCCGCGAACAGTCGTGGATCGACCGACGGAATGCGCACCACGCCAGGGGTGACAACCCCACGACCAGCCCGAACACCCGGTCCCGCCCCGGCCCCGGTGTCTCCCCCACCCGGGCCGCGGCGCCGCCCGCCACCCCTCGCGGAGCTCCCGGACGCCCGGGCTCCCCCCGCCACTCCCCCGTGTGCTCCCGCGGAGACCCGCCCTCGCCCCCGTGGGGACGCATCCCGCCGACCCGCGCGACGGATTGTCACATCGACATCGAATATCTAACTTCGGGCAATTGAGTGGCTACGCATCCGAAGGCGTGAGTCCCCTGCCGAGAACGAGGCACGCGATGTTACGTCGACCGACAACAATCGCCGCGACGATCATCGCCCTGCTGATCCCCGCCACCCTGCGACGACCGACTCCGTCCCGGGTGGACGCGGCCCTGAACCCGCCCGATACGGGCCTGCCCGACGCCACGGCCTTCATCGCCGGCATTCCCGACCGGGCCCGTTTCCACCCGGACGCCGAGGGCCACCCGGCAGGGTGGAATTGCCCCGTCGGCTGGTGGCGATGTTCCGGTCGTCGGCCTGTCCTGCTGCGTGGATCGTGCGGTGCCCACACAATGCGCCTGACTCGGGGGCGTGCGCCTCCACCCGCTCACCGCCCGGGGAGGAGCTACCGCAGTGCACCAGGCGCCTGGCGACCCTCCCGACTGGCCGCTCGGCCCGGAGGAGGTCCCGTACCGCCGCGGATCACGACCGACACGAACCGAGCCGGGGCAGCGACCCCGACCCACCCTGCGGCGGGCGCTGCTGCTGAGCGCCGCGTCCACCCTGATCCCCGGCTCCGGGCACCTGGCGCTGCGCCGCCCCGCCGGGGCGTTCCTCGTCGGGGCGTTCGTGTTCACCCTGTTGGCGGGTGGGGTGTTCGTGACGACCTCCTCCCGCGAGGAACTGTTGCGGCTGGCGCTGTCACCGCCCCTGCTGTTGCTGGTCTCGATCGGGTCGGTCGTCGCGGGCACGGTCTGGATACTGGTCGTCCTGCGCACCTTCGCGCTGAGCCGCCCACCCCACCGCCTCGGCGTCGGGCAACGCCTCGCCGCGCTGAGCGTGCTTCTGACGCTGTGCCTGACCATCGCGGTGCCGTTCGGATTCGTCGCGATCACCGCACAGCAACAGCGGGCCCTGCTCGGTGAGCTCTTCGACAGGTCCAACCGGCTCAACGCCGCCCTGGGCCCCCGGGTCAACCTGTTCCTCGTCGGCAGCGACGCCGGCCCCGACCGGAAAGGGGTGCGGACGGACACCATGATGGTGGCCAGCATCGACACCCGATCCGGCAGCACGGTCCTGTTCGGGCTGCCACGCAATCTCGCCCGCACCCCGTTCCCCCCGGGCTCGATCATGGCCCGGCGTTTCCCCAACGGTTTCCACGACCCCGACGACCCCTTGTCCGGCGAGTACCTGCTGAACGCGGTCTACGGCTACGGCACCCGCCATCCGGAGGTGGCTCCCCGGTGGCACAGCGACGACCCGGGGATGAACCTGCTGGCCACGTCGGTGTCGTACATGCTGGGCATCGACCTGCACTACTACGTCCAGATCGACATGCAGGGTTTCGCCTCGCTCATCGACGCACTCGGCGGTGTGGTGGTGGATGTCGGTCCCGAGCCCATACCCATCGGCGGTATCGGGCCACACGGCGAGGACCTCAAACCCCTCGGGTACATCCCGCCCGGGCGGCAGCACCTGGACGGTGAGCACGCCCTGTGGTTCGCCCGGTCCCGCAAGGGTTCCGACGACTACGCGCGCATGCAGCGGCAGCGGTGCCTGATCGTCCGGGTCCTGGAACAGAAGAGCCCGTTCGACGTCCTGCGCAACTTCCAGAAGGTCGCCGCGGTGATGCGGGACAACATCGCCACCAACATCCCCCAGGACCTGCTGCCGATGCTCGCCGAGCTCGCCGCACGCATCAGTCCGCAGACGGTCCGGACCATCTCCTTCGACCCGGGACTGCCCATGCCGAACGGCGGTCACTTCAATCCCGGAAAACCGGACTTCCGGTACATGCGGAAGGTCGTGCGCGAGGCCATCGGCAGCACGAGCCCTCCCGCCACCCCCGAGAGGTCCTCGACCACGGTCAGGACGGACGAACCGATCGTCACACGGGACACGACCTCGGCCGCACGCTCCCGAGGCAGCTCATCCGTCACCAACACGCCGAACCCGACCCCCCGGGCCCGAGCGGCGGCCTCACCCGAGCCGGTGCACTGCTGACCCCGGAACGAACGACGTCCGCCCGGTCGCTCCGCAGCGAAACCGTTGCGGAGCGACCGGGCGGACGGCCCGAGAAGGACGAGAAGTTACTTGACGCCGCCGGCGGTGAGGCCGGCGATGATCCGGCGCTGGAAGATCAGCACCGCGATGACCAGCGGGACCGTGACGATCACGCCTGCGGCCATCTGGGTGCCGAACGGCTGGTCGAAGCCGGTGATACCGGTGAACCGGGAGATCGCCACCGTCGCGGTCTGCATGTTCTTGTCGTTGACCATCGACAGGGCGATGATGAACTCGTTCCACGCGGCGATGAAGGTGATGATCGCCGTGGTGAACATGCCCGGCGCCGCGAGCGGAAGGATGACCTTCCGGAACGCCTGCCCCCGGGTGCACCCGTCGACCATCGCCGCCTGCTCCAGCTCCACCGGCAGCTGCCGGAAGAAGGCGGTCAGGTTCCACACCGCCAGCGGCAGCGTGAAGGAGAGGCTGGGCAGGATCATCGCCTGGTAGGTGTTGATCCAGCCGATGTCGGTGAACAGCTTCAGCAGCGGCACCACCAACGAGATGCCGGGGAACATCGAGGTGGCGATGATGACCCCTGCCACCGCGGTCTTGAACCGGAAGTCCAGCCGGGCCAGCGCGTAGGCGGCGAAGGTACCCACCAGCAGTGTCAGCACCGTGGTGACTCCGGCGACCACCAGGCTGTTGACCAGGGCCCGCCCGAAACCGACGTCGGGCTTGAAGACGGCGGTGAAGTTCTCCACCGACCACACCCGCGGCAGCGGGGAGTTGTCGAACTGGTCGGAGGGACGCCGGAAGCCCGAGACCACCATCCAGTAGAACGGTGCCAGGCAGTAGATCACGATGAGGGCCACGCCCAGGTAGCGCAGCAGACCACGCCAGCGGGCACTCCCCCGCGCGGAACGGGTGGTGGCGGTTGCGGTGCTCATGCCGGCATCGCCTCCTTGCTACGGCGGGCACGCTTGCGCTGCTTGGCCACGCGGTACCGGCTCCGGGCCTCACCGATCACATCCGCGCCCAGCAGCTTGACGAAGACGAACGCGATCAAGGCGACGTACAGGAAGAGCAAGGTGGCGTAGGCCGCTGCTGCCCCGTATCTGAGGTTGGACGCCTCGTCCCAGGCCAGCATGGACAACGTCTCCACCGACCGCTTCTGGTTGCCGATCAACACGAACGGCAGGTCGAACATGCGCAGCACGTCCAGCAGGCGGAACAGCACGGCCACCAGCAGCGCCGGCTTGACCAGCGGCAGCGTGATCTGGAAGAACTGCCGCCAGGCGCTGGCACCGTCCACCCGGGCCGCCTCGTAGAGCTCGTTGGGGATGATCTGCAGACCGGCCAGCACCAGCAGTCCGATGAACGGCGCGGTCTTCCAGGTGTCGGCGATGATCACGGCCAGCTTGGCGTGGAAGCCCTCGGTGGTCCACAGAATCTGCTGGCCCAGGATCTCGTTGGCCACGCCGTCGGCCTGGAAGATCCACCGCCACAGCAACGCGGAGACGGCGGTGGGCACCGCCCACGGGACCAGGATGCTGGCCCGGACCAGTCCCCGGCCGCGCAGGGTGTGGTGCATCACCAGCGCCATCGCCACACCGATCACCACTTCGATGGCGACCGTCACGACGGTGAAGAAGGTGGTGTTCCAGAACGCGTTCCAGAACCGGGTCCCGGTCTCTCCCTGGAAGATCGCCAGGTAGTGGTCCAGCCCGACGAACTGCTCGCCCTCGGTGACGAAACCGTCGGCGTCGAGCTGCTGCCCCCGCTCGAACAGCGACTCACGCAGCGCAGCGAGCAGCGGGTAGAGGATCACCAGCCCCAGCACGATGAAGGTGGGGGACAACAGGAGGGCGGCCAGCCGCCCCTCTTCGCGCTGACTGTTTCTCCGCCGCTGCCGTGACTCCGGCGGAGTGGGCGGTGCGGTGGTGGTCGTGGTGCTGCTGGTCGTGGTCACACGGCCTCCTCCACGCGCAGGAGCCCTGCGGCCGGGCGCGGAACTCCTCCGCGCCCGGCCGCCAGGAACTCACTTCTGCGCGGTCAACTCCTCGAGCTTCTTCTGCAGGTCGGCCAGTGCCTGGTCCGTGCTCTTGGCACGGGTCAGCGCAGCGTAGGCAGCCTCCTGGATCGCCAGGGTCACGTCGCCGTAGCGCACCGCCTGAGGCCGCTGCTTGGCGTTGAGGATCGACTCCTTCAGCGTCGGCAGGTACGGGAACTTCTCGATCAGCTCGGCGTCCTCGTACAGGGCGACCCGGGTCGGCGCCTGGGAGGTGGCCAGCAGGTTGGACCGCTGGACCTCCTCGCTGGAGAAGAACTTGATGAAGTCCAGCGCCGTGGCCTTGTTCTTGGCGAACGCCGAGATGGCGAAGTTGTGGCCACCCAGGGTCGACATGCCCGGGCCGTCCTTGCCCGGCAGCGGCGCCACGTCGAACTTGCCCGCGACCTGCGAGGAGCCGTCGTCCTTGTTGGCCAGCGCCCACTGGTACGGCCACTGCCGGTGGAAGACCAGCTCACCGGCCTGGAACGCCCGGCGGCCCTCCTCCTCCTTGTAGGTGATGGCCTTCTCCGGGATCTGGCCGTTGGCGAAGCCCTGCACCAGGAAGTCGAGACCGGCCTTGGCCTCGGGGCTGTTCACCACGGGCTTGCCCGAGTCGTCGATGACCTGACCACCGGCGGAGTTGACCGCCTCGGAGAAGTTGACCGTCAGGCCCTCGTACTTCTCGAACTGCCCGGCGTAGCAGCCCATGCCGGACGCCTCGGGCAGAGCCAGCACCTTCTGGCAGATGTCGAACATCTCCTGCCAGGTCTTCGGCGGCTGGGCCCCGACCTTGTCCAGCAGGTCCTTGCGGTAGTACAGCAGACCGCCGTCGGAGTACACCGGCACCGCGTACAGCTTGTCGCGGTACTTACCGGTCTCCACCGCAGGCGGGAGGAACTTGTCCAGCTCGAACTGGTCCTGCGGCAGCTCGACGATCCAGCGGTTGGCCGCGAACTCGGCGGTCCAGACGACGTCCAGGTTCAGCACGGTGAACGCGTCCGACTTCACCTGGGCGTTCTGCACCATCTGCTGCCGCTGGGCGTCGGCGGACTCGGGCAGCTCGATGATGCGCACCTGCTCGTCGGGGTGCTGCGCGTTCCACTGGTCGACCAGCTTCTGCATGTTCCCCGACGTGTCCTTGCCGGTCGCGAAGGTGATCGGGCCACGCCCCTCGATCGCCTGCGACCCGGCGTCGCCGCCGCTGTCGTTCCCGCCGCTCCCGCAGGCGGCCAGGACAAGCGCGGCGGCCAGTGCGACGGCACCGCGCACGTGCAGCGCCCCACGCCTCATGTGTTCTCCCTCCGCAGTGGCTCAATACGGTCCGGTCACATGCCTGGTCGCCGGATGGCCGGCGCCAGGAACGCCGGCGCGCCCAGGAGCGTGCCCCCGGGGTGCTCTTCCCCTGAACGTGCAGTCACCGAAACGGCACCCGATCGTGCCCTTGGCGTGCCCCGACCCACGGGGCGGATCCACCGTGCGGAGCGACACTCGGGCAGGACTCGACGCTCGATCAACGCCGGCGGCACCCGGGCCGTGATCGTCCTTCGCAAGCCGCCGCTCCTTTGCGTCGGTGCATCGCCCCGTCCGTTCAGTGGTGACGAGGACCGTTTGATCCGTCAAAAGTGATAAAGAGCCTCACCAAAGCCAGGTAATCGGTCAAGAGGACCAACGGACTACAACCCACTACTCCGAACGGAGTAGTAACACCTCCGGTCGGTTCCGGCCGACGGTCCTCCTGCCTGACGTGACGGTGCGGCAGGAGCAGCGCAGCACGAACAGGGAAGGTCACCGGACACAGTCCGAGCACGGTTCGGAAACACCTCGCGCACACCGGTGTCGGAGGCGTGACCGAGGGCACACGGAACCGTTCGCCCCCCGGATCCGGCCACCGCGTCACGGGACCTGACGGTGCCGCACCCGCGTCAGGAACGGCGACCGAGCCGGTCGGCGAGATCGACGATCGCCGTCACGAGCTGCGTACCGTCCAACAGGGCCCGGTCGTTGTGGTCGGCGCCCTCGACCGGTACCGGTCGAGCCCGTCCCGGCGCGGCCTCGGCAACGGTCACACTCTGCTCCGGTGGCACGACCGTGTCCGCGGTGCCGTACACCACGACCGTGGGCACCGTCACCCGCTTCAGGTGCTCGACGACGGGAAACCGGTCCCGCAACAGCAGCCGGACCGGCAGGAAGGGGTAGTGGACCTGCCCGACCGAGGCAAGGTCGACGAACGGGGAACGGAGCACGAGCCCGCCCGGTGGCTGCTCGGTCGCCAGTTCGGTCACCACCGCCGCGCCGAGGCTCTCCCCGTAGTACAGGATGCGCTCGCCGGGGACACGCTCCCGCTCGGTGAGGAACCGACGGGCTGCTCGGACGTCCCGGGCGAGCCCCTCCTCGCTGGGATGTCCCGGGTTACCGCCGTATCCGCGGTAGTCGAACAGCAGCACCGACAGTCCCCGCTGGGACAGTGCGCGGGCCAGCGGGGCACGCAGCGAACGGTCGCCGGCGTTCCCCGGTGCCACCAACACGGTCACCCCATGATCCGCCGTGGCGGCCGGGAGGAACCAGGCGCCCAAGCGCAGCCCGTCCGCGGTGTGCAGTGTCACCTCCCGCGCGCCGGGGAGCACCTGGTCGGCCGGCGGCACCGGTGTCGTGGTGGGCAGGTAGACGAGCCGGCGCTGGAACACCCACAGCAGCGCGAGCCCCAGCACCCCCACCAGCGGCAGCGCCAGGGCCACCCGGCCTACGACCACCACCGATCCCGGCATACCGCCCTCACCTCCCGCTCGTCCGCCCCGCCCGTGGAGTGCACGCCGCCTCCGGGGCCGGTGCCCACGTCGTGGACCGGCATACGTCACACCGCCCCCCTTGTGCACGCCGAAGCCCCGACCAGGCA
>DATCJU010000047.1:0-3910 GCA_036562635.1 Pseudonocardiaceae bacterium
ACAGATGAACGCGACCACTCGGCCCACCGCACCCACCTTCCGACACGGGGCGTACCTGTACACCGGGCACGACGCGTTCCTGGACGGCGCCCTGCCGTTCATCCAGGACGGACTGGCCCACGACGAACCCGTCCTGGTCGCCACCAACCCCACCAAGATCGAGATGCTGCGGGCGGCACTCGCCACGGACTCCCGCCGCATCTGCTTCGTCGACATGCTCGAACTGGGCCGCAACCCCGGGCGTTTCGTCTCGGCCTGGCAGTACTTCCTCACCCGTCACGCCGCCACCGGCCACCGGGTGCGGGGTATCGGGGAGCAGATCTGGGCCGGCCGCCGCACCGCCGAACTCGTCGAGTGCCAGCGCCACGAGGTCCTGCTCAACACGGTGTGCGACAGGACCCCCGCCGGGCAGCTGCTGTGCCTCTACGACGTGACGGCACTACCCCCCTCGGTGGTGGAGGAGGCCCATCGCAGCCACCCCTACCTGCTGCAGGGCGGCATCCCGCACCCCAGCATCCACTTCACCGGCGCGGACACCACCCGCCTCGACCAGCCCCTGTCCGAACCGACACCCCCGGTGCACGAGCTGCTCTTCCACGCCCAGACCCTCAGCGCCGTACGACGCACCATCGCCCGCCACCCCACCACAGCGGGCCTGACCACCGAACAGCGCGAGGACCTGGCCCTGTCCGCCCACGAGCTGGCCGCCAACAGCCTGCGCCACGGTGGCGGCCAGGGCCTGCTACGGCTGTGGCGGGAAGACAACACCGTGATCTGCGAGATCCGCGACCACGGTCGGCTCTCCGACCCCTTCGCCGGCCACCGGCTCCCCGGCTCCGCACACCTGGGAGGCCGTGGCCTGTGGCCGGTCGACCAACTGTGCGACCTCGTCCAGGTGCGCACCTCACCCACCGGCACCACGGTGCGCGTCCACATGCACTGCCACGCCCCGCCGCGCCTCGACCGAACCACTCCCACACCCAGAGCGGACGGCCGTCACCGCGCCCCCACCGGACACCCATCCCGGGCAGAACACCCCTGAGCCACGCGGGTGAACCGCCCACGGCCCCCGCACCACGATCACCGTCGCCGTGCCACCACCAGGTGGACCGTCGCAGCCGCCCCCAGCAACACCACGGCCAGCACCACCGCCACCGTCACCACCCGCATCGGTGCGGCCACCGTCCCACCCAACGCAGCCACCGTGGAACCGACCGGCGGAAGCTGCGGTTGCACCACGGCCACCAACACCAGCGCCGACGCCAGGCACACCGACCAGCCGGGGCGGGTGACGACCGGGCGGGCACACAGCAACCCCACGGCGGTACCAGTCAGCGCGCACGCCAGATGCGCCAACACCCCCAGCGCCACCGTCTCCGCACCGTACGGATACGGCCCCTTCAGCACGGGCCACAGCACGGACACCGCCACCAGCAGCAGGTCACCCAGCACACAGACGCCCAGCACACCCGCCAGCAGCCGACCCCAGCCTCCCACGGCCGCCACCGTCACCGAACGCTGCACCGGATCCTCACAGTGCACCACCGTCATCGTCAGCCACACGCTGACCGGGCAGAGCACCAGCGCAGACGCCGCCCACGGCCCCGGCGGGGCACCCGGATCCCCACCGAACAGCACCGCCAGTGCTGCCAGGTACAGCAGCAGCGGGGCCAGGAAGTACTGCGAACGCAACAGGTCGGCCAACAGGTACCGGGCCACGGCCAGCATCAACGCACCTCCTCCCGGGCCCCGTCCACCTCGTCCACCGGCTGCACGCGCCGCACCGAGCACCCCCGCCGCAGCGCCTCGGCCAGTACCGCGTCACTGGCCTCCACGTCCACCCGTAACCCGACACCACCTGGCACCACCGTGGTCTCCAGCACCCCCGGCAATCCGGCGAGCCCGGCAACCGCCTCCTCCGGGCACCCCCACTCCACGTACCGCACCGCCACCGACCCGGCACCCGCAGCACCGGTCGCATCCGTCGCGGCGTCCCCGTCCACCAGCACCCCACCTACCAGGCGCCGCACCACCACACCGGGCAGCTCGCACGCCCGACCGGTGTGGTCGGTCACCAGCACCATCGCCCCCGCCTGTGCCGCCGCCCGCACCTGTTCGGTCAGCACCGGCTGTGCCCCGGCGTCCAATCCGGACCAGGGCTCGTCGAGCACCAGCAACCCCACCGGGGCGCACAACGCCTGGACCAAGCCGACCTTCTGGGCATTGCCCTTGGACAACTGGGCCATCGGCGCCTCCGGCTCACCGGTGAAGCCCAGGTCCTCCAGGAGAAGAGCCGCCCGCGCCGCCGCCTGCCCCTCCGGGACTCTCCGCAGGGCCGCCATGTGCCGCAGATAGGCGGTCACCGGCATCCGCAGCCGGGCAGGAAACCGGTCCGGCACGTATCCGACGTGTCGGGGGCGTCCCACCACCCGCCCCCGCGTCGGCCGGACACACCCGGCCACGATCCGCAGCAGCGTCGACTTGCCCGAACCGTTGGCCCCGGCGACCAGCACCACCTGCCCGGGCCGCACCGTCAGGTCGACACCGGCGAGCACGGAGCGGCCTCGGCCATAACGCTTGTGCACCGAATCAACCCGGATCACCGCCGCATCCTCGCAGGAATCCGGGCCACGGCGGCGCACAATCCGCCCTCCACCCCGAAACGGCTCGGGACGGCGTGTCGGGACGAGGTCAACGCGCCCGGCGGCGGCGCATCCCTACGACGACCCCCAGCACCGCGGCCAGCAGCGACAGCCGCACCAGCCACCCCCAGTCCCGGTCGGTGGTGTCCTTGGCGTGCCTGGTCGGGGTGGGGGAGGAGAGGTGACCCTCGCCCGTCTCCTCCCGTTCCCGCCGCTCCCGCCGCATCTGCTCCACCACCGGCCCACCGGGAAGCCGCCGTACCCACGCGTCCCGCCGCACATTCCGATGCGCCATAACCCGCATCCCCTTCCCTCCGGTTCCTCCCCAGCGGGTACCCAGCGAGAGGGGAGCCCGTCCCACCGCCTCACCCACCCCGCAGAACACGAGCAGGAGATCACTGGCGCTCGACGCGCCGCACCGGCTCACCCTCCCGCCACCACTCGATCACCAACCGGTCCACCACCGGCTGCACGAACGACGCCTCCGCCACGTCCACCCGGAACATCGGCACCCACGACTCCGGCGCGTCACCCATCTCCCGCGTCCGCAGCGCCACGTACTCCTCCCATTCCGGCCCCTCCGGGACGAACACCCCCCGGCCGGACACCTTGGCGTCCCCCGCCCTCACCTCACGGTCGATCGTCGCGGCGTGCAACGCCAACCGGGGATCCCGCATCAGGTCCTGCAGCTTCCGCGAGCCGGGCATCATCCCGAACCACAGTTCGCCTCCGACGAACTCCACCTCGATCCCGCTGATCCGAGGTGACCCGTCCCGCCGCAGCGTGGCGATCAACGCCAGACCGTGCTCCTGGAACCGCTGCCGCACCCGCGCCGCCAACTCCGGCGCCGCCGCCTCGAACGCACTCCACGAAGCCATACACCCAGCCTGCGCCGGATTGCTGACATGTTCTGTCAGCAATCCGGCACTAGCATCCCCATGTGCGTGCCGGACGACTGGTGGCCCTGCTGCTCACCCTCCAGCAGCGGCGCCGCGCCACCGCCGCCGAACTCGCCGAGACCCTCGAGGTGTCGGTCCGCACCATCTACCGGGACATCGCCGCCCTCCAGCAGGCCGGTGTACCCCTGTGGACCGAACCCGGGCCCCACGGCGGTATCCGCCTCCTCGACGGCTGGCGCACCCGCCTGGACGGTCTGACCGCCCAGGAAGCCGCCGCGCTCTTCCTCGCCGGCGCCCCCGCCGCCCTGGCCGACCTTGGCCTGGGCACCGTCCTGGCCGCCGCCCAGGCCAAGGTGCTCGCCACCCTGC
>DATCJU010000051.1:0-1940 GCA_036562635.1 Pseudonocardiaceae bacterium
CACCAGCGCCGATGGTACTGCCCTCGGGAGGGGGTGGGAGAGTAGGACACCGCCGACGCTCAACTTCACAAGAAGGAGATGGGATTGGTCGCCACGTGACCAATCCCATCTCCTTTTTGCGTGTGGCGCTTCGCGTCGAACCGATCTCGTGCTTCCTGCACCCGAGGATTCGGGATCAGGCAATGACCGCGGCAGGAAGACCGCGCCCGGCCGACCGGCAACGCCGGATCGTCCGCCGGCCAGCCGAACTCTCGACCCGGAACTCGGGCTCGTCCTTGTCTGGCCGGAACCACGGTCGTGGTCCGGGCCCGTCTGCACTGCCGACGCCGACACAGAAACCTTCCGGGCCCGGGCACCCTCGGTGGCCAGGACCAGCGAGGGACCGGGACGGTCCGTCATGTGGCGGGCCCTGCGGTGAGGCGTCGCCCGGAATTTCCGCCCCGGTCGTCAGGCTCCCGGTTCGTCCCGTGGAACTTCCTGCTGGTTCGACTGTCCGACGGCGCCGGTCCGGGTGAGCACCTCGGCCAGGATCTCGGCGAGGTGGCGGGCTTGTCGACCGGTGCCCTGTGCGATCTGGGTACGACAGCTGAACCCGTCGGCCAGCACCAGCGCATCGGGTTGGTCGCGCAGCGCCGGGTAGAGCCGGTCCTCTGCGATCGCCTGGGAGATCCGGTAGTGACCGTTCTCGAAACCGAAGTTGCCAGCCAGACCGCAACAACCGTCCAGCATCCGAGCCCGGACACCCACGCGTTGCAGCAGTGCGGTGTCCGCCGTGGTGCTCAGAACCGAACTCTGGTGGCAGTGCACCTGGACCACGGCGTCGACGTCGAGCGGTTCACCGTCCAGACCGGGCAGGTCGGCCTCGGCGACCACCTCGGCGAAGGTACGTACCGTACGTACCGCGTGCGCGTCCTCGGGCAGCAGCTCGGGGAGATCGGTACGCAACGCGGCCGTACAACTGGGTTCCAGACCGACCACGGTGACGCCCTCGCCCGCATAACGGGCCAGGACGCGCGCGGTGCGGCGCATGATCCGTCGAGCAACACCGAGCTGACCGGTACTCACCCAGGTCAGACCGCAACAGACCGGCCCCGGAGGCAGTTCCACGCGGTATCCCGCGGCTTCCAGCACCGTGACCGCCGCCCGGCCCACCTCCGGTGTGAAGAAGGTGGTGAACGTGTCCGGCCACAACAGGATCCGTTGCCCGCCGGATGATCCCGGGGCCCTGCGCCGACGGAACCAGCGGGTGAACGGCTCCGTGGCGAACCGGGGGAGCCGGCGTTCGGCGTCGATTCCACCGAGTCGTTTGAGCAGCGCGGCTACCCGGGGGCGGGCGAACAGGGCGTTCACGGCCCGCGGGGCCAGGGCGGCGAGGCGTGCAGTGGCGGGCAGCCACCCCATCGAGTAGTGGGCGGCCGGACGCAGCCGGCCCGCGTAGTGGTGGTACAGGAACTCGGCCTTGTAGGTGGCCATGTCCACGTTCACCGGACAGTCCGAACGGCAACCCCGGCAGGACAGACACAGGTCCAGCGCTTCGTGCACCTCGGTGGAACGCCACCCGTCGGTGATCACCTCACCGTGCAGCATCTCCATCAGCACCCGTGCCCGACCGCGGGTGGAGTGCCGCTCGTCGCGGGTGGCGCGCCAGCTCGGACACATCACCCCGCTGTCCCGGTCGTCCCGGCACTTCCCCACCCCCACACAGCGACGCACCGCCCCGGCGAATCCACCGAGATCGTGCGGGTAGGTGAACGCCGTGGTCGACGGGACCGTCCCGCGGGGCGCCCAGCGCAGATCCCGGTCCAGGGGAAGCGGATCGACCACCCGACCGGGGTTGAGCAACCCCTGCGGGTCGAACAGGGACTTGAACTCGGCGAAGGCGCGGAGCACCTCCGGCGGGTACATGCGGGCCAGCAACTCGCTGCGGGCCTGGCCGTCAC
>DATCJU010000060.1:0-10614 GCA_036562635.1 Pseudonocardiaceae bacterium
CACCAGCGGCGTCCCTTGCGGGCCGTCTCCGTCAGGCGCAGGAAGTCGTCGAGTCGGTCCGGTGCACCGTAGAACCCGAGCAGGATCTCCAGCGTCGCCCGTGACGGCAGGCTGCGCGCGGTCTCCATGTGGCCTATGGCGGCCCGGGACACCCCCAGGCGGGCGGCCGCCTCGGGCCTGCTCTTGCCGGCGTTCTTGCGGAGTCGGCGCAGGCTCAGGCCGATCCAGCGGCGCAGCAGGTGCGGGCTCGACGTCATCACGGGTCCAGTTTCCTGACGGGTCGCCCGGCAGGAGGTAACGGTCCAACCGGACCTCACACCAAAAGGTGATCATTGGTCCAGGAACCGTTTCTGCTGATTTTTAGTGTCTACAAATTGTGTGAACAAGGATCGACGTTCGTCGTTCTCGCGGTTTGCTGCCTGTGAAAACCGATCCGATGTCTCACCTGTTCGGATTGGCTTTGCTTCACTCGAACGGCAGTATTTACTATTTCATTGCCTGTGCTCCATACTTGCGGTGCACATTGGGGGCCGGTGCCCGATTCGGAGTGGGGGAGGACAAAGAAAAGCGAGAGGCCGGTCGGGCTCGGTCTTCTGTGTGTTCCCGGCACACGAGGCCGAAATATGTCGATTCAAGGGGTGGGATGCACATGGGAATCAACTCATGGCTTCGGAAATCGACTACTGTCGCCGGCGGGGTTCTGTTCGCCAGCGTGCTGCTCACCGGGGCCCAGGTCTCCGCGGCGGAGGTGGACCAGTCGGGCGAGCTCGTCATCCGCGCCGGATGCGGGTCGACACGTAACCCGGACGTGCCGGGTGCGCAGGCGTACTGGCAGGTCGAGTGCAGCTCGGGGAAGGTCCGGATCACCGGCTGGGTCAAGGACACCCGTCCCGACGGCAAGTGCGCCAGGGTGAAGGCCACCTACCCGGACAACTACACGTACTACAGTCCGGCGGCCTGTCCGGCCGGGGAGTCGAGATCCTTCAGTTCCCCCTGGCGCAAGGGCAGCTCGATCAACGCCTATCTGTACACCTACAACACGTGATTTCCGCACTGGGGTGAGCGTCGGGCGCGGAACGTTGCTGTGGTCATGTGCCGCAGCCTTTGGGGGTGTTCCGCGCCCGACGTGCACGCGGGATCCCTGTTCTTCGGGTGGATCGGTTCGTTGTCGCGGTGGAGATGCCGCCGTGCGGGTGATGTGCCCGTCGGCGGCATCTTCCGGTGGAATGCGCGGACGGCGCCGACGTGACATCGGCGCGCATCCGGTGCCACACCCGGGCCTGTCGGGGGCGAAATCGCCGATGTCGGGTGCTGGGTGTCCTGTGCTGCGGACCCGTGGTTTCCGTGTCGCGTCCGCAGGGTGTGGCACCGTCGGAACGGGGGCGACCGAGGGGTGATGCCGGGTCGGGGCACCGGTGTCGCCGACCCGGCTCTCAGGCGAGGGTGCTCTCCCAGAGCAGTTCGCTCTCCACGTGGGAGATCCGCCATCCCTCGGGGGTGCGGGCCGCGGTCAGGTGGTAGCGCTCGCCGATCAGGCGCCGTTCGTCCGGTCGGGCGAAGACCAGGAGCAGGTTGGCCGCGATGGTGGCCGTGTCGCCGGCGACCGTGACGAGTGGGTTGGCCACGAAGCTCTGGATCGACGTGTCGGCCCGGTGGGTGCGGCGTGCCTGGGTGACGAGGGCGTCGATCCCTCGTGCCTCGCCGCCGGCGGTGCGGACCGAGGCGTCCTCGGTGAACACGGACCGCGCCTGTTCGAAGCGCTTCTCGTCCAGCATCAGCCGGAGTCGGGCCACGAGGTTGGTCAACTCCTGGTGGTCGTTCCGGAACATGACACCCTCCGATCGTTGGATCAACCAATGTTGGTTGCGCCAATGATAGGCAGAACGTTGGTTGCCCCAACAAGTCGTAGACTGGGTGCCATGACGACGGCCGAGCACGGGCAGCCCACCCGGCTGACACAGGCCCCGAGCTGGCTAATCAACCAGGCCTCCGTGTACAGCCACCGCCTGGTGGCCGAGCGGTTCGCCGCCGCCGGAGCCCGGGGCTACCACTACCGGCTGTTGGCCGCCCTGGTGGAGTTCGGCCCCGCCAGCCAGGCCGCCCTCGGTCGCCGCACCGGCATCGACCGCAGCGACGTCGTCGCCGCCCTGAACGAGCTGGCCGCCGAGAACCTGGTCGAGCGTTCCCCGGATCCGGTCGACCGCCGGCGGAACGTCATCACCATCACCCCGGCCGGGATGCGGCGGCTCGAACACCTCGACGAGGTGCTGGCCGAGATCCAGGAAGCCCTGTGCGCGCCGCTCGCCCCCGCCGAACGTGACGAGCTGGTCCGCCTGCTGACCCGCATCGTCGACCACCACACGCGCATCGGCCGCGACACCGTCGGGGGAGAGGCGTAGGAGCCCCGAGGGGCAGCCGGGGACACCGCGGCGCGGTGACACGGATGCCCCGACAACCGACCACAGCCGGACCGGCAACCGCGTCAACGGACGGTCCTGAGCGGACACGAGGGTCCGTCACGGGAACGGGTCCGGGAGCCCGCACCGTCCCAGGGCCGGCGCCGGGCGAACAGGAGCGCCTGGGGCACGTCCGCGTCCGGATCGAGCGGCAGGTGCGCCTCGACCGTGAACCCGGCATCCCGGAGCCGGGCCGCCATCCGTTCGGGGCGGCGGCGGGGGACGTGGACCCGCATCGGATGGCCACCGTAGCCCTCCGCCGTGAGCCGTGAGCCGTCTCCGACGTGGAAGCCGAGCAACAACGGCCCGCCCGGGCACAGGACCCGCCGGAAGTGTCCGAGGACCGGGGGAACCTCCTCGTCGGGGACGTGGATCAACGACCACCGGGCGAGCAGCCCGGCCACCGAGGCGTCGGCGAGGTCCAGGTCCGTCATCGAACCCACCTCGAAGCGCAACCCCAGGTGGTCACAACGGGCCACCTCGGTCATCCTGGGTGAGAGGTCGACCCCGAGGGCGTCGACGCCCAGCCCGTTCGGGCGGGCCGTGACGTGCCCCGGCCCGCACCCCACGTCCACCACCGGGCGCCGCCGGTGCCCCGCACCAGGTCGGCGAACACCGTCAGCGCCGCCTTCGGGTACGGGTTGTCCGCGATGGCGTCACGTACCCGGTCGGCATGGGCGGCTGCGACCGTGTCGTAAGAGATCCGGGTGTCGGTCGGCCAGCCGTCCGCGGTCATGCCCGGCACGCTAGTCCGTGATCACGAGCGCGGGCCCGTCCGGCGGCCGCTGTCGCCTCACCGCACCGGGCGGGAGCAGGACCGCGCGTCGTGCACGAACCGCTCGGGCTGCTCCAGGGCGGCGAAGCGCCCGTCTCGGGCCCGGTTCGCTCCGGCACCGGATGTCGGCGAGACGCCGGGCCGCCCCGGCGACGGGAGGGACGGTGGCGCCGTTTCCCGGACCTGCGCGTTCCTGCCAACCGGTGGTTCCGGGATCCCGACGACCCCGTCGGGGTGGTCACTACGCCGTCGGTCGGTGCCCCGGCCGCCGAGCACGCCACACACCACTCGGCGGCTCGGAGGCGTGGGACGTGCCCCGTCGGCCGGGCACCTGATCGCCGTCTGGTACGGAATGTGAAAACTTCATCACACTCCGTGGCATGAGCCCCTCGGCTGCGTTGTCCCGTCGTCCTTCGGTCAAGCGGTGGGTCGATCGCCCGCGGCTCCGGGTGTGGCTGCCCTCCACACAGGCCGAATCCCTGGCTCTGTTGCGGAGCGCGTTCGGCTCACAGGTACGTCTGCGCGTCCTGGACGGTGCGTTCTGGCTGACCCGCCGGTACCTGCCCCGCCTGGTGCCACTCCTGGCCCGGGAGTTCGGTGCGGTCGACGTCCGGCTGCAGTTCGTCAAGGGTCAGCGGTGCACCGTCCGCTGTCGCACCGCCGACCCGGAGACCTTCTACGACTGCACCTGCTCGTGCCTGGCACTCCGCCACGGCGGAGACCACACCGGACCGTCGTGGCTCCGGGAGGGGGACGTCTCGACCTGCCGTGGGTTGCAGACGCTCCGGCTGGTGGTCACCGATGACCAGCTCGACGGCCTGCCCAGCTCCGCCTAGCACGGCGTTCCGGCACCCCGGAACCGGGTGACCGTCCCACCGGCGGGACTCGTCCTCGGGAGGAAACCGGACCGACGGGTTCCGGTGCACCCGCCCCGTGACACGGCCCGGGGCGTCACTCGCCCCGTGGGGTGGTGCCCCGTCCCTCGGGCCGGGCGGCAAACCAGGTGCCGGTGCTCCAGGCGTTCCGGGCCACGGTGGAGCGGGGCGAACCGCCACCGATCCCGGTACGCCCCGCCGTGGCCACGTCCCTGGTCGGTGTGGCCGGGGCGGAGTCGCTGCGGAACGGCTCCCGGCCCGTGCCGGTGCCGACGGTTCCGGAGGATGCCGGTCAGGAGGTGTGACGCGGTGCTCGCACGTCGGCGGTGAGCACCGACGGTGGCAGGCGGGACCGATGGCCACCTGCCACCGGAGACGCCACCGGATGACGGTCCTCCTGTTCGATCGGGTGATCCGGTGACCCGAACGGAGGTTCTTCCTGCCCGCACGGCAACGTGTCGACCGGTGCGGCGCCTGAGCAGGTAGGGAGGTGAACCATCGGCGGGCACCGGAGGTGACGGATGACCAGGAGGGCCGTGGTCACGGCGGGAGTGGTGGCCGTGGCGCTGGTCCTCGCCGCCGTCGTGCTCCTCACGCCGTATCCGGCCGCCCACGGACGACTGCGGTGCAGCCTGCTGGGCTGCTCCCAGACCGTGAACGGCAGCGAGTACCCGGTGCTGGTGGCGCGTGACTGGACCTGCTCGGGCGGTACTACCGGGACGGTCGCCACGGACTGCGCCTCCGCCCACCGCACCCACTGGCTCGCCCCCGGGGAGCGGACCAGGAGACACCAGGACTGGGATGCCTTCCGGGTCGACGCGGGCTGGTGCTACCGGGTCCGTTTCGTACTCCCGTACAAGGCCTGGACGACGACCTACGACCGCATCGGCCAGCCCACCCCGGCCTACGTCAAGGTCGAGGACCACGCGGTCGCATACGTGCTGGCCCAGGGACGCACCTCCTGCCCGTGACCTGCGGCGACGGTGTGTCCGGTGTGCGTCGGTGGCCCCGGTCGTCCGTTCCGGACCACGCCCCCGCCCTCCGGGGCCCTCGCCGACGTGGCCGGCTGCTCCCGGCAGTTCGCGCGGACGGAGGTACTCGCCACCCGGGAATCAGCGGTTCCCGTACCGGTACTGGTGGACGTGGGTGAGCACGGCCTCGGCGAAGGGTTGGTGCACGGGCCCGGACAGGGCGTGACCCATGCCGGGGATCTCCACCAGGCGGGCGGTGGGGATCAGGTCCGCCAGGTGCTGGCCGTGCGGGGGTGGGTTGAGCGGGTCCTCCATCCCCTGGATCACCAGCGTGGGCGTGGTGACCCCGGTCAGCTCGGCACCCCGCTCGCGGGGTACCGGGGTGGCCAGGGAGTGCGCCGTGGGCGGCTGCAGGGTGCCGGAGTGGTCGATGTCCCGCTCCTCCCACCGTCGGAACTCCTCCGGGTCGAACGGGAGCGCAGTACCGGCCAGTGCCCGCCACACCGCCACCCGCTGCTCCAGCTCGGTCTCGCGGTCGGTGGCCGGCTCGGCCCGGGCCGCCGTCACCGCACGCACCACGGCCGGCTCCGGGGTGGGCAGGTCGTCCGGCGACGGCTCACCGGCCAGTGCCCGCATCCAGTTCCCGGCGAAGTCCACGTCCAGGGCACAGGTCATGGTCACGGTCAGGGTGAGCAGCCGCTCCCGGTGGTCCAGCGCCAGCAACTGCCCGATCGTGCCGCCCAACGACAGCCCCAGCACGTGTGCGGCCTCGATGCCGTACGCGTCCAGCACTCCCAGTGCGTCCTCGGCCAGATCGGCCACTGAGTACGGGTGCGCGGCGAAGTCCCGGCGGGTGGACCGACCGGTGTCGCGGTGGTCGTAGCGGATCACCCGGAGTCCGCCGTCCACCAGCAGCGTCACCAGCTCGTCCGGCCAGCCCATCGCCGAGGTGTTGGCCCCCATGATCAGCAACAGCGGGGGAGCGGTGGGGTCACCGAGCTCCTCGGTCCACAGCTGTACGTCCCCCACCTGCACCATGCGCTCCGCCACGCGTACCTCCCGGCCGAACGACGGTGGTCAGCCTGGCACGTCCCCCGAGGGGACGCGATCGAAATACCCCGCCGCCGGGGAGGATGTGCCCTCTCCCACCCGGGGCAACGGAACGTCACCCGTTCGCGTCCACCGGACGTGCCCCTCCGTTGCGCGATGCCGTACCCGCTCCGGGAGCTGCTGGCCCAACTCGTCCGTTTCGCCTGGGCGGAGGCGCGGTGCTGCGCGTTCGCGGTGGCGATCTTCGCCGGGCTCGCCCTCTCCACCGTGCTGCCCGTCCCGCTGGCCCGCTACGACCTGCTGCTGCTCTACGGGCTGGCCGTCACCGCGCTGTTCTGGGCGGCCGGGCTGGAGCGGTCCCGGGATCTGGTCGTCATCGCCGTCTTCCACGTGGTCGGGCTGGTGTTCGAGCTGGTCAAGGTGCGGCTCGGCTCGTGGCACTATCCGGAGCCGGCGCTGACCAAGATCGGTGGCGTCCCGCTGTACAGCGGTTTCCTCTACGCGGCGGTGGCCAGTTACGTGTGTCGGGCATGGTCGCTGCTCCGACTCCGGCTGTCCGGGTTCCGGCTGCTGCCGACCGCGCTGGTGGCGGGCGCCGTCTACCTGAACTTCTTCACCCACCACTGGCTGCCCGACCTGCGTGTTCCGCTCGCCGCGCTGCTGGTCCTGGTCACCGGCACGGCCACAGTGCACTTCACCGTCGGGGCACGCCGGCACCGGATGCCACTCGCGCTGGCCTTCGGTCTGATCGGTGTCTTCCTGTGGCTCGCCGAGAACATCGCCACGTTCTTCGGTGCCTGGTACTACCCGCACCAGCTGGAGGTGTGGCGTCCCGTGTCCCCGGCCAAGGCGGTGGCCTGGGCCCTGTTGATCAGTGTCGCGTTCGTGCTGGTCGCCTGGTGGCAGGGTCGGGTCGGCCGACTGCACGAGCGCCGGCCCGCCTGACCCGCTCCGGCCCGACCCACCGGGCGGAGAGGTGGGCCGGGCCGGGCAGGTCGCGGCCGGGATCAGTAGGCGCTGGAGGGGATCCAGTCGTCGTAGCCGAAGCCCCGCGTCCCGGTCTGCTCCTCGGCGATCCAGTGCTGCCGGGCGTCGTCGGGGTCGCAGGTGGCCAGCGTGAGCGGGGCGCCGTTGTCGGTGTTCGGCGCCGCCACGCACAGGTCGGGCTGGGCCGCCGAGCGGATCAGGCCGCCGTCCAGCACGAACTTCTGGTTCGAGCCGCCGTGGCAGTCGTAGACGATCAGCGGCCGCCCGGCGGCCACCCCACCGGAGACGTCCGCGCACCGGTCGTGGGTCAGCTCGATGTGCAGCGAGCGCAGGGTCTGGTCGTACCACCAGCCCTGGTTGCCGCCACCGTGGCAGGTGTACTGCAACAGCCGGTAGCCGTTACGGGTGGAGTAGCCCTCGGAGTCCACGCACAGCCCGGAGGCGGCGTTGCGCAGCTGCCGGAACTCCATCGAGCCGGGGTAGAGCTGCGCGGTCCCGGTGCTGGCCGGGTCCACACAGGTGGCGATGTTCCAGGTGGGGTGCGCGTAGAACTGCGTCATGCAGGACGCGAACGCACCGTGCCCGCGGGCGTTCGGGTGTGCCGACTGCCGCCAGGCGTTGGGGTCGAGCGGGTTGCTGCCGTCGTAGGTGATCCCGCTGACCCAGGTGTTGTCGGTGCAGGGCTCGTGGCCGTGGAACAGCCGGCTGGCGTCCAGGTAGCGGGCCCCGGCGGCCAGGGCGGCCCGTCGGATGCTCTGTTCGAACAGCGGCACGACCTTGTTCCTGCCGAACGCGGCGTCCCGCAGGTAGAAGAGGCAGCCGCCGTTGTACCAGCCGGGGAAGTTGGGGTTGTCCTCCACGTCCGGGCTGACCGGGCTGGGGTAGCTCATCACCACCAGCTCGTAGTCCGAGGGCTGGTAGCCGGCTTCGGCCATGGTCCGCTTCACGCTGGTGATCGCCTTCTCCGCCTCGGCGGAGGACACGTCCACCCGGGCCTGGATCTGGTTGGAGTACTTCCGCCAGCACTCGCCGAGGAAGAAGATCCGGCTGATGGCGCAGTCGGTGGCCAGCGGGCCGAACTCCAGACCGCCCGGGTCGTTGGCGCCCACCACGATCCACACCAGCTTCACGTGGGTGTTGCGGGCCTTGATGGCCAGGTAGTCGCCCTGGTTGAGCTCGTCCCACTGGCGGGCGCCGCTGCCCTGGATCAGGTTCGCGCTGCGTCCGCCGGAGCAGGCCAGGTTGTAGGTCTCGTCCACGGGGATGCTGGTGCGGTGCACGGCGGCGTGCAGGGCCCGGTGGCACCAGTTCTGGTCTCCGTCGCCGTCGTCGTCACCGTTGGTGCCCCGCTCGTAGGGGCCCTGTCCCTCGCCGGAGATCTCGCTGTCGCCGAGGGTGGCGATGGAGGTCTTCCGCTGGTCCAGGGGCCGGATCTCGGGGCTGCCGTACAGTGCGACGGCCTCGGCCTGACGGATCTGTTCCAGTTCGGGCGGGAGGGGTTGGACGGTGGTGGTGCCGGCGTTGGGACTGGCGTCGCCGGTGCCGGGTAGGGCGAGTGCGGTCGCGAGGGCGGTGAGTAACGCCGCCGCCGCGGGGAGCAGGCGGGGAAGGGTCCTGGTCATGGTGGGCAGCCCTTCGTGCGCAGGGGTGAGTGACGTGCGTCACGCGATATGGGCCGGACGGTAGCTGCCGGTCCGAGAAATGTGAATCCGCCTCACGAAGGATTCCCGCCTGCTCCGGGCCCAGGCGGCAGGTCAGCCCGCGGCGTGCTCACCCTCCCCGGGTGCCGGGACACCGGACAGACGCTCCAGCAGGAACGCACACAGCGCGTCCAGGTCCGCGTCCACCGCCACGTCGATCTCCCGGCCCACCCGGTGCGACGCGGCCCGCCGCCGGTCGGCGACCACCATGCCGCGTGCCGGGCCGGACCCGCACTCGACCTCGACCACCATCCGCTCGCAGCGCAGCGTGCCCGGCCGGATCGCCTCGACCAGCGCGACCGCGTCGTGCAGCACCAGGGCGTCCCGGCCCAGCGTCTCGGCGTAGCGGGCCCGGTAGGGCGCGGTCATCCCGACCAGTGCGGCACCCACCGGACCGGAACCGGCCAGGGTGTCCAGCCACGCTCCGTCGACCGCACACCGGTAGGTCAGGTCCATCGGCACCAGCGTCACCGGTACGTCCTCCTCGACCAGGACCCGCCGGGCGGCCTCCGGATCGCTCCAGACGTTGAACTCGGCCGCGGCGGTCACGTTGCCGCCCCCGACCGCGCCACCCATCACCACCAGGCGCTCGATCCGCGGGCGCAGCTCCGGGAAGCTCGCCAGCAGCAGCGCGATGTTGGTCAACGGTCCGATCGGGGCGATCGTCACCGGCCGTTCCGCCTGCCGCAGCACGTCGGCGAGCAGCTCCACCGCCCCGCGCCGGTCCGCACCGCGGCACGGTTCCGGCAGCATCCCGGACCGCCCACCCAGGCCGTCCGCGCCGTGCACGTGCGGTGCCCGGTGCGGCTGCGGGTACACCAGCGGGCGTTCCGCGCCGGCGCCGACCGGGACGTCCCCGCGCCCGAACAGGGTCAGCAGGCGCAGGGCGTTGTGCGTGGTCGTCGCCAGGTCGACGTTGCCGAACACCGTGGTCACCGCGCGCAGGTCGACCTCGGGACTGGCCACGGCCAGGGCGAGGGCGAACGCGTCGTCGATCCCGGGGTCCGTGTCGATCACCAGCGGGATGGGAGCCACCAACAACCTCCTTCGATCCGGCGAGTGAGACTAGCCCGCCCGGAGGATCGAAGGAGCACACCGTGTCAGCCGACGGCGCCCACGGTCCCTCGGCGTGGGGAACGGCGAGCCCGTGGCCGGCCGCCCAGTGCCGGTGCCTAGGCTGCATCGCCATGACGAGCATGTGGGGCGCACCCGTGATCACCCGCTGGCAGGCCTGGCGGCAGGCGCGGCGGGACCCCCGGCAGGCGAGGTTCCTGACCGTCGAGTCGCTGCGCTGGGTGTGGCGGAACCGCGCCTTCACCCCCTGGTACCTGGTGCGGTACTGGCGGCTGCTGAAGTTTCGACTGGCCAACCCGCACGTGGTGCTGCGCGGCATGGTGTTCCTCGGCAGGAACGTGGAGATCCACTGCCGGCCCGGCTACGGCCGGTTGGAGATCGGCCGCTGGGTGCACATCGGGGACGGCAACGCCATCCGCTGCCACGAGGGCTCGTTGCGCATCGGGGACAAGGTGGTGTTCGGCAAGGACAACACCGTCAACTGCTACCTGGACGTGGAGATCGGCGCGGCCACCCTGGTCGCCGACTGGGTCTACATCTGCGACTTCGACCACGTCACCACGGACATCAACCGCCCCATCAAGGACCAGGGCATCGTCAAGTCACCGGTGCGGATCGGCCCGGACTGCTGGCTGGGTACCAAGGTCACCGTGTTGCGCGGCACCCGGGTCGGCCGGGGCAGCGTGCTGGGGGCGCACGCCGTGGTGCGCGGCGACATCCCCGAGT
>DATCJU010000067.1:0-13743 GCA_036562635.1 Pseudonocardiaceae bacterium
GTCTGGCGGTCGCCGACCTGCTCGGGCGCAACTGGCTGGCGCGAATGGTCGGCGCCCACGTGATGATCGACGAGTCGGTGGCCTTCGCCCTGGCCCAACGCGACCCCGCTCGCGCCAGGGCCGCCTACTGGGCGTCCGGGATCCTCCTGTTCGCCGCCTGGAATCCCGCGGTGCTGCTGGGCGCCCTTCTCGGGGAGGCCCTGGGGGACCCGGGCGCGTTCGGCCTGGACGCGGCGTTCCCCGCAGCCCTGCTGGCCCTGCTGCTGCCGTCGCTGCGTGACATTCCGGCATTGCGCGCGGCGGTCACCGGGGCGGTGGTCGCCCTGGTGACGACACCGCTGCTCCCGGCCGGTCTTCCGGTTCTGCTCGCGCTGCTGGGCGTGGCGGCCGCCTGGCCGTCCCGCTCCGACCGTGTACCTGTCGGCCGTGCCACCGGGGAGGGACGATGACCGTCGCAGCCGTGCTGGTTCTGGCCGCGGGCACCTTCGCACTCCGCATCGCCGGGCCGCTGCTGCGCGACCGGATCACCGTCTCCGAGCGCATGCAGCGGATCATCACGATCGCGGCCACCACGCTGCTGGCGGCGTTGGTCGCCACCCAGGCCCTCACCGAGGCCGGCGGATTCGCCGGATGGGCCCGACCGGCCGGGGTGCTCGTGGGTGCCGTGGCGGCCTGGCGGCGCCTGCCCTTCGTCGTCGTGGTCGTCCTGGCCGCCGCCACCACCGCCCTGCTCCGTCTGGCCGGTGTGCCCTGACGTCGACGAGGACCCCTCCGCCCGTCGCTCGGCGACCGACTTCCCGGACGCGTGGTGAACCCGTCGCCGCGTGCCGCCGTCCCCGCTCCTCGACGGCACCCGGTGCGCGCTCCCGGAACCGGGTGGCGGCCGACGGTGACCACCGTGTCGCCCCGTACGCTGATGGGGGAACAACCAGCAAGAACAACCGGAGGCCAAGCCGTGTCCCACGCCCAGCCCGTCGTCGGCGTGCTCGCCCTGCAGGGCGACGTTCGCGAGCATCTCATCGCACTCGCCGAGTGCGACGTGCTGGCCCGCCCGGTGCGTCGGCCCGAGGAACTGGCGGAGGTCCACGGGCTGGTGCTGCCCGGCGGTGAGTCCACGACGATGAGCCGACTGCTGGAGACCTTCGAGCTACTGGAGCCGCTGCGTGAGCGGGTGGCCGCCGGCATGCCCGTCTACGGGTCCTGTGCGGGAATGATCCTGCTGGCCAGCAAGGTCCTCGACGGCCGTCCGGACCAGCACAGCCTCGGTGCCATCGACATGGTGGTGCGCCGCAACGCCTTCGGTCGCCAGGTGGACTCCTTCGAGGCCGACTTGGACGTGGCAGGACTGGACGGCGGACCGCTTCGTGCGGTGTTCATCCGCGCCCCCTGGGTGGAGTCGGTCGGTGCGGGTGTGGACGTGCTCGCCACCGTTCCCGATCATCCGGCGGCGGGGGCGGCCGCGGGTAGGATCGTCGCGGTTCGGCAGGGGCAGGCGCTGGCCACCTCGTTCCACCCGGAGCTGACCGGTGACGGCCGCGTGCACCGTCTCTTCGTGGAGACCGTGCGAGCCGCCTGAGCCCGGCTGGCCCACAAGCGGGAAGAGCCCGCTCCGGGGACGGGGGGACGGGCACGACACGCAACACCTGGAGGGAAGATGGCTGGCCACTCGAAGTGGGCCACCACCAAGCACAAGAAGGCCGTCCTCGACGCCAAGCGCGGCAAGCTGTTCGCCAAGCTGATCAAGAACATCGAGGTTGCCGCGCGCACCGGCGGGGGTGACCCGGACGCCAACCCGACCCTGTACGACGCCATCCAGAAGGCGCGGAAGAACTCCGTCCCGCTGGACAACATCAACCGTGCCATCAAGCGCGGTTCCGGTCAGGAGGCGGGCGGCGCCGACTACCAGACGATCATGTACGAGGGCTACGGCCCGAACGGTGTCGCCCTGCTGATCGAGTGCCTCACCGACAACCGCAACCGGGCGGCCAGCGAGGTGCGGACCGCGATGACCCGTAACGGTGGCTCGATGGCGGACGCCGGCTCGGTGTCCTACCTGTTCAACCGCAAGGGCGTCGTGCTGCTGCCCAAGAACGGTCTGTCCGAAGACGACGTGCTGGCGGCGGTCCTGGACGCCGGTGCGGAGGAGGTCAACGACCTCGGCGAGGAGTTCGAGGTGGTCTGCGAGGCCAGCGACCTGGTCGCGGTGCGCAAGAGCCTGCAGGACGCCGGTATCGACTACAACTCCGCCGAGGCCAACTTCCTGCCCTCCACCACCGTCCCCCTGGACGCCGAGGCGGCGAAGAAGGTCTTCAAGCTCATCGAGGCGCTGGAGGACTGCGACGACGTGCAGAACGTCTACGCGAACTTCGACGTCTCCGACGAGGTCCTGGCGTCCATCGACTGAGCTCGCGTCCGCTCCGGCACGGTGTGGCCGGGGATCGTGACGAGGAGACCGAGGAGGCGACGACCGAGATTGGTCGATCCGGTCCACATAGTGACGGGCGGCGCCCCCGGCGACGCCGCCCGTCACTTTCCGCGTGCGGCCTGCATGGTCCAGGATGAGGGTGTGTCAGGTCGTCACGCTTCCATCCCGGGTGGGCAGGTGTGCCGTGCGTGATGAAGAGTGGGAGCGGCACGACCGGCTCGACGACGAGTTGCTGGCCCGCGTCCGGGACGCCGGCTACGCGGTGTTGGCCGTGTTCGACCCCGAGGAGGCGGCACCACCGTTCACCTACACGCTGGGAGCGTGGCGCAGCTTCTCCCACCCCGAGGTGGTCGTCGTGGGGGTCGAGCACGACCTGGGGACCCTCCTGGTGGAGAGCTGCCTGGAGCGGGTGCAGGCCGGGGAACGGTTCGAGCCAGGGCGTCACTACGACGGCTTCCTGGAGGAACTGCCGGTGTGCTTCGAACGGGTCGACCTGGAGCGGTACCGGGACTGGTTCGAGCCGGCGCACCTGGTCTACCAGGACGGTGACTTCCCGATGCTGCAGCTGGTGGTGCCCGACGGTGAGGGGCGCTGGCCGTGGGACCCGGGAGTGGACCGGGACTTCGTGACCGCCCAGCCGGTGCTCACCGCGTCCGGTCGCCCGGAGAGCCACGAACCGAAGGTGCAGGTGACATGACGACCCTCGCCGAGGACGAGGAGCTGCGGCGGAAGCTGCTGGCCGCGGCCGAGGAGCACGGTGCGGCCGTGGTGCACGTCGCCGAGGAGGACGGACAGCCACCGTACGCGTTCTCCGTTGGTGCCTGGCGCCAGCTCGGGGTTCCCGAGGTGATCGTGATCGGTCTGGCCCCGCAGGTGGCCCAGGCCGTCGTCGACACCTACGTGGACCGGTGCCGGGCCGGTGAGCGGTTCACCCCCGGCCAGCTGTACGACGGATTCCTCCAGGAGTGCCGGGTCACCTTCGAGCGGGTCCTCGACCGGTACTACCCCGAGTGGTTCGGGCACGCCTTCCTGGTCTACCGCGCCGGTACGTTCCCGGCGTTGCAGCTGGTGGTGCCCACCCCGGACGGGGCCTGGCCGTGGCAGCCGGATGCGCCTCCCGGGTTCGACACCTGGCAGCCCCTGCTCACCGCCAGTGGTGGTCCGGAGAGCTGGACCCCCGGCGTCGACGGGCCGTGACCGCGACCCCCGACGGACGGTGGGGTCCCGGCGAGGGACGCATCGGTCCGCTCGCACCCGAGCACGCCGGTGAGGTGCTCACCGTGCAACGTGCGGCCTACCTGGTCGAGGCGCAGCGCTACGCGACCCTGCTGATTTCCCCGTTGGTGGAGACCCTGGAGCAGGTGCGGGCGGACATCGCCGCACCGGAGGTGCTCACCCTCGGCGCCTGGTGGGGGCACCGGTTGGTGGGTTCGGTGCGTGGGCGGGTCGCGGGTGAGTCGATGGAGGTCAGCCGGCTCGCGGTGGCCCCGGACATGCAGGGGCGTGGTGTGGGCCGGGCGCTGCTGGCCGCCGTGGAGTCCGCCGCCCCACCGGTGGTGCGCACGGTGTGGCTGGTCACCGGTCACCGCAGCGAGAACAACATCCGGTTGTACCAACGGGCCGGGTACCGCGGGGTCGGCACCACCACCGACCCGGCCGGTGTGCTGTTGCTGCGCATGGAGAAACCCCTGCACCGCTCCTCGACGACGGCGCCACGGTGATCACCGGTCCCCTCCGGTCCTGGCGCCGGTCACCGGAACCGGAGCGCGACGTGCCGTGGACGCCGGGCGGCCGGGAACCCGCCCACCCTTTAGGGTTTCTCGAACGGATGTTCGTGACGGAGGATGGTGGCCGTGCGGGTTCTGGGCGTCGATCCCGGTTTGACCCGGTGCGGGCTGGGCGTCGTCGACGGCGGCTCCGGCCGGACGGTGCGTTGCGTCGCGGTGGACGTGGTACGCACCCCGGTCGACGCCGACATCCCGCACCGCCTGCTCGCCCTGTCCGAGGCCGTGGAGGAGTGGCTGGAGCGGTACCGGCCGGACGTGGTGGCCGTCGAGCGGGTCTTCAGCCAGCACAACGTGCGCACGGTGATGGGCACCGCGCAGGCGGGTGGGGTGGTGGCCCTGCTGGCCGCCCGTCGTGGGCTGCCGGTGGCCTTCCACACACCCAGTGAGGTCAAGGCCGCGGTGACCGGATCGGGGCGTGCGGACAAGGCACAGGTCACCGCGATGGTGACCCGGGTGCTCCGGTTGCGGGAGGCACCTCGGCCCGCCGACGCGGCCGACGCCCTGGCGCTGGCGGTGTGCCACCTGTGGCGGGCCCCGATGGCGGACCGGCTGGCCCAGGCACGCGCCCGGGCCGAGGAACAGGCCCGTGCCTACCGGGCCCGGTTGGCCGCGGCCGCGCGCGGGGAGAACGACGGAGGTGGGCGTAGGTGATCTCCTCGGTACGGGGCCGGGTGTTGTCGATCGGGCTCGACCACGCCGTCATCGAGGTCGGAGGGGTGGGGCTGGCGGTGCACGCCACCCCGGCCACCCTGGCCGGGCTGCGTCGCGGGGAGGAGGCCCAGCTGGCCACCACCCTGGTGGTACGGGAGGACTCGCTCACCCTCTACGGCTTCACCGACCACGAGGCCCGGGAACTGTTCGAGCTGCTGCAGACGGTGTCCGGGATCGGTCCCCGGCTGGCCATGGCCATGTTGGCGGTGCTGGAGCCCGAGCGACTGTGCCAGGCCCTGGCCGACGGCAACATCACCGTGCTCACCCAGGTGCCCGGAATCGGCCGCAAGGGTGCCGAGCGGCTCATCATCGAACTGCGGGACAAGGTGGGTGCGCTGGCCGCACGCGGGGCCGAGGACGCCGGCGGGGTCGTGCGAGGTTCGGTGCTGTCCCGGATACGGGACGAGGTGACCGAGGCACTGGTCGGTCTGGGATTCCCGGTCAAGCAGGCCGAACAGGCGGTGGAGACCGTGCTGGCCGACGGCACGGCGGACGGGCGGATCCCCGACACCGCGACGGTGCTGCGCCGGGCGCTGTCCCTGCTGGGTCGCAAGCGCTAGAGACGGGAGCGACGACGTGCACGATGGACCGGTGGAACACACCGAGCTGGACCCCGGCTTCGACCCGCCCGTGGGGCGTGACCCGGTCGGAGCCGCCGGGCCCGCCCCGTTGTCCCCGCACGCCGAGCCCCACGAGCGGGACGTCGAGTCGACGCTCCGGCCGCACCGGTTGTCGGAGTTCGTCGGCCAGAGCAGGGTGCGGGAGCAGCTGGAGCTGGTCCTGGAGGGGGCGCGCCGCCGGGGCACCCCCCCGGACCACGTCCTGCTCTCCGGCCCTCCGGGACTGGGCAAGACCAGCCTGGCGATGATCATCGCGGCCGAGCTCGGCAGCGCGATCCGGATCACCTCCGGCCCGGCCCTGGAACGTGCCGGTGACCTCGCGGCGATGCTGTCCAACCTGGCCGAGGGGGACGTGCTGTTCATCGACGAGATCCACCGCATCGCCCGTCCGGCCGAAGAGATGCTCTACCTGGCCATGGAGGACTTCCGGGTCGACGTGGTGGTCGGCAAGGGGCCGGGTGCCACCAGCATTCCGCTGGAGATCGCCCCGTTCACCCTGGTCGGTGCCACCACCCGCTCCGGTGCGCTGACCGGTCCGCTGCGGGACCGCTTCGGCTTCACCGCGCACATGGAGTTCTACACGCCGGAGGAGCTGGAGCAGGTGTTGCGACGGTCGGCCCGGATCCTGGGGGTGGACCTGCGCCCGGACGGGGCCGAGGAGATCGCCCGCCGCTCGCGGGGCACCCCGCGGATCGCCAACCGGTTGCTCCGCCGGGTACGGGACTATGCCGAGGTGCGGGCGGACGGAGCGGTCACCAGGGAGGTGGCCCGGGCCGCACTCGAGGTCTACGACGTCGACGAACTCGGGTTGGACCGCCTGGACCGTGCCGTACTGGACGCGCTGGTCCGCTCGTTCGGCGGTGGTCCGGTCGGGGTGTCCACCCTGGCGGTCGCCGTCGGGGAGGAGGCCACGACGGTGGAGGAGGTCTGCGAGCCCTACCTGGTGCGTATCGGCATGCTCGCCCGTACCCCGCGCGGGCGGGTGGCCACCGCGGCCGCATGGCGTCACCTGGGTCTGCAGCCCCCGGACGAGGTGCTGGCGGCGCCCTCGTTGTTCGACGAGTGAGGAGCGTGTGCCAGACCACTCCGGGCATTTGGCAGACTCGATAGACGTAGGTAGTCAGAACGGACGAAACGACACCAGGTGGACCGAGCGGTCCCACCGGAGACGAGAATCATGGAATCCCTGTTCCTCCCCCTGCTGCTCCTGATCCTGCTCGTACCGATGCTGCTGAGCGCGCGTCGGCAGAAGCGGCTCATGCAGGAGACGCAGCAGATGCAGAACTCGCTCACCGCGGGTGACCGGGTGATGACCCACTCCGGCCTGTACGGCACCGTGGTGAGCACCACCGACACCACCATCGACCTCGAAGTGGCCCCTGGTGTCGTCACCACCTGGCTCAAGGCGGCGGTGCGGGAGAAGGTCCAGGAGGACCCCGACCTCACCGAGACCGACGAGGTCGAGGACACCACCGACGAGGCCGGGACCTCCCAGGCCGACACGGTGGTCGCCGAGACCGAGCAGGACGGCACCAGCGCGCGGACGGAGCAGAGCAACACCCGCCGCTGAGCGCAGCGGAACCGACCGAACAGCGCCCGTCGTGCCCCGGGGCACACGGGTCTTACAGAACAACCGGTACGCTGCGCCCCCGCCCGCCCAGTGTGCAGACTGGGCGGGCAGGGCGCCCGCATGCAGCGAGGCGTACGGGACCAACATGTCGTTTGAGGAGACGGACGTACCGTGGCACCCCCGGCCGGGCACATCCGCCCAGGGCGATACCTGGCGGCCTTCGCCCTGATCGTCGCGTTGCTGTACTCGTTGGTGTTCTTCACCGGGGACGGCAAACCCACCCCGAAGCTGGGCATCGACCTGCAGGGGGGCACCCGGGTGACGCTCACCGCGCGGACACCCGATGGACAGCAGCCCTCCCGGGAAGCGCTCAACCAGGCCAAGGCCATCATCGAGCAGCGGGTGAACGGCCTGGGCGTGAGCGGTGCCGAGGTCGTGCTCGACGGCTCCAACCTGGTCATCACCGTTCCGGGTGAGGACGGTGAGCAGGCCAAGAGCCTCGGCCGTACCGCGGAGGTGAACTTCCGCAAGGTGCTGGCGGCGGTGCCCAACCAGCCGACCACCCCGTCCACGTCCACCTCGCCGGCCGCCCCGTCGAACAGCGAACAGCCCAGCTCGGCGCCCACCAGCGCCCCGGCGTCCGACGCCAACGCCCCGGCGTCCGCCGAGCCCAGCTCCCCGGCGCCCCAGGGGCGGCCCGCGCCGGCGGCCGAGCAGCAGCCGGCCCAGGCCCCGACCACCACCGCGCAGCCGGCGCCGGAGAACACCACCCCGGCCCCGGCTCCCTCCGGTGACGGTTCGGTCGACGCCGAGGTCGCGGAGGAGATCCGGAAGGCGAAGGAACTGCGGCAGAGCACCGACCCGATGGTGCAGCAGCAGGCCCTGGCCGAGCTGGACTGCTCCGCCACGGACCCGCTGATGGGCAACGACGACCCGAACCTGCCGCTGGTGACCTGCGCCGAGGACGGCAGCGAGAAGTACATCCTCGACAAGGTCTTCCTGCCCGGCCGCGAGGTCTCCTCGGCCAACGCGGTGACCGCGCCGAACAGCCCCGGCTTCATCGTCCAGCTGGACTTCAAGAGCGAGGGCGCCCGCATCTGGGGCGACTTCACCTCGGCCAACGTGGGTGAGCGGGCCGCGTTCGTGCTGGACACCAAGGTGGTGTCCGCGCCGACGATCAACGAGCCGATCCTGGGCGGCACCACCCAGATCACCGGTCAGTTCAGCCAGTCCGCGGCCCAGGAACTGGCCAACGTGCTCCGGTACGGTGCGCTGCCGCTGTCCTTCACCTCGTCGAACGCCGAGACCGTCTCGGCCACCCTGGGTCTGGCCTCGCTCAAGGCGGGCCTGATCGCCGGTGGTATCGGCCTGCTGGCCGTGGCCATCTACTGCCTGTTCTACTACCGGGCACTGGGCGTGCTGACCATCCTGTCCCTGGCTCTGTCCGGCGTGGTGGTCTACGCGGTCCTGGTGCTGCTGGGCCGCTGGGTCGGCTTCACCCTGGACCTGGCCGGTGTGGCCGGTTTCGTGGTGTCGATCGGTATCACCGCGGACTCGTTCATCGTGTTCTTCGAACGCCTCAAGGACGAGGTCTACGAGGGACGCACCTTCCGCTCGGCGGTGCCGCGGGCCTGGGTGCGGGCACGGCGCACCATCCTGTCCGCCGACACGGTGAGCTTCCTGGCCGCCGCGGTGCTGTACGTGCTCGCGATCGGTGAGGTCAAGGGCTTCGCGTTCACCCTCGGTATGTCCACCGTGCTGGACCTGATCGTGGTGTTCCTGGTCACCCACCCGCTGGTGGCGATCGCCTCGAAGTCCAAGTTCCTGTCCCGGCCGGGCCTGTCCGGTCTCGGCGCGATGCAGCGCATCGGCGCCGCACGGCGTGCCGCCCGTGCCACTTCGACCGCGGCCGTGAAGGAGGCCTGACGTGGTGAGCACCCCAGCTGCTCCGACCGGTGAGCTGGAGCGCAAGCAGGGCTTCTTCGCCCGCCTCTACAGCGGGAACGGGGCCATCGACTTTGTCGGCAAGCGCAAGCGGTGGTACATCGCCTTCGGCTTGCTGGTGGTCTTCTGTCTGGGCGGGATCGCCTTCCGTGGGTTCAACCTGGGTATTGACTTCGTGGGCGGTACCCGGATCCAGATGCCGGCGGTCAGCGCCAGCGGCCAGGCCATCGACACCGACGAGGTGAAGAAGGTCTTCGAGGAGACCCTGGACAAGCCGGTGGCCTCGGTGCAGACCGTCGGTTCCGGGGACGCCGCGAGCATCCTGGTCCGTACCGAGACGCTGAACACCCAGGAGACGACCCAGATCAAGGACGCGCTGTTCGACCGGTTCCAGCCGGGCCGCGACGGCCAGCCGGACGCGGCGTCGATCAGCGACAGCGCGGTGAGCGCCTCCTGGGGTGGGGAGATCACCAGGCAGGCCGCGATCGCCCTGGTGGTGTTCATGGTCCTGGTGACCCTGTTCCTCGCCCTGTACTTCGAGAAGTGGATGGCGCTCGCCGCGATGATCGCGCTGCTGCACGACGTCGTGGTCACCGCCGGTGTGTACGCGTGGGTTGGTTTCGAGGTCACCCCGGCGACCGTGATCGGCCTGCTGACCATCCTCGGCTTCTCGCTGTACGACACGGTCGTGGTGTTCGACAAGGTCAAGGAGAACACCCGGGGCATCCTCAGCCTGAGCCGGCGCACCTACGCCGAGGCGGCCAACCTGGCGGTCAACCAGACCCTGATGCGGTCCATCAACACCTCGCTGATCGCGGTCCTGCCGCTGGTGGGTCTGTTGGTCATCGGTGCGGGTCTGCTCGGCGTGGGCACGCTCAAGGACCTGGCCCTGGTGCAGATGACCGGCATGATCGCCGGCACGCTCTCCTCGATCTGCCTGGCCACCCCGCTGCTGGTCGACTTCAAGCTGCGTGACCCGGCCTACCAGAAGCAGGCCGCCCGGGTGGCGGCCCGCCGGGCCGGCCAGGGTCGGAAGGCGGCCGACGAGGACGACCTGCCCGTCTCCGAGGAGGAGCTGGAGGCCGAGCTGCGTCGCGAGCAGGCCCTGGCCGCCGCCGCCAGCGTGCCCGCCCGCACGCCGCGGGGCACGCGGAGCCGACCGACCGGCCGGAGCGGACGCCCGACCGGGAAGCGTGGTCGGTGACCGGGATGGCAGGCGAGGTGGCGGAGTCGGTGACCGGCGTGTTCTCCGGGGATCTGGAGTACGCGCGTGGCCTGATCCGGGAGATCCCGGACTTCCCGGAGCCCGGAGTGCTGTTCCGCGACATCAGCCCGGTGCTCGCCGACCCGCGCGGCTTCCGCGCCGTCGTCGACACCCTGGCCGCCCAGGCGGCCGAGGCCGATCTCGTGGTCGGGGTGGAGGCACGGGGCTTCCTGCTGGGGGCGGCGGTGGCCTACGCCCGCGGTGTGGGCGTGGTCGGTATCCGCAAGCCCGGCAAGCTCCCGGTGGTGGCGCATCGGGTGGAGTACACCCTGGAGTACGGCACGGCCACGCTGGAGCTCCCCGCGGACACCATCGAGGCCGGTCAGCGGGTGCTGGTGGTCGATGACGTACTGGCGACCGGGGGCACCGTGGCCGCCACCTGCGAGCTGGTGCGACACGCGGGAGCCCAGGTGACCGGGGTGGCCGTGGTGCTGGAGCTGCTCGCCCTCGGTGGGCGGGAGCGCCTGGCACCCGAACGCGTGGACACGTTGTTCTCCTTCTGAACCGACCGCGGTGCGCCGGTCGTCCCCGGAGCGGGCGACCGGCGCACCTGCGTGTTCGGCCTGCCGTCCGCTCCCGGGCGAGGACACACCGCCGGTCGCCCCCACCTCTCGGAGGGTTATCCTCGATATCCGGGCCGCAGCAGTGGCTCGGAGGTCGACAGGCAGCCCGGTTTTCCGGGCGCTAACCCCCGTCAGCCGGGAGCGTGCGGTGAGCCAGGACGTCGAACCCGTCATGACGACGCAGACCGGGCCTGCGCGCCAGCCATCGGCCACGCGCCGTGTCCGGGCCAGACTGGCCAGGAGGATCACCGCGCAGCGGGCCGCTCCGGTCAAGCAGGTGTTGGAGCCACTGGCCGCGGTGCACCGGGAGCTGCACCCCAAGGCCGATCTGGCCCTGCTGCAGCGTGCCTACGACGTTGCCGAGGAGAAGCACCGCGGACAGCTCCGCAAGTCCGGCGACCCCTACATCACCCACCCGCTCGCCGTGGCGACGATCCTCGCCGAGCTGGGGATGGACACCACCACCCTGGTGGCCGCCCTGCTGCACGACACGATCGAGGACACCGACTACTCGCTGGAGCGGCTGCGCGAGGACTTCGGTGACGAGGTGGCCCATCTGGTCGACGGGGTCACCAAGCTGGACAAGGTGAAGCTGGGACCGGCCGCCGAGGCCGAGACCATCCGCAAGATGGTCATCGCCATGGCCAGGGACCCACGGGTCCTGGTGATCAAGCTGGCGGACCGGTTGCACAACATGCGCACCATGCGCTTCCTGCCGCCGGAGAAACAGGCCCGCAAGGCGCGGGAGACCCTGGAGGTGCTGGCGCCGCTGGCCCACCGGCTGGGGATGGCCACGGTCAAGTGGGAGCTGGAGGACCTGGCGTTCGCCATCCTGCAGCCGAAGAAGTACGACGAGATCGTCCGGCTGGTGGCCAAGCGTGCCCCCTCACGGGACACCTACCTGCGGCGGGTGCTGGCCGAGCTGTCCAAGCAGCTGGACGAGGCCAAGATCAACGCCAAGGTCGAGGGTCGGCCCAAGCACTACTACTCGATCCACCAGAAGATGATCGTGCGGGGCCGGGACTTCGACGACATCCATGACCTGGTCGGGGTGCGGATCCTGGTCGACGAGGTGCGGGACTGCTACGCGGCGATGGGCGTGGTCCACGCCCTGTGGCAGCCGATGCCGGGGCGGTTCAAGGACTACATCGCCCAGCCGCGGTTCGGGGTGTACCAGTCGCTGCACACCACGGTGATCGGGCCGGACGGCAAGCCGCTCGAGGTGCAGATCCGCACCCACGAGATGCACCGCACCGCCGAGTACGGCATCGCCGCGCACTGGCGGTACAAGGAGACCAAGGGCACCCATAAGGGGCAGACCGTCGAGATCGACGAGATGGCCTGGATGCGGCAGCTGCTCGACTGGCAGCGGGAGGCGGCCGACCCGGGGGAGTTCCTGGAGTCGCTGCGCTACGACCTGGCCACCCGGGAGATCTTCGTCTTCACCCCCAAGGGTGATGTCATCACGCTGCCCGCGGGATCCACGCCGGTGGACTTCGCCTACGCGGTGCACACCGAGGTCGGACACCGGTGCATCGGCGCCCGGGTCAACGGCCGGCTGGTGGCGCTGGAGCGCAAGCTGGAGAACGGTGAGGTCGTCGAGATCTTCACCTCCAAGGCCGAGGGCGCCGGACCCAGTCGGGACTGGCTCTCCTTCGTCGCCTCGCCGCGGGCCAAGGCCAAGATCAAGCACTGGTTCGCCAAGGAACGCCGCGAGGAGGCGATCGAGGCGGGTAAGGAGGCCATCGCCCGGGAGGTGCGGCGGATCGGTCTCCCGCTGCAGCGCCTGGTCTCCGCCGACTCGGTGGCCGCCCTGGCCCGGGAACTGCGTTACCCGGACGTCAGCACCCTGTACGCGGCGGTGGGGGAGGGGCACCTCTCCGCACGGCACGTGGTGCAGCGCTGGGTGGCCGTGCTGGGCGGGGAGGAGCACGCCGAGGAGGAGCTGGCGGAACGGTCCACCCCCTCCACGGTGCGGCGCCGCCGCAACATCGGAGACGCCGGTGTGGTGGTCAAGGGCACCAGCGACGTGTGGGTCAAGCTGGCCCGTTGCTGCACACCCGTCCCCGGTGACGAGATCCTCGGTTTCGTCACCCGCGGCGGCGGGGTGAGCGTGCACCGCACCGACTGCACCAACGCCGACCAACTGCGGGCCACCCCGGAGCGGCTGGTCGAGGTGGAGTGGGCGCCGTCGGCGTCATCGGTGTTCCTGGTGGCCATCCAGGTGGAGGCGCTGGACCGACACCGCCTGCTGTCGGACATCACCAAGGTGCTGGCCGACGAGAAGGTGAACATCCTGTCCGCCTCGGTCACCACCTCGCGCGACCGGGTGGCCGTGAGCCGGTTCACCTTCGAGATGGGCGACCCCAAGCACCTGGGGCACGTACTCAAGGCCGTGCGCAACGTCGAGGGCGTCTACGACGTCTACCGGGTCACCTCGGCGTCCTGACGCGATCCTTGACTTGAGGCTCCTTCCGGGGCCGTCGCGGGGACGGCCCCCTCCTGCAACCGGGCCTGTGCGTTCCACGGGTCCGCGCGTGCCGCAGGGAATGCGGGAGACGACTCCGGCCGGGTGAGCGCCGTGGCAGTGGCACCCACCCGGCCGGGCGGTCACAGGGGTGTTCGGGTCAGCCGACGACGGCCTTGGTGATCCGCACCTCGGTGAGGGGAGCGCCGTCCTCCGCACCACCGTACTCACCGGGCTCGACCCCGGCGCGGGCCACCTCGTCGACGACCTTCAGGCCCTCCTCGCCGACCGTGCCGAACACGGTGTAGTTCGGCGGCAGCTGGGCGTTGCCGTAGACGATGAAGAACTGGCTGCCGTTGGTGTTCGGGCCGCTGTTGGCCATCGCCAGGTAG
>DATCJU010000074.1:0-3595 GCA_036562635.1 Pseudonocardiaceae bacterium
GCGTACGGCGGACAACCTGTCCGAGCCGAGCTGACCGAGGCGTGGTTTGGACATCCCGCAGCCCGTACCGCCCCGGCGGTCGACCGTCCTGCGGGCCACCCCGTTCCTCGTCGCCACCGCGGGAGGACCTGATCTGCTGCCTAGCCGTGGGTCCTCCCGACGCGGGAATCGGGTCGACCGAAGAGGTGCACCACCTGGTGACGGGCGCGTCGGGCCGTGCGACAGGCCAGGTGCTGTCCGAGCATCGACGAGGTCCGCCCGCGAACACGTCGCACACGTGCCGGACCGTGGCCCGCCGGGCACCGGCCGTGGCGGGCGGTTCCCGAAGTCACGTTCCGCGAGAAACAACGGAGTGAACCGTGCCGGTTACCAGGTGGGTGGAGGGACCGATCTCGATCGTGGCGTCCGACGAACCGGATCCGGAGGCGCTGACCGCGTGGGAACGGTTGGTCACCGGTACCCCGGGCTCCGACGTGGCCCAGCTCCCCGCCTGGGCACGAGTGCGCGCCCAGGCGGGCTTCACCCCCCTGTACGTCCTCGCCTACCACGGTTCCACCCTGGTGGGCGGGGCCCAGATCCTGCAACGCCGCCTGTCCGTGCTGGGGCCCGTCGGTTACGTGCCCTACGGCCCGGTGGTCGCTTCGAGGCCTGATCGGGCCGAGGTGTGCCGCGCTCTCAGCGTGGCGCTGGAGGAGCTGTGCCGGAAGCGGTTCCGCGGACTGTTCGTCCAGCCGCCCGAAGGCGGGGACGACATCGGGGACCACCTGCGTGAGCGAGGTTTCCGCCCGTCCGACGCCGGGATCGCACCGATCGGCTCCATCCGCCTGGACCTCGGTCTCAGCGAGACCCAGCTGCGGCACATGCTGAGTTCGAAGCTGCGCCGGTGGACCAGGAACGGCAAGTGGGCGTCCCAGGGTGTCCAGGTCCGGCTCGGCGGGGAACAGGACATACCGCTCCTGGCGCGGCTGCTCGCGCACACCGCCGCCTACCAGGGCTTCGAACCGCTGCCCGAGGACTACCTGCGCACCCTGTACCAGGAGCTCTCGTCGGCGGGGCTGGCGGTGCTGTTCGTCGGTGAGCTCGACGGCGAACCTCTGGCCACCCAGCTCTTCACGTTCTGCAGCGACACGTTCAAGATGCGCATCATGGGGTTCGAGCGCACCGAGCGCGCGGCTCGCCTCCACTTCCCCTCGGCCGTGGTGTGGGAGGCGCTCAGGTGGGCCAAGTCCCGGGGTTTCCGCTGGTTCGACTTCGGTGGGCTCTCCCCGGCGGCGCTGTCGGTCCTGCTGGACGGCGAGGGTGAACGCAAGGACCTGCCCGGGCCCGACGAGTTCAAGGTGCGGTGGGGTGGAACCCCGTTCCGCTACCCGGCCCCCGTCGAGCTGCTGCCGTCCCTGGTGGTGCGGGCCGGCTACGACCTGGCACGGCGCGGGTTGGGTGGCCACAGGGTGCTCCACGCGATGCGGGGCCGGTTGCGGCACGGCGCAGGGCGCACGACGCCGGAGCACGCCTCCGTCGGCGCTGCGGGAGCGGCGGAGTAGACGAGCACGACACCGGCGGGACCACGAGCACGGGGTGGAACGGCCCCGTGCCGGGTGGCCGGGAACCGGTCGTGGGCGGTCCGGGCAGCAGCTGGCGGCGACCGGAGTTCGTCATGGCCGGGTGCGTCGACCGCGACCGGTGACGGCCCGCCGTGCCCCTCCGCCCTGCCCACCCCGCGGTGCTCGGGAACGAGGTCGTCGCCGAGCAGCCGGGTGGGTGTCCCACGACGCGTACAGGAACAATCCCACCCGGCTGCTTCGGGACGTGTCCTAACAGAAGTAGCGGTACAGCAGCTCCCCCGCCCGTGTGGTGATCTCGTCGGGCACCGAGTCGTCGACCAGGAGCTGCGTGACCTCGTTGAGCAGCCGATCCGCCTCGGCTTGGGTCGGGGACGACCGGCCCGGGGAGCGCAGAGTCACGATGCGCTGCTCCTCGCTGCCCCACTGCTGCTTGAACCCGACCAGCCCCGGTTGGTCCAGGTCGCTCAGGCCCCAGTCCACCAGGCGCAGCCCTCGCTCGGCACCCCAGCGCATCGCGGTCCACCAGATGGCGTGGTTCGGTCGGAACCGCAGGTACTCGGGCAGGGAGGCGCCGAACTTGTAGTACAGGACGTCGTTCCAGATCAGGAACATCGCCCCGGCGACCGGCTCGCCGTCCGCCCATGCCAGCAGGGTCAGCACCGCGTCCCGCGGGGCGAAGGCGGCCCAGATGCGCTCGAAGAACTCCAACGGCTGGGCCAGCAGACGGTACTTGCGTTTGCGCAGCGACACGTGCAGCCGGTGGAAGTCGCGCACGGCGTCCAGGCCGGTGCACATCTCCACCTTGACCCCGTTGCGTTCCGCCAGGGAGATGTTGCGTCTGGCACGTCCGCTGATCCGTCGGCGCAGCTCCTCGACGTCCGGGCACAGTGGTGTGCCGTGCCAGGCGGCCTCGCCCGTGGCGACCAGCCGCGGCTCGTGGAGCGGCGCGCTGGAGCGGAGACAGCGCAACGACAGGCGTACGTCAGAGGTGAGCACCCCGTCGACGAGGGCGTTCCACATCCGGTCGTCCCCGACGACGGGGTCGGCCCGGTCGCAGAACGGCAGGCTGCACAGCCGATCACCGCGGAGATCGCTCACCGGCACCCAGGCGAAACCGCCGAGGGGTTCGCCCCGGTCGCCCACCGCGATCCGGGCCTGGGGAGTGAAGCCGTACGTTCCGCAGACGGCGTCGATCCACTCCGGTGAGGTGAACAGGCTGCCGTTCGGTCCGGCGACGAGTTTCCGCCAGCGCGGGTCCACGCGCGGATCCACCGCCACAATCCTGGGTGCGGACATCGAACATGGTCTCCTCGAACGAGTCGGTGGCGGTCACTGCCGGTCAGGAACACAGCGCGAACGGCGGAGGTGTCCGGACGGTTCGCACCGCACGGGACATCGCCGTGAGCAGGTCGTCGGTACTGATCCCGTCCGCCTCCCGGTTCAGGGCCAGACCGCGTCGGCCGAGCTCGGCGGCGAGTTCCTGCTGGTGGTCGTCCACGGCTTCGCGGTACCGCTGGCGTCGGACGGCCAGTACGGGGAACCGCCCGGCGTCGAACGTCGCCAGTGCCGAGCCCGTCCCGGCGTGACTCACCACGATGTCGGCCTGGGCGATCGCCTCCCGCAGCTCCCGGGCGGGAAGGAACGGCCGGGCCCGGATCGGCAGGTCGTCGACCGGGGTTCCCCCGGTCTGCCAGAGGACGTCCACCGGCAGACCGGTGGCCCGTTGCAGTTCGCCACCCGGCCGGAGCTGCCGCAGCAGGGAGACGACGAGACGTCGGAACGGGAAGTCGGTGGCGGTGCCCAGGGTGACCACCACGCGGATCCGGTCGTTCGGGGGATGCTCCCTCGTCACCGGCTCGTAGCGGTCGAACACGCTCCCGCCGTAACGCCACCGTCCACCAGCCCAGTGCCGGTACTGGGTGTAGACCCGAACACCGGGGACGTTCTGCAGGATCCGCCCGGTGAGCGAAGGACCGTTCACCCGGGCCGCACTCTCGATGTAGTGGCACTCGACCCCACGAGCGGCGAGGTAG
>DATCJU010000107.1:0-13767 GCA_036562635.1 Pseudonocardiaceae bacterium
GGCCGTCGGGCTGCGGCAAGTCCACCGTGCTCCGCTCGCTGAACCGGATGCACGAGGTGGTCCCGGGGGCACGGGTGGAGGGCAGGGTCCTGCTGGACGGCGAGGACATCTACGCCCCCGGTGTGGACCCGGTCGAGGTGCGGCGCACGATCGGCATGGTGTTCCAGCGGCCCAACCCGTTCCCCACGATGTCCATCCGGGACAACGTGGTGGCCGGGCTCAGGCTGGCCGGGGTGAAGAACCGGAAGTACCTGGACGAGGTCTGCGAGCGTTCGCTGCGCGGGGCCAACCTCTGGGAGGAGGTCAAGGACCGGCTCAACAAGCCGGGCGGCAGCCTGTCCGGTGGTCAGCAGCAGCGGCTGTGCATCGCCCGGGCGATCGCGGTGCAGCCGGACGTGCTGTTGATGGACGAGCCGTGCTCCGCGCTGGACCCGATCTCCACCCTGGCGATCGAGGACCTGATCTCGCAGCTGAAGAAGGACTACACGATCGTCATCGTCACCCACAACATGCAGCAGGCGGCCCGGGTGAGTGACCAGACGGCCTTCTTCAACCTGGCCGGTGTCGGGCAGCCGGGTCGGCTGGTGGAGGTCGACGACACCGAGAAGATCTTCTCCAACCCCAGCCAGAAGGCCACCGAGGACTACATCTCCGGGCGTTTCGGCTGATCCGCGCCGACCGGGCACCTGCACCACGACGAGCGGCGGGTCGTCCTCCCCGCCCCGGCACCGGGGTGGGAGGCCCGCCGCTCACGTGTGTCGGGGCCGGGATCAGCCCTCGCTGCTCGGCCGCTTGCCGGTGACCACGAACTCCATGCGCCGGGCCACGGAGACCGCGTGGTCGGCGAACCGCTCGTAGAACCGGCTGAGCAGGCTGACGTCCACGGCGGCGGCCACGCCGTGCACCCACTCCCGGTCCATGAGCACCGAGAACAGGTGCTTGTGCAGGGCGTCCATCTCGTCGTCCTCGCGCTCCAGCTCGCGGACCAGCTGGAGATCCCGGGTGCGGATGACCTGTTCGGCCTTCCGGGCCAGCCTGACCGCCACCTCGCCCATCCGGGCGAAGTCGTCCCGGACCTGCTCCGGGAGCACCGGGTGGGGGTGGCGCCGGCGGGCGGCCTCGGCGACGTGCAGGGCGAGGTCACCCATCCGTTCCAGGCTCTCCGCCGCGTGCAGTGCCGTGATGACCACCCGCAGGTCGGTCGCCACCGGGGCCTGGAGGGCGAGGAGGGCGCCCGCGTGTTCCTCGGAACGGGATCTCGCCTCGTCGATCAGGACGTCCCCGCTGATGACCTCCTCGGCCAGGGCGAGATCGGTGTCCAGCAGGGCGCGGGTGGCGCGCTCCATCGCCACGGCGTCCATCGCGCACATCGTGGCCAGTTCGTCGGCGAGCCGGTTCAGCTGCTGGTGGTATGCCTCACGCATGCGCCAAGGCTACGAGCCACGGGCCGACACGGACCCATCCGACGGTGAACGGAGAGTGAAACCCTGATGGCCCGTCGGTGGTTACCCCGGTGAGGTCCGGGTGTGCGACCACCGACGGGACCGGACGGGTGTCGGTCAGCTGCAGGCGGCGGTGACCTCGGCCGCGTTCACCGTGCTCAGGTCCGCCGGCAGCTCCTCCTCCTGGGCGTTCTCGGCGTCGTCACCGCCCTTGCTCGGATTGACGATCTCGTCGTCGAAGTCCGCACCGAGCACCAGGACGACCGCCCCGCCCATCGAGGGGTCCTCCTGCAGCTCGGCGGACGGTACCGCGGCGGCGAGGGTCCGGGCCTCGGCGGCCCGGGTCGCCGAGTAGCGGATGACGGTCTTGGCGCTCTGCTCGGGGGCGTTGCCCTGCCGGACGACCACGAAACCCAGGTCGCCCAGCTTCTCGCTGACCGAGCGGGCCAGCCCACCGCGGCTGCTGCCGTTGAGCACCTGCACCTTGACGTTCTTCGGGTCGACCAGCGGCCCCTCGGCGCCGCCGCCACCCGGCTCCGGCTGGGCCTGCGGCGCCGGGGAGTCCCCGTCCGACGGTGGCTGCTCGCCGGGCAGCGGGGTGCCCTCGATGATCGCGGTGAACAGGGCCTTGGTGTCCTCGACGCGGAGTTCCTCGTTGCCCCGGCCGTTGGCCGTGCCGGTGGTGGGCACGGTGACGAAGGTGACCCGGCCGGTCTGGATGTGCCGCAGCGACTGGGCGAGTTCGAGGAGCTGGTCGGCGTCGACGTTCTCGCCGAAGGTGTGCTTGCCGACCTCGGAGATGAAGCCGGTGAGCTTGCCCGGGTCCAGCAGCACCTGGCTGGACATCACCTTGCGCAGCAGCGCGGACAGGAACCGCTGCTGCCGCTTCATCCGGCCGTAGTCGGAGGTGGGGTCGTTCGACAGCTTCCGGGCGCGTACGTAGTTGAGGGAGTCGTTGCCGAACAGCACCTTCAGGCCGGGCTCGGGGAAGATCGGCCCGAGCTCGGCGTCGATCATCGGCTTCTCGATGCACACCTCGACCCCGCCGATGGCGTCGACCATGCCCTTGAAGCCGTTGAAGTCGATGCCCATGAAGTGGTTGATGGCCAGGCCGGAGATCTCCTGCACCACCTTGGTGACGCACAGCGGCCCGCCGACCAGGTACGCCGAGTTCAGCTTGACGTTCTTCTCCGGCGGGACCTGTTTACCGGTGTACCGGGCGGCCTTGTGGTCCCATTCCTCGCAGGCCGGACGGTTGATCTCCAGGTCGCGGGGGAAGGACACCACGACGATCCGGCTGCGGTCGGCGGGGATGTGCGCGATCATCGTGGTGTCGGACCGCGGTCCGCCGGTGATGGCCTCGGTGCCGATGTTGTCCCCGGCCTGGGCGCCCGCTCGGCTGTCCGAGCCGATGAGCAGGAAGTTCTCGTCACCGAGCTGCTGCTCCCGCTGCTGGATGTGCTCCGAGTCGGGATCGAGTGCGCGGACCTTCTGGATCTGGTCGTTCGCCCACTCCTTCGCACCCCAGGCGACACCGGTGGTGGCGAGCACCGCGAGGGCGGCGGTCGCGGCCACACCCTTCCCGAGCCGGCGGCCCGCGCGCCGCCAGCCGCTCTCCCCGTGGCCGGTGCGGGCACGCCCGCGCCCGGTGGGCGGTTCCGCGCCGTCGTCGGCCGACTCGGCCGGTTCCGGGTCCGCCTCGGAGTCGTCACCGTCGGCCTCGGACCCCGCGGGGCCGAGGTACCGGGTCTCGGCCTCCTCGGCGGCGAGCAGGGTGGTGGGCTCCGCGCCGGTCTCGACCTGTGGTTCGTCGGTGGGCACGAGCCCGGTCAGATCCGTGGTCTCCTCGGCGGGGTCGACGGCGGGGTCGACGATGCGGGTCCTCTCGTCGGCGTTCTCCGCTTCCTGGTGCGTGCGCGACCGGGGACCGGGTGTCGGTGGCTGGTTCGCGGGTGCCCGGCCGGGGCCGGCGGCCGGCCGGGGGCTGCGACCGCTACCCGGTGGGGGGACGCGACGCATGGCCTCGCCGGGACGCGGGTACGAGTCGGGAGAGTTCGACTCGTCGTACGGGGTCTCGGGAACGGGATGCTGCCCGGTGGGGGGTGGGGCGGGTGGCTCGGCGGTTGTCCGATCGTCGTTTCCTTCCAGGGGACGCCGTCGCCGGCCGGTGGTCGGATCGGAGTGACGAGTGGCGTGTCGCCGGATGTCACGAGCTCCTGCCGCCGGCATTCGGCGCTGGCGGGAACCGAAAGTACCGCCGAGGTCGTCGGCCACGCGGTCTCCCCTCGATCGCCGGATATTCGTCACCTGATTCGGGCATGCATCACGATGACGCACGGCAGGCCGTACCGGTTGCGTCACGATGTGATCGCTTGATGACCGCGATGGTACGGCTACTGGGGAGTACCAACCGAGACAATGTGATGAATCCTTACGCTCCGCACAAGGAAATACGGAACGTGCGCAACTGTGCGCGAAAAGGCGTAAGCGGCTCGCTTTCGGTGATCACTTGATCACGTGTCGATCAGTACCCGACCACTCGTCTCGCGATCGCCCGTCGTCCCGCCGCCACACCGGCGAGTCGCACCTGGTTTCCCTCCCGGTACGCCACGGCATTGCGTCCCGACTGCTTGGCCGCGTAGAGCAGCCCGTCCGCCTGGATCAGTGTCTGCTCGGGGCCGGCATGCGGACGCTTGCCCGGCGGGTGGTACGCCAGTCCGATGCTCACGGTCACCTGCAGCCCGGGGGCGAGCTGGTCCCACGGGTGGCGTTCCACCCTGGCACGTGCCGCCTCGCACACCGCCACCGCGGTCGTGGCGTCGATCCCGGGCAGGACCAGGACGAACTCCTCACCTCCGTACCGGGCGCAGAAGGCGCCCTCCGGCAGGCCGTCCTGCAGCAGCTCCACCACCCGCTGCAGCACCCGATCCCCGACCAGGTGACCGAAGGTGTCGTTGACCTGCTTGAACCAGTCCAGATCCACCAGGGCCACACCCAGCCCGGTGGGATGGCGCGTCTGCTCCGTCAGCAGGATGACCAGCCGCTGGTCCAGGTAGCGGCGGTTGTAGCTGGCGGTCAGGCTGTCCCGGATGCTCTGCTCCCGTGCCTCGGCGTGTTCCCGGCGCAGTCGGTCCACCTCGCGCCGGAGCTGCTCCGGCACGTGTGGTGGCTGCCCCTGGTCGGCGTAGAGCAGGTCCAGCGCGGAACGCAGGTGCTGGTAGGCCTGGCGCCACTGGCCCCGGGACGCGAGCAGGCCGGCGATCGACTCGTGGAGCTGGATCAGACCGGAGTTGCCCTCGTGCTCGGGGTGGGGTGCGGTGCCATCGGGCACGGCGTGGTCCGCGTGGACCGCCGTCGTGGTCTTGTCCCGGACCGGGTCGGATCCGGCGACATCGGGTCGCACCACGGTCACCGCACTCACCTCCTTCGTCCCTGGTGCCTACGTCCCTGGTGTCGACGGGCCGAACAGGCGGCTTGAGCGAACGGGACTCGTCGGTGCCGGATTTCGCCCGACCGGCTGACCTCGGTCTGCTCCGATGATGTGACCGGTGTGACGTCCGCCGATCGTCCGCGTCGACCCCTGCCTCGGGTCGGGCTCGACCTGCCCTCCTCTCGAACCGGTTGGACGGGTGTTCCTCCCGGGTATACCGAGCGGGTACCCGCCCGACCACGGAGTTGACGGTTGATGGGGATCGCACAGCTGGGCGGAGTCGAACCTCCTCGCCGTTACTACCAGTGTGCACCCGTTCACGCTCGTGGGCAGGGGGTGAACCCGTACGTCTTGCCGTCGAGCACCACCACGTGCTTGGTGCCGATCTGGGTGGCCACCACGCTCCCGTCCTGTCGCGCGGTGACCGTCACCGCCACCACGTAGACGGCACCCCGGGGCCGGACCCCGGAGCTGCCCGGCACCACCCAGTCCGGATCGGGGCGCAGCGTGGACAGGGCCGGCTCCAGGTACAGCACCAGATCTCCCAGCTCACAGCCCGTCGGCGGATGGTCGGGGTGCTGCGTGCGCCGCAGGAACTCCTGCTGGGCCTGCGGCCCGCGCGCCGCGGCCTCGTTGTTCTCCCGGAAGTAGTGGGCGATCAGCTCACGGTCGGCGGGTGGCGGGGTGACGGGGTGCGCGGTGCCCGGCACCACCCGGGTGCAGCCGGCGAGCAGCAGGGCCACCCCCACCAGGCCCCGCAGCAGGGGAGGGACTCGTGTTGCCCACGTGGGCGACGCCGGGTCGGGTGATGGCGCGCCGGAGGGCGCGGACGTCCCGCACGAGGCGAGCCTGCTCCGCCCACCGTCCGGCACGGATCACCCGCCGGATTCCGCGAGTTCCGCGCCGACCGGAACGGTGAGGTCGTCGGGGTCGTCCAGCCAGCCCTCGGGCAGGACCACCCGGGCCGGGGAGCCCTGGCGGCCCCGAGGTCCCTCGGCGTCCTCCGGGAACGGCGCGTCGTGGTCCAGCTGGGCCAGCAGCTCGTCCAGCTCGGCCAGGCCGGACACCAGCCCGAAACGCCGCCGCAGCTCGGAGCCCACCGGGAAGCCGCGCAGGTACCAGGCCATGTGTTTGCGCAGGTCGCGGATGCCCTTGTCCTCGCCCATGTGGTCGACGAGGAGCTCGGCGTGCCGGCGCAGCACCACGGCCACCTCACCCAGGGTGGGGCCCGGGGGGATCGGTTCGCCCCGGAACGCGGCCTGCAGGTCGCGGAACAGCCACGGCCGGCCCAGACAGCCCCGGCCGACCACCACCCCGTCGCAGCCGGTCCGCTCGACCATGCGCAGCGCGTCGTCCGCGGAGAAGATGTCCCCGTTGCCCAGCACGGGGATGGTGGTGACCGCCTCCTTCAGCCGGGCGATGGCCGACCAGTCGGCCTGCCCGGAGTACCGCTGGGCCGCGGTCCGCGCGTGCAGGGCCACCGCCACGGCGCCCTCGGCCTCGGCCAGCCGCCCGGCGTCCAGGTAGGTGAGGTGGTCCTCGTCGATGCCCATGCGGAACTTGACCGTCACCGGCACCCCGGCGGGCTCGGCGGCCCGCACCGCGGCCCGGACGATCTGCTGGAACAGGCGCCGCTTGTAGGGCAGGGCCGCTCCGCCCCCCTTGCGGGTGATCTTGGGGACCGGGCAGCCGAAGTTCATGTCGATGTGGTCGGCCAGCCCCTCACCGACGACGATCCGGACTGCCTCGGCCATGGTGACCGGGTCCACCCCGTAGAGCTGCATCGACCGCGGCTTCTCGTCCGGGCCGAAGGCGATCATCCGCATGGTCTTCGGGTCGCGCTCCACCACGGCCCGGGCCGTGATCATCTCGCACACGTAGAGCGAGGTGGGGCTGCCGAACTCCCGGCACAACGTCCGGAACGCCACGTTGGTGATGCCCGCCATCGGGGCGAGCACGACCGCCGGGTCGACCTGGTAGGGGCCGATCCGGAGGGCGGTCCTCGCCACGGGGGACGTCGTGGTCACCCCGCCATTGTCCCCGACGGCCGAGCTCGCCCGTCCCCCGACCGGGTCAGGAGTCCGACCGCCGGCCGGTGTCACCGGTCCTCCCGCCGTGCTCCGGTCGTACGACGGGAGGACCCGGTCACGGCGGCGACCCGGGAACCGCAGCCCGACAGCGGCGGGGCGGTGACTCAGAACGGCACGTTCAGACAGGCCAGCCGGGCCCCGGCCATGCCCGCCTCACCCGGCCCGGTGAGCGTGTGGTGCTCGTGGATCACCACCGAGCGGGGCCGCCGGTCGTCGGGGAACCGCCAGGCCACCTTGGACGCCGAGAGTCCCTCACCCTCCTCGTTGGTGGTGAAGTCCAGCCAGATCTCGTTCTCCGGGTTGGCGTACTCCGGGTCGACCGAGGGGCCCGGCTTGGGGTCCTGCACGTACTGGAAGTGCGGGCCGGCGTCGTCACCGCTGGCGCCGCACTCGCCCACGTGGACGTGCGCCCCGTACTCCCGCTCGGGGACCAGCCCCCGCACCGCGAGCACCACGCGGGTGCCGCCCTCGGAGGTGCGGGAGGACAACACCCCGATCTGGGCGCCGACCGGCACCAGCACGGTGTCGTACGTGATCGCGTCCGCGTCCTCCCGATACGTCTCGAATTCGCCCTGGGCGACGACGAAACCCGGGGGAAGGGGTGGCGCCTCCTGTTCCGGGGCCGCCGTGGCGGGAAAGGCGATCGCGGTGAGTGCTGCTGTGGCTACGGCTGCGATACAGGTTCGGCGCATATCTCCGACAGTGGCCGAGAGTCCGTATGGGCGCACTCCCAGTCACCCGGACAACTCATTCGTATCCACCGTCCGGTGGGGCGGAAATGAAACAGAAATCGATCTGCGGCCCGCGCATGAACCACACGACCCGGGACATCGATACGGTGATGCGGTGTCGAACGCTCGAGCAGGTGAGCAGGGGTCGCGGCGGGTCGACCGCACCTGGCTGGTGGCCGGTGCGGCGGCGCTGTGGGGAACCGACGGACTGTTGCGCAAACCCCTCGCCGACACCCTGCCCGCGGCCAGCGTGGTGTTCTGGGAGCACGTGCTGGTGGTGCTGCTGCTGGCGCCCTGGCTGCCTCGGGCGCTGCGGGCGTTCCGCACGTGCTCGGCCCGGGAGCGGTGGGCGATGGTGGCCATCGGGGTGGGGTCGTCCGCGGTGGCGACCGCCCTGTTCACCACGGCGTTCCGCCTCGGCGACCCGGTGACCCCGCTGGTGCTGCAGAAGCTGCAGCCGGTGTTCGCGGTGCTGGCCGCCTTCCTGCTGCTCGGGGAGCGGTTGCGGCCCGGGTACCTGCTGTTCGCGCTGCCGGCGCTGCTCGGCGCCTGGCTGCTGACCTTCCCCGACCCGTTGAGTGTGCGGGTGGCCGCCGCCCAGGCTGCAGCGCTCGCGCTGGGGGCGGCGGCGCTGTGGGCCGCGGGCACCGTGCTGGGACGGCTGGTGAGCACCCGGCTCTCCCCCCTGGACACCACGGTGCTGCGCTTCGCCTTCGGCCTGCCCGCCTCGGCGGTGGTGCTGGTCGCGCAGGGCGCGCCGGTGCGGGTGGGCTGGGACAACGCGCTGGGCCTGGTGCTGCTCGCCCTGGTGCCGGGGCTGTTGGCCCTGCGGCTGTACTACGTGGGGCTCCGGTCCACCCCCGCGTCGCGGGCGACCCTGGCCGAGCTGGCCTTCCCGGCCACCGCGGCCCTGATCGGGGTGGGGCTGCTCGACACCCACCTCACGCCCACGCAGTGGCTCGGGTTCGCGCTGGTCGTCGGCGCGGTGACCGCACTCGGCTGGCACGAACGGGTGGCCCGGAAACCCGCGGTGGTGGTGCGCTCCCCGGAGCCCACGGTGGCCTGAGGGTTTGCTCCTTCCCGGGGAGCGGTACCCGCATAGCACGAACGGGTGAATGTCGGGGTGCCGGGAGGTGGTGCGGTGAGCGGGCCCGAGGAATCGCACCAGCAGCGGCTCGCCCGCAACGTCAACGAGCTCCTCCAGGAGCTGCGGGTGGCGCAGACCGGCGTCCAGATCCTGTTCGTCTTCCTGCTGTCGGTCGCGTTCACCGAGCGGTTCGAGGAGGCCACCCGGTTCCAGCAGGACGTGCACTTCGTGACCACCCTGCTGGCCGCGGGCTCGTCCGCACTGCTGATCGCACCGGCCGCCTGGCACCGGATCCTGTTCCGACGCGGGCAGCGGGAGATGCTGGTGCGCTACGGCAACACCTTCGCCGTGCTCGGGCTGGCCCTGCTCGCCGCGGCACTCACCGGGGTGGTCCTGCTCGTCGCCGACGTGGTGTGGGGTGGCTGGCGGGCCGTGCTGGTGACCGTCCTCGCCGGGCTGGCCTACGGGCTGCTGTGGTTCCTGGCACCCCTGCTGCGCCGACGTGCCCTCGACCGCGGCCGGCCCCGGCACACCGACGCCGAGCGGGAGGACGGGCCGGAGGACGACGACCCGACGACGGGCGACGAGCTGGATGACGAACCGGACGAACCGGACGGGGAGGGCGGCCCGGCGGGGGACGGGCGACCGGCCGGCACCGGGTGCGGCCCGGGTCAGCGCGAGCGGGTGTAGCGCAGGACGGGCAGCATGTCGAGCGGTTCGACGCGTGCCGGGTCCTCGGCCACACAGTCGGCCAACGCGCCCCGGAGCTCCTCCGCCCGCAGGTCCGTGCCGATCAGCACCAGCTGGGTGCGGCGGGGCTCGCCCTCGGCCCAGCGGGTCCGCTGGAAGCGGGCGTAGTTGCCGACGGTGTGCAGGACGAACTTCTGCCGGTGCCCGCGGACCCCGAAGTGGACGAACCCCTTCATCCGGTACAGCTCCGCGGGACGGCCGTGCAGGAAGTCCATGAACCGGCGCGGGTGCAGTGGCCGGTCGCTGGTGAACTCGACGCTGGTGTAGGCGGTGTGCGCGTGCCGGTCGTGATCCTCCTCCAGCAGGTCCTCCAGCGAGAGCTGCCGCGCCACCGGCTCCCGCTCCGGCCGGGTCCGCCGGTCGAACAACAGGGCGGGGTCGACGCGGCCGTGCGTGGTGGGCAGGACCGGTCGGCCGCCGCTGAGCTCGCGGACGGTCGCCACCAGGCGGTCCCGTTCCTCCGGGGCGAGCCGGTCGGTCTTGTTCAGCACCACCAGGTCGGCGATGCGCAGGTGCCGGGCCAGCTCCGGGTGGCGTTCCCGGGTCCGCTCGAACTCGGCGCCGTCCACGACCTCGACCAGGCCGCCGTACTCGATGCGCCGGTTCTCGCTGGCCAGCAGCATCCGGATCATGGCGGGCGGCTCGGCCAGGCCGCTCGCCTCGATGACGACGACGTCGATCCCGGCGCTCGGCCGGGAGAGCTGGGCCAGCACGGTGTCCAGGCCCTCGGTGTCGGTGACGCAGCACAGGCAGCCGTTGCCCAGGGACACCATGGAGTCGACCTGCCCGGCCACCGCCATGGCGTCGACGTTGATGCTCCCGAAGTCGTTGACCACCACGCCGATCCGGGTGCCCCGGCCGGCGCGCAGCAGGTGGTTGAGCAGCGTGGTCTTCCCCGAGCCCAGGAAACCCGCGATGACGACGACCGGGATCCGGCTCCCCGCCACGTGACTCCTCCCGACACGTCCCGACCTGTTCCGGCTCCGCGCGCCGGCCGCCCCGGGCGGGCCGGGACGGGCGCGCACCCCGCCATCATGTCCGGCGGTGGGAGCACGCGACGGCCCGGCCCGGGACCCGGGTGGTCGGGGTGGGTGTCTCAGACCATGTACTGGTCGTGGCGCCGGTAGAGCTCGGTCCACTCCTCGGGGGTGAGCTGTCGGCCTTCAGCGGCGATCGCCGCCAGCTCCTCGAAGTACCCCTCCCGCGGCGCCCCGGGGGTGAACAGGATCAGCATCGACGCCGGGGCACCGGACTCGTTACGGAAGCCGTGGATCCCGCCCGGCGGCACGTGCAGGAAGTCACCCGCGTTGGCCTCGACCCAGCGCCGCCCGTCGTACAGCCGCATGGTGCCGGAGAGGACGAAGAACGACTCGGTGATCGTCCGGTGGAAGTGCGGGGAGGCCCCGCCCTGCTCGGGACCCATGTCCCAGCGGTACAGCCCGAAGTCCCCACCGGTGGTGGCTCCGGTGCCGAGGTAGTGCACCCGCGTGCCCACGGTGCCCGCCCGGCGGATGACCAGGTCGGGCGGGCTGTCCGCGCGCCGGATCGTCGCGCTCGGCTCACCGACTTCCCCGTGGTAGCGGGGCTGCGGGTACGTCGCGTCGGGGAAGGACATGGGGCCTCCTCTCGGCCGTGTCGGTCGGTCCATGATCGGGTGTCGGGCGGGCGTGCGGTACCGGATCGGCCACGCCGTGGGACCGGACACCTGAACGCGGGGTTGGGCTGATCGGTACTCTGTTCGTGGGCCACTAGCTCAACTGGCAGAGCAGCGGACTTTTAATCCGCGGGTTCAGGGTTCGAGCCCCTGGTGGCCCACCAAGGCTTCTTAGCCTGCTGACCTGTGGAAACGGTCCAGGTGGATGATCTTCGTCCCACCGGTGTCCTTGCCATCGTGGGACAGATGTGGGACAGACCCGGCCGGATCGGGGGTCGTGGGGCGGGTCAGGGCCGCCGCGACCGCCCCCCACCGGGGGTCTTGCTCGGCCATCTGAGCGATGGCCGCCGCCAGGCCGTCGGCGGAGAGCGGGGCCGGGGAGGACACCGCTGGGACCGGGGCGGCCGGGGTGGCAGTCACGCCCCGCAGGACGTTCCGCACGGTGTCCCACTGACTGTCCGCCAGGTGGGCGTAGCGCTGGGTGGTGCCGATGAACTGGTGACCCAGCAGCGCCTGGATCTGCTCGGTCTTGACGCCGTTCTGCACCAGCCATGAGGCGTAGGTGTGCCTCAGGTCATGGGGGGTGACGTCGGGGAGCCCCGCCGCCTGGACCATGGGGTCCCACAGTTCCCGCCGGAAGTTGTGGTACTCCCACGCGGTCCCCTGGCGGGTGGCGAACAGCAGGTGACCGCCGCAGGGCTTGCCGCCGCGGTGCTTGGCGCGGCAGGGGATGGGCGGGTGGTCCCGCATCCACTGCTCCAGGCGTGCGGCGAACTCCGGGGTGATGGGGATGCCGCGGCGGTGCCGGCTCTTCGGGTAGGGCTTGATGACTCCGCCCTCGTCGGCTACTTCCTGGATGACGATGCGGAGCTGTTGGACGTTGATTCGCTCGCGGTGCAGCCCTGCTAGCTCGCCCCACCGCCCGCCCGTGTTGGCCGCCAGTTCGACGAACAACCGGGCGGTGTCATTGGGGCACTGGTGCGTAGCCGGGCGTACTCCTCCCGGGTCAAGAACCGCTCGTCGGGCGGGTTGAGCTTGGGGAGCTTGATTCGTGAGCACGGGTTGGCCGGGATACGTCCGGCGACCATGGCTGCGGCCAACAACGCGGAGAACACCCGACAGATCTTGATGACGCTGCTCGGGGACAGGTACTCGTCGGTGTTCTCCTTCCACTGCTGGGGGCCGACATGGCGGCCGATGCCCTTGGGGGCGCTGCGGGTCTTGGGGTCGTGGTGAGGTTGTTGACCCACTCCTGGACGCCTTGGCCGACAAGGTGGCCGAGCGGATCGCCGACCAGGTGGCGGTGCGGGTCGCGGACATCCTCGGCGAGCGGCTGGCCCTGGCCGCGGCCACGCTGCGCCCCGGGGCGGAGGTGCGAGCATGAGCGATGGCCTTGTGTCCCGGCTGCGTACCTGGGTGCCCTACGCCTGGGGCGCAGCCTTGGCCTGGCTGGTCGGCCACGGGCTGCCCACCGGTCTGGCTGATGCGCTCGGCCCGCTCGGCGAGGCCGTGCTCTACCCCCTCGCCGCGCTGGGGGTGTACGAGCTGGCCCGTCGACTCGAAGCCCAGCCGTGGGCGCCGGCCTGGCTGGTGCGGCTGCTGCTCGGCTCGACCCACCAGCCGACCTACTCGCCGCCGCCCGCCACGTCCAACGCTGATCCGCACCGATGACGAAACCCCCGCACCCGAACCGGGTGCGGGGGTTTCGTCGTTCATTAGGCCGACACGAGATCATGCTTGGTGACGATCTGCTCCGGCTCGGCTGGGTTGTCACCGCCCGGCGGCGCGGTCCCCACCACCCTCAGGTAGACGACCTGGTCGCCCGTGGTGATCTTCAGGTCGGTCAGGCCCGGATTAACCTCGTACTCCTCGACCTGGGTGATGTCGGGGTGCTGGTCTAGCTGCTCGGCGAGCCAGGTTTTGAACCGGGGAATCCTCACGCGTTCTCCTCTAGTTGGCGGGACGTCCCGTGCCAGGGCACGTCTCACGGCTACCCGGTAGTTGGTGGTAGTTGGCGTTGCCGTTCGTAGTGCCCACCCGCTGCCCGCACACCGAGCAAGTACCGACGCCGGTCTCCATCACAGCACCTCCGACGGCAACTGGTAGTCCGGGTGCCGAGGAACTCCCTTGCCCTCGACACGCAGCACGTTGATGAACGCGGCCGCACCGGAAGCGAAGCTCACCTTCACCCCCACCGGCTTGGTGCTGTGCAGCCCCGCTTCCTCGTAGGTCTCGGCTCGCAGGATCTCGGGGTGATCCGACTGGTTGATCAGCTCCGTGATGGTCTTTTCCAGCTCGCGCACCCGCATGGCGGGCATACTCTCACCCTCTTACAGTGATCACATCACCCCCTCGTAACCACTGCGCAGTGATCAACTAGCCCCTTGGGGAAGCCACTACGCAGTGATCAACTCTGGGGAGCTGTCACGTGAATGCAGGCGCCGACGTCAGCCGGATGTCGCGTACCGGCAGGCGACACCGGCCCGCCGGACGGTGCCGGGCTCGCTCTTGATCGTGGGGCTCCGAACCTGCTCGATCACCGGTCGCGGCGCTGGGTGCTGCCGCCGTGCCCGGGGTCAGACC
>DATCJU010000078.1:0-22210 GCA_036562635.1 Pseudonocardiaceae bacterium
GTGTGGGCCATCGACGGCGACGGCTGCTTCCAGATGACCAACCAGGAGCTGGCCACCTGTGCCATCGAGGGAATCCCGATCAAGGTCGCCGTGATCAACAACGGCAACCTGGGCATGGTCCGCCAGTGGCAGAACCTGTTCTACGACGAGCGGTACTCGCACACCGACCTGGGCACCCACAAGCACCGCATCCCCGACTTCGTGCTGCTGGCCGAGGCCCTGGGCTGCGTGGGTCTGCGCGCCGAGTCCAAGGAGGAGGTCGACCAGGTCATCACCAAGGCCTTGGAGATCGACGACCGGCCGGTGGTGATCGACTTCGTCGTCGGCAAGGACGCCCAGGTGTGGCCGATGGTGGCCGCCGGGACCAGCAACGACGAGATCATGGCCGCCCGTGGCATCCGTCCTCTGTTCGACGAGGACGAATGAGCGGAGCAGGTGCGGCAGGGAACGCGACGACGAACGAAGGCACGACCATGCGACGCATCGGCTTGCTCGGCGGGATGAGCTGGGAGTCCACCGCCGTCTACTACAAGCTGCTCAACGAGGGGGTGCAGCGCCGCCTGGGTGGGCTGCACAGCGCCGACCTGGTCCTGCGGTCGGTGGACTTCGCCGAGGTGGACGAGCTCCTGGTCGCCGGGGCCTGGGAGGCGCTGGGTGCGACCCTGGCCGGGGAGATCCGCGCCCTGCGCGACGCCGGCGCCGAGATCATCGGTATCGCCTGCAACACGGTCCACCTGGTCGCCGAGCAGGTCATGGCGGCGGTCGACGTGCCACTGGTGCACATCGTGGACGCGGTGGGCCAGGCCGCCAGGCGGGCCGGCCTGGGCACGGTCGGCCTCCTGGGCACCGAGTACACGATGAACTCGACGCTGTACTCGGACCACCTGCAGCAGCAGGGCATCGAGGTCGTGGTGCCCGAACCGGCCGACCGGACCGTCGTGCACCAGGTGATCCTGGACGAGCTGTGCCACGGTGTGATCCGGGCCCCCTCCCGGGAACGCCTGGTCGAGGTGGTGCGGCGTCTGGTGGAACGCGGTGCCCAGGGCGTCGTCCTCGGCTGCACCGAGATCGGCATGCTGCTCGGTCCGGACGACGTGGACGTCCCGGTGCTGGACTCGACCCGGGTGCACGTCGAGGCCCTGTTGGATGCGGCACTGTCCCCTCGGCTGACCGTGTTGCCCGCCGTTCCGGCCCCCGTCGCCGACGTGTCCCTCCCCGACCCCTTCGAGTCCACTGCTTCCCCCCGACCGACCCGACAGGAGCGCAGCGCATGAGCAGGCACACGCTGAGCGTGCTGGTGGAGAACAAGCCCGGCGTGCTGGCCCGGGTGGCCGGGCTGTTCTCGCGGCGGGGATTCAACATCGAGTCGCTGGCCGTCGGCCCCACCGAGCACCCCGAGATCTCCCGGATGACCATCGTGGTCTCCGTCGACGAGCTGCCCCTGGAACAGGTGACCAAGCAGCTCAACAAGCTGGTCAACGTCATCAAGATCGTCGAGCTCGACCCCGCCGCCTCGGTGCAGCGGGAGCTGCTGTTGGTGAAGGTGCGGGCCGACGCGACGGTGCGCAGTCAGGTGCTGGAGACGGTGCAACTGTTCCGGGCCAAGGTCGTCGACGTCTCCCCCGAGGCGCTCACGGTGGAGGCGACCGGAACGCAGGACAAGCTGGACGCCCTGCTGCGCATGCTCGAGCCCTACGGCATCCGGGAGATGGTGCAGTCCGGGATGGTGGCCATCGGCCGGGGCGCCCGGTCCATCACCGCGACGGCCGTTCGTTGAGCCTCAGCCCAACGGGTTCTCCGATCCAGGAAGGAAGTACGAGATCTCCATGTCCGTCGAGATGTACTACGACGACGACGCCGACCTGTCCATCGTGCAGGGCCGCAAGGTCGCCGTCATCGGCTACGGCAGCCAGGGCCACGCGCACGCGCTGAGCCTGCGCGACTCCGGTGTCGACGTCCGAGTCGGGCTGCCGGAGGGCTCCAAGTCGCGCCCCAAGGCCGAGGAGGAGGGGCTGCGGGTGGTCACGCCCGCCGAGGCCGCGGCCGAGGCCGACCTGATCATGATCCTGGTGCCCGACCACATCCAGCGGGACCTGTACGCCAAGGAGATCGCGCCGAACCTCAAGGACGGTGACGCGCTGTTCTTCGGGCACGGGCTGAGCATCCGTTTCGGGCTGATCAAGCCGCCGGCGAACGTGGACGTGGCCATGGTCGCCCCCAAGGGGCCCGGTCACCTGGTGCGTCGGCAGTTCGTCGACGGCAAGGGCGTGCCCTGCCTGGTCGCGGTGGAGCAGGACGCCTCCGGTAACGCGTTCCAGCTGGCCCTGTCCTACGCCAAGGCGATCGGCGGCACCCGTGCCGGTGTCATCCGGACCACCTTCGCCGAGGAGGCCGAGACCGACCTGTTCGGTGAGCAGGCCGTGCTCTGCGGTGGTGTCTCCGAGCTGGTGAAGGCCGGATTCGAGGTGCTGGTCGAGGCGGGTTACGCCCCCGAGATCGCCTACTTCGAGTGCCTGCACGAGCTCAAGCTGATCGTCGACCTGATGTACGAGGGCGGCATCGGCCGGATGTTCTACTCGGTGTCCGACACCGCCGAGTACGGCGGCTACACCCGCGGGCCACGGGTGGTGGACGAGCGCACCAAGGAGGAGATGCGGCGCATCCTCGCCGAGGTGCGGGAGGGCGCGTTCGCCAAGGAGCTCATGGCCGAGATGGACGGCGGCCGGCCGAAGTTCACCAAGTACCGCGAGGAGCTGGCGCAGCACCAGATCGAGCAGGTCGGCAAGAAGCTGCGCGACCTGATGTCGTGGGTGGACCGTCCGATCACCGAGACGGCCTGACAGGCCTGACAGTCGTTCCGGCGAGGGCCCGTCGTTCCGGATCGGTCGTCCGGGGCGGCGGGCCCGTCCTTCCTCGCGGTGGTGCCGTCGGTCGCGGCGCGGCCCGGGCCGGGTGGCGTCGGACACGGGTCACCGGAGGTACCGCGCCTTCGGGGGCGGCCACCCACCTCCCGAAGGCCGGGTGGCGCTCCGCTCGATAGACTCCGGGCACCGGGGCACAGCGCGGTGACCCGACCGCACGCATCCAGGTATCCAGGAGCACATCCGTGACCAACACCAGCCGCCCCGTCGTTCTGCTCGCCGAGAAGCTCGCCCCCGCTGCGCTGGAGGTCTTCGGCGACGAGGTCGAGGTACGTCATGTGGACGGCACCGACCGGTCGGCTCTGCTCTCCGCGGTCGCCGACGTCGACGCCCTCGTCGTGCGGTCGGCCACCCGGGTCGACGCCGAGGTGCTCAGCGCGGGCAAGAAGCTGAAGGTGGTCGCCCGGGCCGGTGTCGGCCTGGACAACGTCGAGGTTCCCGCCGCCACCGAGCGCGGTGTGATGGTGGTCAACGCTCCCACCTCCAACATCGTCTCCGCCGCCGAGCACGCGCTCGCGCTGCTGCTCGCGGTGGCCAGGCGGATCCCGGCGGCCGACGCCAGCCTGCGTGGTGGTGAGTGGAAGCGCAGCGCCTTCACCGGCGTGGAGCTCAACGGTAAGACGGTGGGCGTGATCGGACTCGGCAAGATCGGTCAGCTCTTCGCCCAGCGCGTGGCCGCGTTCGGCACCACGCTCATCGCCTACGACCCCTACGTCGCTCCGGCTCGGGCGGCCCAGCTGGGCATCGAGCTGGTTGGGCTCGACGAGCTGCTGGCGCGCGCCGACGTGATCTCGATCCACCTGCCCAAGACGCCGGAGACGCTGGGCCTGATCGGCGCCGAGCAGCTCGCCAAGTGCAAGAAGGGTGTTCTGATCGTCAACGCCGCCCGGGGCGGTCTCGTGGACGAGGACGCCCTGGTCGAGGCTCTCCGCAGCGGCCACGTCGGCGGTGCCGGGATCGATGTGTTCGTCTCCGAGCCCTGCACCTCCAGCCCGCTGTTCGAGCTGCCCAACGTCGTGGTCACCCCGCACCTGGGTGCCTCGACCCGCGAGGCGCAGGACCGGGCCGGTACCGACGTGGCCCGTTCGGTGCTGCTGGCGCTGCGTGGCGAGTTCGTGCCGGACGCGGTGAACGTGCAGACCGGCCTGGTCGGTGAGGAGGTCCGCCCGTACCTGCCGCTGGTGCAGAAGCTGGGCCGGGTGCTGTCGGCCCTGGTCAGCACGGCACCGTCCGCGGTCACCGTGGAGGTGCGCGGCGAGCTGTCCGCCGAGGACGTGACGGTGCTGCCGCTGGCCGCGCTGCGCGGTGTGTTCTCCGGCGTGGTGGACGAGCAGGTCACCTTCGTCAACGCGCCGCGGCTGGCCGACGACCTCGGCGTCGAGGTCGACCTGGTGACCGAGCCGGAGAGCGGTGACCACCGGAGCCTGGTGACCCTGCGTGCCGTGTTGTCGGACGGCACCCGGGCCAGCGTGTCGGGCACCCTGGCCGGCCCGCGCCAGGTGGAGAAGCTGGTGGAGGTCAACGGACGGCACTTCGACCTGCGGGCCGAGGGGAACCTGCTGCTGCTGGAGTACCCGGAGCGTCCCGGCGTGATGGGTACCGTGGGCACGTTGCTCGGCGAGGCCGGGGTGAACATCGAGGCGGCCCAGATCAGCCAGACCACCGCCGGTACCGAGGCCATCATGCTGCTCCGGGTGGACCGGGCGGTGGACGCCGGTGTGCTGGAGCCGATCGGGGCCGCGGTCGGTGCCAGTGTCGTCCGCGCGATCACCTTCGCCTGAACCGACCGAATAGGGTTTCATTATTCGGACCGCCGGAAACGGAGTGTGCCGTGCTGCACTCCGTTCCCGGCGGTCGTTGTTTTTCGCCCCTGATCAGTGCGCTTACCGTCATTGCACCCGTTCGGTGGTAAGTATTGCTCCTTTTGGCTTCCCCATGTGGTAGGGGGTGGCGAAAGGGGTAGTCGAATCTCCTACTCGATCGGATGAAGATGTTTCCTTTCTCACTCGTTTGGAGTAGTCCGGCAACAGGAATTCCGGGCTAATTTGCCCTTCATATGAGATCGACCAGGTGCTGCGGAGGGCGCGGCACCGCGCCGGGACCTGCAGCCGGCCCCGAGAACGGAACGGAATGTCTGGCCGTCCCGGCATGGTCTGAGACGATCTCGGATGAGGGCGACAGAGTGAGCCGCACCCGTGTTCCCGCGCGGCGGATGACCGCGCTGGTCGCCGCGACACTGGCTGCGAGCCTGGTCGGCCCCGGTGTAGCGAGTGCACAGGAGAGTACGCAGCCACCGGCGCCGTCGGTACCCGCCGCGGACGGACTGTCCCCGAGGACGGTCCAGGGGAAGATCTCCCCACGCCTGACCGGTGTCCAGGGCACCGTGACCGCTTTCGTCGAGTTCAACCAGAAGCCCGCCATCGACGCCTATGCCGAACAGGAGCGCAGCGGCGCCGGCCGGCAGCGGGCGAGGGAAGCCGCCGAGCAGGCCCGTCGGGACACCCGGCGGGTCGCGGACCAGGTGGTCGGCCGGCTGCGGGGCGCCGACCGCGCCGCCCGGGAGCTCTACCGGACCGTCAACGCGGTCCCGGGCACCGTGGTGGTCGCCGACGCCGCGAAGCTCCGCGAGCTGGCCGCACTGCCCGAGGTTCGTGCGGTGTACCCCATGGTGCCCAAGACCGTCAGCAACAGCAGTGCCGCCCAGCTGACCAGGGCGATCAACACCTGGCAGCAGACCGGGCACACCGGCGAGGGCATCCGGATCGGCATCATCGACGACGGTGTCGACTACACCCACGCCACGTTCGGCGGCCCCGGCACCAAGGAGGCCTACGAGGCCATCGACCGGACCAAGGTGGACCCGTCGTACTTCCCGACGGCCAAGGTCGTCGGTGGGGTGGACCTGGCCGGTGACGACTACGACGCCAGCGGGCGGAAGGGACCGGAGAACACCATCCCCAAGCCCGACCCCAACCCGATCTCGTGCGGCACGCACGGCACCCACGTGGCCGGCACCGCCGCCGGTTTCGGGGTCAACGCCGACGGCACGACCTTCACCGGGGACCACACGAAGCTGACCCCCGAGCAGGTCAGTGCCATGCGGATCGGCCCGGGTACCGCGCCCAGGGCACTGATCTACTCGATCAAGGTGTTCGGCTGCGAGGGGTCGACCAACCTCACGGCGCAGGCCATGGAGTGGGCGCTGGACCCGAACGGGGACGGCGACTTCAGCGACCGGCTCGACGTGGTGAACATGTCGCTGGGCAGCGACTACGGCGCGCCCGACGACCCGGACAGCCTGTTCGTGCGCAAGCTGGTCGAGCACGGGGTGCTCCCGGTGATCTCCGCGGGCAACGGCGGGGACCTCTACGACGTCGGCGGCTCCCCCGGCAACACCCCGGAGGCGCTGACCGTGGCCAGCACCCGGGACTCCTTCGTGCTGCGGGACGGCGCCGAGGTCGTCGCGCCCGAGGAGCTGGCGGGGAAGCTTGCCGGCCAGTACAGCCAGTCCTACACCGGCTACGACACGCTCGACCTCACCGCCTCGGTCGTGGCGGTGCCCGACGAGGGCAACAAGGACGGGTGTGAGCCGTTCTCCGAGGCGGCGCGGAACGCGGTCGCCGGGCGGATCGTCTGGCTGGAGTGGGACGACAACGACGCGACCCGGCGGTGCGGCTCGGCCGGCCGTACCGACAACGCCCAGGCCGCCGGCGCGGTCGCCGTGCTGCTGCCGTCCACTCTGGAGCACTTCACCGCCGGTATCGCCGGTAACGAGGGCATCCCGGTCTTCCAGTTCACCGCCTCCGGCACCGAGAAGGTCCGGCCGGCGCTGGAGAACGGCACCCTGCAGGTGCGTCTGGCCGGTGAGCTGCGCACCAGCGCGCCCACGTTCTCCCCGGAGATCACCGACACGCCCAGCTCCTTCACCTCGCGCGGCGTGCACAGCGACATCGTCAAGCCGGACGTGGCCGCCCCCGGTGACACCATCGCCTCGGCGCTGTCCGGCAGCGGCGACGGCACCCTGGTGATCAGCGGTACCTCGATGGCCGCCCCGCACACCTCCGGTATCGCCGCCCTGGTGCGCCAGGCGCACCCGGACTGGACGCCGGAGGAGGTCAAGGCCGCGGTGATGAACACCGCGGGCGCCGACGTCCGCACCGGTCCCGGCGGCACCGTCTACGGGCCGAACCGTGTGGGTGCCGGCCGGGTGGACGCGCAGGCCGCGGTGAACACCCAGCTGCTCGCCATGGTCGCCGACGACCCGGGCGTGGTGAGCGTCTCCTTCGGCACGGTCGAGGCGGACCGTCGGGTGGCGTTGTCCAAGACGGTGCGGGTGGTCAACAAGTCGGACCGGGCGGCCGAGCTGAAGGTCTCCTACCAGCCGGCCACCGAGATCCCCGGTGTCCGTTACGAGACCTCCACCTCGGTGGTGCGGGTGCCGGCCCGTGGTGAGGCCCGGTTCCGGGTGACGCTGCGGATCGACAACCCGAGCGCGCTGCGCCGGGTGATCGACCCCACGGTGGAGCCCACGCAGGTCGGGGTGCCGCGCCAGTACCTGGCCGACGCCTCCGGGCGGTTGGTGCTCACGCCGCGGAACGGTGGGGGCACCGCGCTGCGGGTGCCGGTGTACGCCGCGCCCAAGCCGGTGAGCAGCATCCGTGCCAACCTCGTGCCCGGCCTGCCGGGCAAGGACCAGGGGCTGCTCCTCATGCTCGGCCGTGGGGTGAACCAGGGCCAGGGGAGCGAGGCCTACCGCTCGTTGGTCAGCGTGGCCCAGCTCCAGGGCTCCTCGCCGCAGCTCCCGCGGTGCAAGGACGCGAACGCCGTGGACTGCCTGATCAACGAGACCGCACGGGGCGGGGATCTGCGCTACGTCGGGGCGATGTCGACCGCGCCCGTGGCCCGCGCCCAGGGGAAGCCGGAGGACGCGCTGCTGGCGTTCGCCGTGGTGACCTGGGGCAACTGGTACAACATCGGCAGCAACACGATGCCGTTCGTCGACTTCGACACCACCGGTGACGGCAAGGCGGACTTCGAGACCTACGTCACCAAGGTCACCGACACCGACGTGCTGGTCGCCGTCACGGTGAACCTGAACCGGCCGCAGCCGGGTGGTGGGTTCGAGGTGGCGGACATCCAGCCGGTCAACGGCCAGTTCGGTGACGTCGACACCAACGTGTTCGACAGCAACGTGATCCTGCTGCCGGTGACGCTGACCGCCCTGGGCATCGACCCGACCAAGGAGTCGGCGCCGATCAGCTACACCGTCGGGGTGGCCGGCTACTACACCGGTCCGGGAGACACCGACGGCGTGATCGACTCCATCGACGAGCCCATGGTGTTCGACCCGCTGCGTCCGGCCCTGTGGGTGCAGGGCGGCGGCCAGGCCGCACTGTCCTACGTGGCCAAGCCGGGCACCGCGCTGGTGGTGAAGCGGGATCGTGGCGCGGTCGGTGCGGACCAGGCCCGGAACCTGCTGGTGCTGCACCACCACAACGCCTCGGGGTCGCGGGTGCAGGTGGTCAACGCTCCCGGTGCGGGAGTCTGGCCGCCCTCGCCCCGGGGCCAGGCGGTTCCCGCCTGATCCCGATCCGTTCCTGATGTGACGGGTGCCCGGATCGGTGTTCCCCACCGATCCGGGCACCCGCTGTTCGGGCGGTGTGCGTCGTCCGGGTTCACCTTTCGGGTGGGGGACACCGCCTTGCTGCTCGACGACGGTGCGACGGGGAGAAAATAGGGCCTCCCCGACAGGGACCGGTTCGCCGTGCCGGACCCGGATGTCACTCCAACGTGTGTCCCGCAGAACGGGAGAGATCGGCCCGAAAGCGTGTCCACCATATGGGGTGCGGCACCGCTGCGGGTAGCCTTCGCGCAACAGAGGGTTCCGATAGCTGGGACCTATCTACCCGGGAGGTGTGTCAATGCGGCTCGCGGTGATCCCAGGTGACGGGATCGGGCCCGAGGTGATCGCCGAGGCCCTCAAGGTCCTCGGTGAAGTCGTACCGAATGCGGAGATCACCCGCTACGACCTCGGCGCGGCACGATGGCACGCCACGGGCGAGTTGCTGCCCGAGTCGGTGTTGAACGAACTCCGTCAGCACGACGCCATCCTGCTGGGCGCGGTGGGTGATCCCTCGGTGCCCAGCGGCATCCTGGAACGCGGCCTGCTGCTGCGGCTGCGTTTCGAGCTGGACCACCACGTCAACCTGCGACCGGCCCGGCTGTACCCGGGTGTGCGCAGCCCGATCTCGGACGTGCCCGAGATCGACATGGTGGTGGTCCGCGAGGGCACCGAGGGGCCGTACGCCGGCAACGGCGGCCTGCTGCGCAAGGACACGCCGCACGAGATCGCCACCGAGGTGAGCATCAACACCTGGTACGGCGTGGAGCGGGTGGTCCGGTACGCCTTCCAGCGGGCTCAGGCGCGGCCGCGCAAGCACCTGACCCTGGTGCACAAGACCAACGTGCTGACCCACGCGGGTTCGCTGTGGTCTCGGGTGGTGGAGGAAGTCTCGCTGGAGTACCCGGACGTGACGGTGGCCTACCAGCACGTCGACGCGACGACCATCCACATGGTGACCGATCCGGGCCGGTTCGACGTGATCGTCACCGACAACCTGTTCGGGGACATCGTCACCGATCTGGCGGCGGCGGTGACCGGTGGCATCGGCTTGGCGGCCAGCGGCAACCTGGACGTCACCCGACGCAACCCGAGCATGTTCGAGCCGGTGCACGGCAGCGCCCCGGACATCGCCGGGCAGGGGATCGCCGACCCGACGGCGGCGGTGCTCTCGGTGGCGTTGATGCTGGACCACCTGGGCGAGCACGAGGCCGCGCGGCGCATCGAGGCGTCGGTGGCCTTCGATCTGGCCACGCGTGACCACTCCTCGCCCGGTGCCACCTACGCCATCGGCGACCGGCTGGCCGCCCTGGTGTCCTCCGGCGCCTCGTCCAACGCCCGTGCCGAGGCCTGATCCTCGTCCTCGTCGGAGCCCGCGACCCGTCAGGGGTCGCGGGCTCCGGTCTTCCCGGGACGGGTGACCACCGATGTCCGGATGGTGGGAAATGTCGTCCGTTGTTTGGTATGCAGTGACTCCCTGTGGCAGCATCTGCCCCGTGGCTCACCGCAGCGTGATCATTATCGGCGGGCGCGCCGGGTAGACGTTCCCCAGACCCGGCGCGCAGACCTCTCGCATCCCGCGGGGGGTCTTTTTGTTTTCCGGACAGCAGCCGAGACAGCGAGACCGACAGCCCGTAGCCATCTCGACGGACGCCACAGGAGGGCCCCGTGACCTGGACCGTGCCGCAGCCCCACGGCCGCACCACCCCCGCCGGCACCCCGCTCGGCGACTCCTTCCACGTCTACGACACGACCCTCCGGGACGGTGCCCAGCGTGAGGGCATCTCCTACTCGGTGGCCGACAAGCTCGCCGTCGCCCGCCTGCTTGACTCCCTCGGGGTGGGATTCGTCGAGGGCGGTTGGCCCGGCGCCCTGCCCAAGGACACCGAGTTCTTCGCCCGTGCCGCCGCCGGGGAACTGGAGCTGCGGCACGCCGTGCTCGTGGCGTTCGGTTCCACCCGCCGGCCGGGCCTGGCGGTGACCGAGGACCAGCAGGTACGGGCCCTGTTGGACTCCCGGGCCCCGGTGGTGACCCTGGTGGCCAAGTCCGACCGGCGCCACATCGAGCGGGCCCTGCGCACCGACGTCGACGAGGCGTGCGCGATGGTCTCTGACACGGTGCGGCTGCTGGTCGCCGAGGGGCGGCGGGTGTTCCTGGACGCCGAGCACTTCTTCGACGGCTACGCGTACGACCCGGACTGCGCCCTGCGCGTGCTCCAGGCCGGAGTGGACGCCGGTGCGGACGTGGTGGTGTTGTGCGACACCAACGGCGGTCAGCTCCCGCTCCAGCTGGCGGAGACCGTGGCCGAGGTGGTCGCCCGCACCGGCTTCCGGGTGGGCATCCACTGCCAGGACGACACCGCGTGCGCGGTGGCCAACACGGTGGCCGCGGTACAGGCCGGGGCCACCCACGTGCAGTGCACCGCCAACGGCTACGGCGAGCGGACCGGTAACGCCGACCTGTTCGCCGTGCTGGGGAACCTGGTCACCAAGCTCGACATGCCGGTGCTCCCGGACGGGGCGCTCACCGAACTCACCCGTGTCTCGCACGCCCTCGCCGAGATCGCCAATCTCGCCCCCGACACCCACCAGGCCTATGTCGGGTCGTCGGCCTTCGCCCACAAGGCGGGGCTGCACGCGAGCGCGATCAAGGTGGACCCGGAGCTGTACAACCACATCGACCCGGCCACCGTCGGCAACGGGATGCGGGTGCTGGTGACCGAGATGGCCGGCCGGGCCAGCCTGGAGCTCAAGGGGCGGGAACTCGGGCTGGACCTGGCCGGCCGCGAGGCCGAGGTGGGTCGTGCCGTGCGCCGGGTCAAGGAGCTGGAGGCGCGTGGGTGGTCGTTCGAGGCGGCCGACGCCTCCCTGGAGCTGCTGCTGCGGCGCGAGCTGGGCGAGTTCACCGAGGAGGACCTGCCGTTCGAACTGGAGTCCTACCGGGTGGTGCTCGACCACCTCGTGGACGGCACGGTGGTGTCCGAGGCCACGGTGAAGGTGCGGGTGGCCGGGCAGCGGGTCATCGCCACCGCGGAGGGCAACGGCCCGGTGCACGCCCTGGACGCGGCCCTGCGCCAGGCGCTGCTGCCGCATCTGCCCTGGCTGGCCTCGGTGGAGTTGGCCGACTACAAGGTGCGCATCCTCACCGACAGCCCCGGAACCGACGCGGTGACCCGGGTGCTGGTGCAGTCCCGCGACGGGGCCGACGAGTGGACCACCGTCGGGGTGCACGGCAACATCGTCGAGGCGAGCTGGCTGGCGCTGTGCGACGCGCTGGTGCACAGGGCGTTGCGGGTGCCGCAGCCGGTGTCCTGAGCGTCCGGCGGGGTGCGGTGCCGACCGGCCGCCGCACCCCACCCGGCTCGTCACTCCGTGAAGAGGTCCAGCCCGTACGCGCTCAGGTACTCCCGGATCGGCACGAAGTAGGTGGTGCAGCCGGACCCGCCCAGCACGAGCCCCTGCGCCTGGGTCCCGCTGAACACCGGGGCGCCACCGTCACCGGGCTGCGCGCAGATGTTGGTGCGGGTCACGCCGTAGACGGGTCCCCCCGGGTAGTAGATGACCTGGTTCTTGGCCTCGATCCGGCCGCACCGGAGGCCGGAGACGGCGCCGCTCATGCACACCTGGGCGCCGACCGGTGCCTCGGTGGCTCCGGTGATCGACTGGCTGCCCGGGTAGGTGTGTACCCGCCCGACCTGTTCCCAGTGGGCGGTGTTCTCCACCCGGAGCAGGGCGGGGCCGGTGACTGTGCCGACGGGGACGTTGCCGGGCCCGTACATCGTGTCGCCGGTCTGCACGGAACAGCTCTGCAGCAGGACGTATCCGGTACCGGGCGTGCGCACGTTGAACCCCGCGGTGCAGCGGGCGCCGTTCGATCCGTGGAGCGCCACGCCGCCCTCGAGTGGCACCGTGCCGAGCGGTGCGGGCTGGGCCTGGGCGGTGCCGGGGCCGAGTAGGGCGGCCGCGATCGTCAGGGCCGCGGCGGTCAGGGTGTGTAACAGTCGTCGAGGCCTCAACTCGTGTCCTTTCTGTGTTCGCGTCCGCCGGGGACGGCTCGGTGGATCGACGGATCGGTGGTCCGGGAAACGAGGCGACGTACGGGCCGCGTCGGTGGTCGGCAGGGACACCCCGCTGCGGTACGGGGTGTTCCGGCGCCGTGACCTTGGACCGGTGTCGTGTCCGGAGCAGGGGCCGGCGGCGGCACGAGGAGGGGCCCCTGTGACCGGTCACCCGGTGATCAGGGTCAACCCGTGTTCGGCCATGATCTGGTTGATGGGCCGGAAGAAGCTGGTGCAGTAACCACCGCCGCCGGCGCCGCCGATCATGATTCCCTGGGCCTGCGAACCGGTGAAGACCGGCGCACCGGCCTCCTCGGCTCCCTCCAGGCAGAGGTTGGTCCGGGTCAGGCCGGTGAGGGTGCCCTCGGGGAAGGCGACCGTAACGTTCTTGGCCGTGACGGTGCCGCAGCGGTAGCCGCCGACGGAGCCGCTGATGCACACCTGGCCGCCGACGGGTGTCTCACCGGAGCCGGTGATGACCACCGGGACGCCGGACTGGTTGCGGATCCGCCCGACCTGCTGCCAGTGCTCGGTGTTGTCCACACGCACCAGGACGTAGCCCCCGGTGGGCGAGAAGTCGCCCGTGGTCACCGGGCCGATGGGGACGTTGCCGGGGCCGTGCACGACGGTTCCGAGCTCGGCGCACTCGTGAGCCAGGGTGAAGTAGCCGGCGGTGGGGCCGTTCAGGTTGAACCCGGTGACACAGCGGTGGAACCCCCGGTGTCCAGGAGGGTGTTCGCCTCCAGCGGTACCGGGGCGAGCGGTGCGGGCTCGGCCTGGGCGGCGGGCGCACCGAGCAGACCGGCCAGGGCGAGGGTGGTGGCGGTGACCAGGGCGAGGAGGACGCGGGACCTCATTGTCGGCATCCCTTCCGTGTTCACACCCGCCGGGATCGCCTGGCGGGCCGGCGGTTCCGGTGGTGCCGGAGACCGTGCGGTGAACCTGTCGGACCGGACCGTAGCGAGCCGGAACTGCCGGGTACAGCGACCGAACAGAGCCATTCGGGCGGGGCGGATCGACCACCGGGACACCGGCGATCGGCGGTTCCTGCCCCGGTGACGGACGAGCGGGGAACCGTGTCGGGCCGCTCCGGGCCGTGCCGGGAGGCACGGTTACCGTTGTGCCGGGCGCGTCCGACGAGGGAAGTTCGGTGGACCTGTCGTGCATCCGGACGCGCACCCTGGAGGGATCCACCTGTCCTGGTCGCTGAGGAGGACCGTTCGTGCGTATCGCTCGCATCGCCCACCCGGAGGGTGTCGCCTTCGCCGCCATCGAGGGAGAGCCCGGTGCCCCGGCGGACCAGCTGATGGTGGCGGAGATCGCGGAACACCCCTTCGGCGAGGTGAGCTTCACCGGACGCCGGTGGCAGCTGGCCGACGTCCGGCTTCTGGCGCCGATCCTGCCGACCAAGGTGATCTGCGTCGGCAAGAACTACGCCGAGCACGCCAGGGAGATGGGCGGGGAACCCCCGGCCAACCCGGTGATCTTCCTCAAGCCGTCCACTGCGGTCACCGGCCCGAACGCCGCGATCAAACTGCCCAGGGACTCCGAGCGGGTGGACTTCGAGGGCGAGTTGGCGGTGGTCATCGGCATGCCGTGCAAGGACGTCCCGGCCGCACGTGCCCGGGACGTGGTGTTGGGCTACACGATCGCCAACGACGTCACCGCCCGGGACCAGCAGCAGGCCGACGGCCAGTGGACTCGGGCCAAGGGGCACGACACCTTCTGCCCGCTGGGCCCCTGGATCGACACCACCGTGGACCCCTCCGACCTGGCGATCCGCACCGAGCTGGACGGTGAGGTCAGGCAGGACTCGCGCACCTCGCTGCTGCTGCACGGGGTGCCCGAGCTGATCGAGTGGGTCTCCCGGGTGATGACGCTGCTGCCCGGTGACGTCATCCTCACCGGCACCCCCGCCGGTGTGGGGCCGATGCGCCCGGGGCAGACCGTCTCGGTCACCGTGGAGGGCATCGGCACCCTGACCAACCCGGTGGTGAGTCGCTGACCCACGTCCCCGGCCCCACACCCGATGGGGCCGGGTCACCCCTCTTTGGTCGTGCGGGCGGGACGCCGGGCGAAGACGGGGGCGTGTTCGGGCAGCACGCCGATCCCGACCGCGTACGCCGGTATCGCCTGCAACCACGGGTGGCGCTGCAGCAGGCGCAGCGGGGCGGGTGCCTCCGTGTACCGGTCGAAGTCGATCTCGCCGCGTAGTGCGGGACCGAGGAAGCGGGCGTGGATGAACCGTTGTGCCTGCTGGGTCAGCACGGTGGGCAGCCAGCGGCGGGCCTGCACCCTGGCCAGGTCACGCCGGGTCGGTCGGCCGCGGCGCAGTGGTCCGGCCAGGTACCGGGCCGCGGCCACCGCGTCCTGCACGGCCAGGTTGATGCCCACCCCGCCCACCGGGGACATGGCGTGCGCCGCGTCGCCGATGCAGAGCAGGCCGTCGGTGTACCAGGTGCGCAGCCGGTCCAGCCGCACGGTGAGCAGCTTGACGTCGTCCCACGAGGCGATGGCGTCCACGCGGTCGTTCAACCACGGGACCAGCGTGGTCAGCATGTGGTGGAACACCGTGATGTCCTGCCTGCGCAGCTCGGCGTCGGTGCCCTTGGCGATCAGCACTCCGGCCTGGTAGTAGTCGCCGCGGTCGACGAGCACCATGCCGCGTCCGGCACTGAACCGCCCGGCCAGGCCCATCGGGTCGTCGTCGTACCGGGGCAGTCGGAACCACAGGACGTCCATCGGTACACCGAACGACCGGGCGTGCAGACCGGCGGCCGCACGCACCGTGGAGTACCGGCCGTCGCAGGCGACCACGAGGTCGACCCGCAGCGTCCCGGTCTGTCCGTCGCGGGTGCGGTAGCGCACGCCGGTCACCCGCCCGCCCTCGTGCACCACCCCGGTCACCTCGGTGTTCATCCGCAGGTGGAAGGTGGGTTCCTGGGCCCCGGCCCGGGCCAGCAGGTCGAGGAAGTCCCACTGCGGCACGAGGGCGACGTACTTGTGTCGGCCGGGCAGGTGTTCGGTGTTCCCGATCTGGACGAGTTCGTCGTTGACGATCACCTGTATCCGGTCGATCCGCCGGTGCGGCACCTTGGCGAACTCCTCGCCGAGCCCCAGTTCGTCCAGCAGCGTGAGGGTGGACGGGTGCACGGTGTCGCCCCGGAAGTCGCGCAGGAAGTCGCCGTGCTTCTCCAACACGGTGACGTCGATGCCCGCACGGGCCAGGAGCAGGCCGAGCACCATGCCGGCCGGACCGCCTCCCACGATGCAGCAGCGGGTCGTCTCCACTGCTCTCACCTCTTTTTCAACAAAGGTTGAATAACTTCAGCATCCTCCTGTCGCGTCACCCGGTCAAGGGAGAACCACCCGCATCACCGAAGAGGGGACAGGCCGGCCCACCGCCCCGCGGCCGCCGACCACCCCGGCCCGACCGGGAACCGGCCCCGTTCCCCACCGTGTCGACACCGGCCGGTGCTGGGCCGTCACCGGATCTCCAGTCACACCACAACCTCCCGTACCAAGATCGGTCTCTCCGTCCCAGAGGGGAGGTACGGGAGATGTCCTCGTTACGTCGCCTGTTCGCCTTCGGTGCCTCGGTCGTGGCCGCCGCAGCCCTCGTGGTGTCCGGCCCGACACCGGCGAGCGCCGCGCCGAGCGACTACGAACTGGCGCTGCGCTGGGCACCGATCCACTACCAGGACACCGACAGCTCCGACTACGACGCCGACTACCTCTCACCGGTGGACTTCGACGGTGATTGGGACACCCTGAACAACTGGGAACACCAGGACGACGACGTCTCACGCCTGATCGGCACCGTCTACTACTCGGTCGTCGAGACCGGAACGCACTGGTTCCTGGTGTACTCCTTCTACCACCCGCGCGACTGGACCGAGTTCGACCCCTTCGGCCTGGCGAGCCACGAGAACGACATGGAGGGCGTGCTGCTCACCGTGCGCAAGGACGGCTCGACCTACGGGCGGCTGGAGGCGATGGTCACGGTGGCACACACCGACTTCTACTCCTACGTGCCTGCGGACAGTCCCTACACCAGTGGCCGGGAGACCGTGGACGGCACGGTGATCATGCAGGAGCACGACGGCCAACTGCACCCCACCACCCGTCAGGAGGCCAAGGGGCACGGGGTGTACGCCTGGAACGGGGCCGAGTTCCCCGGCGGCGACGGGATCGTGTACCGGCCCGGCAGCGTCGGCGAGGTGCCCTCCGGCGGCAACGACCGTTCGGTGACCTACCAACTGGTGGACACCTTCGCGCCCGGTGGCCTGTGGGACCGGCGCCACGACCCCGTCACCTACGCGAGCTGGGGCACCTTCCGCGGGGACAACGGCAAGGACAACGCCGCGAACACGGCCTGGGGGTGGGACGACAAGGACGACGGCAGCGACCTGCAGCGCGGCCTGCTCGCCACCGACCCCGCCTACCTGGTGGCGCAGTACTTCGACGGTGAGGGGACGTTCAGCCTCGACTACGTCCGCAACGCCTACCGATCCTGATCCGGAAGGGGGGCGAACCGCCGGGGGAGGAGCGGGTGTGCCCACCGTCCTCCCCCGGCAGGGCGGTTGTGGTGTGCGACGGTGTCCCACATGCGGCGCGGACCTGTCACCCGGGTAGGCTGAACAGGCCATGAGCACGCCAGATGCCACCAGCAAGGTCCGGGTCCGCTTCTGTCCGTCGCCGACCGGGACGCCGCACGTAGGACTGATCCGTACCGCCCTGTTCAACTGGGCCTACGCCCGCCGCACCGGCGGGGTGTTCGTGTTCCGTATCGAGGACACCGACGCCGCCCGGGACTCCGAGGAGTCCTACCAGGCCCTGTTGGACGCTCTCCGTTGGCTCGGTCTGGAGTGGGACGAGGGGCCCGAGGTGGGCGGTCCCTACGGTCCGTACCGGCAGAGCCAGCGCCGGGAGATCTACGACGACGTGGTGCGGCGGCTGCTGGAGGCGGGCGAGGTCTACGAGTCGTTCTCCACGCCCGAGGAGATCGAGGCCCGGCACCGGGCGGCCGGCCGCGACCCCAAGCTGGGGTACGACAACTTCGACCGCACGCTCACCGAGGAGCAGAAGGCCGCCTTCCGTGCCGAGGGGCGGAAGCCGGTGCTGCGCCTGCGCATGCCGGACCGGGACATCACCTTCACCGACCTGGTCCGCGGCGAGATCACCTTCAAGGCGGGAAGCGTGCCCGACCCGGTGCTGGTACGCGCCAACGGCGACCCGCTCTACACCCTGGTGAACCCGGTCGACGACGCACTCATGCGCATCACCCACGTGCTGCGCGGTGAGGACCTGCTGCCCTCGACGCCGCGGCAGATCGCGCTGTACGAGGCGTTGCAGCGCATCGGGGTTGCTGAGTTCACCCCCGAGTTCGGGCACCTGCCCTACGTGATGGGGGACGGCAACAAGAAGCTGTCCAAGCGGGACCCGCAGTCCAACCTGTTCCTGTACCGCGAACGCGGCTTCCTGCCCGAGGGGCTGCTCAACTACCTGGCCCTGCTCGGCTGGTCCATCGCCGAGGACCGGGACATCTTCACGATGGAGGAGATGACCCGGGTCTTCGACATCAGCCGGGTCAGTGTGAACCCCGCGCGGTTCGACGGGAAGAAGGCCGAGGCGATCAACGCGGCCCACCTGCGGGCGTTGCCGGCGGAGCAGTTCGTCGAGCGGGTGATCCCGTACCTGCAGCAGGCCGGGGTGCTGCCCGGCACGGACCCCGCCGAGGTCGGTGCGGAGCAGCGCGCGGTGCTGACCGCGATCGCGCCCCTGGTGCAGGAGCGCTGTGCCGTGCTCTCCGACGCGGTGAACATGGTCGGCTTCCTGTTCGCCGACGAGGAGTCGTTCGCGCCGGAGCCGGAGTCGGCGGCCAAGGCGCTGGGCGCCGACTCCGAGCCGGTGCTGCGTGCCGCCGTCGAGGCGTTGCAGGCCCTGCCGGAGTGGACGGCGTCCGCGATCGAGGAGGCGCTCAAGAGCGCCCTGGTCGAGGGCCTGGGGCTCAAGCCGCGGAAGGCGTTCGCCCCGGTTCGGGTCGCCGTCACGGGGCGGACGGTGTCCCCGCCGTTGTACGAGTCGATGGAGTTGCTGGGGCGGGAGCGTTCTCTCGACCGACTTCGTCGGGCGCTGTCGGGGGTCGGGGCCACCGTGTGATCGAAAAAGAACGGAATCACCTTCTTAGCCGAATCGGAGACGCAGGGTGCACACCTAGTCTCACGGGGTGACATCCGCTCTCTCCGTTGATCTGCCTTCAAGAACATCCACGGTTCGCGCCGTTTGCCTGGACATCGACGACACACTCGTCGACTACGGGCGAACGGCGCGAACCGTTTTGGCTGCGACATGCGGAAGGGACGACGCCTGGGCACTGTGGGAACGCAACAACAAGGTGCAGTTCGCCCGCCTGCTGGCGGGTGAGATTGATTACGACACGATGCGGCGGGAACGGCTGCGTGCCTTCTTCGCGGATCTCGGTGAGTGGATCAGCCCCGAGGAGGCCGCCGAGCGCGAAGCACGGCGCATGGCGGCCATGGAGCGCTCCTGGTGCCTGTTCGAGGACGCGCTGCCCTGCCTGGAGTGGCTGCGGGCGGCCGGCCTGCGGATCGCCGCCATCACCAACGCCTCCGGTGTCCATCAGCGTGTGAAGTTGGCCTCACTGGGCCTGGCGGAGTACTTCGACACGGTCGTGGTGGCCGGTGAGGTGCGGGTGGCCAAGCCCGATCCTGTGATCTTCCACACGGCCTGTGCGGCGCTGGGTGTCCCGCCGGAGGACGTGGTGCACGTGGGAGACCGCCTTGACCTGGACGCACTGGGTGCGCGGAACGCCGGGTTGCGGGGGGTGTGGCTCAACCGGACCGGGGAGGTCGCCTCGGTGCCTCCGGACGTGCCGGTGATCTCCAGCCTGAGTGAGCTGCCCGAGCTCCTCGTGTGCGAGTTGGTGCTCCAGGGCGCCTGAGCATTTCCGCAGGTCAGGGCGGGTTCAGGGGGGCGATTAGGCATCTGCGGGGGTCTTGGTCTAATATTGCTCCCGGCAAGGCGGACAGCGCCCCGGCGAGAAGCCGGGGGGTTGGACGACGAGCCGGTGGGGTATGGTGTAATTGGCAGCACGACGGATTCTGGCTCCGTTAGTCTAGGTTCGAGTCCTGGTACCCCAGCTGAGAGTCACCGAGCCTGACGTGCTACGGTGACCTCGTCTGAACAAGGCCCCGTCGTCTAGCGGCCTAGGACGCCGCCCTCTCAAGGCGGTAGCGCGGGTTCAAATCCCGTCGGGGCTACAAGTGACAACAGAAATGTTGTACGGAGAGGCTCCTCACCTGCAGGTGAGGAGCCTCTCCTTTTCTGTGCGAAATCGACATTTGTCTCACCGCGTAAGTTTCTTGCTTTCCGGTCTTTTTGTTGTGGTGTTCCGTCGCTGCCGCATTTCTGGATCGATGTGGTGACGTGTGCCCCACATCTCGTCGTGTGTTCTGTGTCTCAACCCGGCTTTCGCGCTTCTGTGCCGGGGAAGCAAATGTCGGGGCTTTGCCCGGTCGGGATTGCGAACCGGAGCGGAGCGTGGTCTTCCTCACGTTCGGGTCCGCTCGACGACCACGGCGTTGTGCGGAATGTCCTCCGTGCCGCTTCGGTTTCGTTCTCCTCCGTGTTCCCGGCCCGGCGAAGGCGGCCCGCCCGGACCGTGGCGTCCGGGGGAGGAGAGGAGTTGGGGCCGACACGACGGTGGGCCCGTCCCGCGGATCGGGACGGGCCCACCGTGGACGACCTTTCGGGCTCAGAGTCGGGCCTGGAGCGCTTCTGCCGCGGCCAGCAGATCGGCTGCCCAGCGGGCGCCCGGTCGGCGCCCCATCCGGTCGATGGGACCCGACACCGACACCGCGGCGATGACCGCACCCGAGCTGTCCCGCACCGGTGCCGACACGCTCGCCACCCCGGGCTCGCGTTCGGCGACGCTCTGGGCCCAGCCCCGCCGCCGTACCTCCAACAGGGTGCGCTCGCCGAAGACCGCGTCCGCCAGAACGGCTCGCTGGGTGGCCGGATCCGCCCACGCCGCGAGGACCTTCGCACCCGAACCGGCCGTCATCGGCAGTCGGGCTCCCACCGGCACGGTGTCCCGCAGGCCGCTGGGTGGTTCCGCTGCGGCGACGCACACCCGCTGCATACCGTCCCGCCGGTAGAGCTGGACGCTCTCCCCGGTGATGTCCCGCAGTCGGGGGAGTACCACGGCCGCCGCGTCCAACAGCGGGTCGGACGCTCCGCCGGCGAGCTCGCCCAGGGCCGGCCCCGGCCGCCAACGACCGTCGGGACCACGGCGCAGCAACCGGTGCACCTCCAGTCCCACGGCGAGCCGGTGTGCCGTGGCCCGGGGCAGTCCGGTCCGGTTGCACAGCTCCGCCAGCCCGCAAGGTTCCTTCGCGACGGCCTGCAGGACGGCCACTGCCTTGTCCAGCACGCCGATGCCGCTATGCTGTCCCACAGCTCGATACTAGCTTCTCGGAATGTGGGAAGTCTAGTGCCAAGTCGAGCCGGATGACGCCCGACACGCAACTGGAACCTCGACGGGGAGGAGCGATGGGTCGCACTCTCGCGGAGAAAGTGTGGGACGCGCACGTCGTGCGCCGTGGCAGCGGCGACGAGCCGGACCTGCTCTACATCGACCTCCACCTCGTGCACGAGGTCACCAGCCCGCAGGCCTTCGACGGGCTCCGCCTGGCCGGCCGCCGGGTGCGGCGTCCCGACCTGACCATCGCCACCGAGGACCACAACGTCCCGACCGTCGGCATCGACCTGCCGATCGCCGACCCGGTGTCGCGAACCCAGGTGGAGACGCTGCGCAAGAACTGTGCCGAGTTCGGTGTGCGCCTGCATCCCATGGGGGACGCGGAGCAGGGGATCGTGCACGTGGTGGGCCCGCAGCTCGGTCTGACACAACCGGGCATGACGATCGTCTGCGGGGACAGCCACACCTCCACCCACGGTGCCTTCGGAGCTCTGGCCTTCGGCATCGGTACCTCCGAGGTGGAACACGTCCTGGCCACGCAGACCCTGCCGCTCCGGCCGTTCCGCACCATGGCCGTCAACGTGCGGGGCCGCCTGCGTCCCGGTGTGACCGCCAAGGACCTGATCCTCGCCGTGATCGCGAAGATCGGCACCGGCGGCGGGCAGGGCCACGTCCTGGAGTACCGGGGAGAGGCCATCACCGCGCTGTCCATGGAGGCGCGGATGACCGTCTGCAACATGTCCATCGAGGCGGGTGCCCGAGCCGGCATGATCGCGCCGGACGAGACCACCTTCGCCTACCTGAAGGGCCGGCCCCATGCCCCGCAGGGGGAGCTGTGGGAGGCGGCGGTGGCGGAGTGGCGCCAGCTCGCCTCGGATCCGGACGCGGTCTACGACCGGGTGGTGGAGTTCGACGCCAGCCTGCTGGCCCCGATGGTGTCCTGGGGCACGAACCCCGGGCAGGTCGTCCCGGTCACGGGCCGGGTGCCCGATCCGCGGGACTTCGCCGATCCGGCCCAGCGCAAGGCGGCCGAGGCCGCCCTGGCCTACATGGATCTGGAGCCCGGCACGCGCATCCAGGACATCCGCATTGACCGGGTCTTCATCGG
>DATCJU010000079.1:0-26380 GCA_036562635.1 Pseudonocardiaceae bacterium
CTGATGCTGTGGCTGGCGATGCTGCACGGCTGCAACGGCCTGCGCACCGTCATCAACGACTACGCGGAGCGCCCGAACACGCGACTGTGGCTGAAGGGCCTGCTCTACACCGCCACGGTGTGGACCATCCTGCTGGGCACGCTGGTGATCTTCACCTTCGACCCGAACATCCGCTAGGCCCGGGACCGAGGTATTCCTGATGAAGATCCACAAGTACGACACCGTCATCGTCGGCGCCGGTGGCGCCGGTATGCGTGCCGCCATCGAGGCGACCAAGCGCAGCCGCACCGCGGTCCTGACCAAGCTCTACCCCACCCGGTCCCACACGGGCGCCGCGCAGGGCGGCATGGCCGCCGCGCTGGCCAACGTGGAGGAGGACAACTGGGAGTGGCACACCTTCGACACGGTCAAGGGTGGTGACTACCTGGTCGACCAGGACGCCGCCGAGATCATGGCGAAGGAGGCCATCGACGCGGTCCTCGACCTGGAGAAGATGGGGCTCCCGTTCAACCGGACGCCCGAGGGCAAGATCGACCAGCGTCGGTTCGGCGGGCACACCCGTAACCACGGCGAGGCCGCGGTGCGCCGTGCGTGCTACGCGGCCGACCGCACCGGCCACATGATCCTGCAGACGCTGTACCAGAACTGCGTCAAGTACGGGATCGAGTTCTTCAACGAGTTCTACGTCCTGGACGTCTGCCTCACCGAGACCGACAACGGCCCGGTGTGCACCGGTGCGGTGGCCTACGAGCTGGCGACCGGCGAGATCCACGTGTTCCAGGCCAAGGCCGTCATCTTCGCCACCGGCGGCTTCGGCAAGGTCTTCAAGACCACCTCCAACGCGCACACCCTGACCGGTGACGGCATGGGCATCGTCTTCCGCAAGGGCCTGCCGCTGGAGGACATGGAGTTCTACCAGTTCCACCCGACGGGCCTGGCCGGTCTGGGCATCCTGCTCACCGAGGGTGCCCGGGGTGAGGGCGGCATCCTGCGCAACGCCTCCGGCGAGCGGTTCATGGAGCGCTACGCCCCCACCATCAAGGACCTCGCGCCGCGGGACATGGTCGCCCGGGCGATGGCCACCGAGGTGCGGGAGGGCCGGGGCTGCGGTCCGAACAAGGACTACGTGCTCCTGGACCTGACCCACCTGGGCGCCGAGGTGCTGGACACCAAGCTGCCCGACATCACCGAGTTCTCCCGCACCTACCTGGGCATCGACCCGGTGACCGAGCCGGTGCCGGTCTACCCGACCGCGCACTACGCGATGGGCGGCATCCCCACCAACGTGCAGGGTGAGGTGCTGCGGGACAACGAGAACGTCGTACCGGGCCTGTACGCGGCCGGCGAGTGCGCCTGCGTGTCCGTGCACGGCGCCAACCGCCTGGGCACCAACTCGCTGCTGGACATCAACGTGTTCGGCCGCCGGGCCGGTCTCGCCGCCGCCGAGTACGCGGCCACCCACGACTTCGTCGAGCTGCCGGAGCGCCCGGCGGACTTCGTGGTGTCGATGGTGGAGAAGCTGCGCAGCTCCACCGGTGGGGAGCGGGTGGCGGACATCCGCACCGAGCTGCAGACCACCATGGACCTCAACGCCTCGGTGTACCGCACCGAGGAGACCCTCAAGCAGGCGCTGCACGACGTGCAGGCGCTCAAGGACCGCTACGCCAACGTCTCCATCCAGGACAAGGGCAAGCGGTTCAACACCGACCTGCTGGAGGCGGTCGAGCTCGGCTTCCTGCTGGAGCTCGCCGAGGTCCTGGTGCAGGGCGCGCTGAACCGGAAGGAGTCCCGCGGCGGCCACGCCCGCGAGGACTACCCGAACCGGGACGACGTGAACTTCCTGCGGCACACCATGGCCTACAAGCAGGGCATCGAGCCGGGTAAGAGCAACGCCGACGTCGACCTGCAGTCGGTGCTCAAGGCCGACATCCGGCTCGACTACAAGCCCGTGACGATCACCCGCTACCAGCCGATGGAGCGCAAGTACTGATGACCGCCACTGCACGAACGGCACCCTCGGCGGGTAGCCGCGGCTCGGAGCCGCCGGTGCCGGAGGGCGCCACCACCGTCACCCTGAAGATCCGCAGGTTCAACCCCGAGACCGACTCCGAGCCGCACTGGGAGTCGTTCCGGGTCCCGGCGCTGCCCACCGACCGGGTGCTGAACCTGCTGCACTACGTCAAGTGGTACCTGGACGGGACGCTCACCTTCCGCCGGTCCTGCGCGCACGGCATCTGCGGCTCGGACGCCATGCGGATCAACGGCGTCAACCGCCTGGCGTGCAAGGTCCTGGTCAAGGACCTGATGGCCGGTGAGGGCAAGGAGACCACGATCACCGTCGAGCCCATCAAGGGCCTGCCGGTGCACAAGGACCTCCTGGTCGACATGGAGCCGTTCTTCGAGGCCTACCGGGCGATCAAGCCCTACCTCATCACGAGCGGCAACGAGCCGACCCGGGAGCGTCTCCAGTCGCAGGCCGACCGGGCCCGCTTCGACGACACCACCAAGTGCATCCTGTGCGCCGCGTGCACCACGTCGTGCCCGGTGTTCTGGACCGAGGGGTCGTACTTCGGCCCGGCCGCCATCGTCAACGCGCACCGGTTCATCTTCGACAGCAGGGACGAGGGCGCCGAGGAGCGACTGGACATCCTCAACGGGGTGGACGGCGTGTGGCGTTGCCGCACCACCTTCAACTGCACCGACGCCTGTCCCCGGGGCATCCAGGTCACCAAGGCCATCCAGGAGGTCAAGCGCGCCCTGCTCTTCCGCAGGGTGTGAGGCGCGGAGCAGCCGGGTGTGTCCTCGGTGATGCGAGTGGGCCCAGCCACCCTGCAGGGTGGCTGGGCCCACTCGCATCCGCGGAAGGCGCGGCGGTCACCAGAACACGGCCACCCCGACGTTGAGCACCGTCAGACCACCGAGCGTGGGTGCGAGCCAGGCGGGAACGGACTGCTTCTTGCGGTACACCAGGGCGAGCACGAGGATCACCAGCACCACGAGGAGCTTGACCCCGATCTTGATGTGGTTCACGTCCCGGTCACTGGCCTCCGCCAGACCGACCAGTGCCAATCCGGTAATGAGCTGCAACCCGGCAGCGTGCTCGAACGCCTTGTTCAATGGACCGGTCATGCCGGCGCGACGCTGCAACAGGAAAGCCGCGACAAGCATGGCCATTCCGAGCAGGTGCAGGAACACCAGCACCTGGCGCACGAACTCCACGGATGTCCTCCTCGAGGTGGAATACGGTGTGTCGGTTCAGTCACCTGTCCGGTCGCCCGGCCGACGATGGGTAGCGCGGTAGCCGCGCCAACCGATGACTCCGATGGCAGTCCCTAGCGTCAATGACGCCAGCACGAGCAGCAAATGCACGGTGAAGAACGCGGTCGGCCCGCCGGCGGCGTCCCAGGAACGGGTGTCCCTCCAAATGTTGCGCAGGAAGTTCGGCCAGATGAGCCAGGTCCACACTGCGAACGCGATCAGGAACAGCGAAGCACGCCGGGAAAGCCTCACCAGGCCAGTATTGACGGTGTCGGGTAACACAGTCGAGGGAGGGACCGTTAGCCTGACCCCGATGCCCGCCACCGATCGTCTTCGTGAGGCCCGTTTCCCCGGACGCCTCACCCGAAAGAGTGCCGTCATGTTTACCGCCGTCGGGGCTCTCGTCACCGGCGCGCTGTTCGTGTCCCCTGCTGCCGCTGTCACCCCGCAGCCGGCGCAGTCCTCCACCCCGTGTCAGTACCGCACGGCTCCACCGCCGCCGGTCGACGCGTCGGAGCAGCCCAAACCCGGGCAGCCCTCCCCGACACCGCTGCCGGTGCCGACCAAGCCCGTCGGTGGGGACCGGCTCGGCGAGTGCGGCCTGGTACTGCCGGAGGGTGCACCCCAGCCGCCCGAGGACGTACACGCCGAGAACTGGCTCATCGCCGACCTGGACACCGGGGCCGTGCTGGCCGCCAAGGACCCGCACGGTCGACAGCGCCCCGCCTCCGCGATCAAGGTGCTCACCGCCCTGGTCGCCCTGCGCGAGCTGGCGCCGGAGACCACGATCGAGGCCACCGAGGAGGACGCCGCCATCGAGGGCACCAAGGTCGGCCTCGTCCCCGGAGTCGAGTACACGGCCGAGCAGCTGGTGCAGGCGCTGATCATGGCCTCGGGCAACGACGCGGCCAACGCGTTGGCCCGTGCCCTGGGCGGTACGGACGAGACCGTCGAGAAGATGAACCAGCTGGCCAAGGAGCTGGGCGCCCTGGACACCCGGGCCGCCACGCCCAGCGGCCTGGACGGGCCGGGGATGACGACCTCCGCCTACGACCTGGCCCTGATCTACCGGCGTGCGATGGCCAACCCGCAGTTCGCCAAGGCGGTGAGCACGAAGCGGGTGACCCTGCCCGGACGGGGCCAGCGCTCGCTGACCGTGGCCAACGACAACAAGCTGCTCACCAACTACAAGGGTGCGCTCGGCGGCAAGACCGGGTTCACCGACGACGCCCAGCACACCTTCATCGGCGCGGCGGCCCAGGACGGCCGACGGCTGGTGGTCGTGGTGCTGCGCACCCAGAAGCGTCCCCTGGAGCCCTGGCAGCAGGGGGCCAAGCTGCTCGACTACGGCTTCGCCCTGAGCAAGAGCAACAGTGAGCGGGTGGGCGAGCTGGTGGACAGCGCACCGAAGGACGCGCTGAGCACCGGGCCCGTCCCGCAGCCCGCGGCCGACCCCCAGCAGCCGCAACCGCAGGCCACCGGTGACGAGATCACCGCGTTCGGCACGGTGGGTGCCCCGCTGACCATCGCCGCCGGTGTGGGCACGGTCGTGGTCGGCATCCTGTGGGTGCGGCAGCGTCGTGCCGCGGCTCGGCGGAGGGCGGCCGCAGCCGCCGCAGCGGCCGCGGTGACCATGCCGATCCCGCGGATCACCGACAACTGACCCTTCCGTCGCTCACGACGTCACGGCCCCGGTACGCACCCCGTACCGGGGCCGGGTCGTCTCTCGGGCACCCACCGCCGGCCCGTGGGCGTGGAGGAGCCCGTCACCGGCGACGCAGCAGGCCGCGCAGGGCCGCACCGGCCAGGGCACCGGCGCCCACCAGGGTCGCCGCGGTGCGGCCGTCGGGGCCGGAGCGCATCTGCACCACGGGCCGGATGACCGCGGGCGGAGGAGGCGGTACCGGCTGTTCCCGGAGGTTCTCCGGCGCGGTGGCGGTCCAGGCGGTCACGAACAGCAGGAAGCGCGAGACCAGGTAGATGAAGACCAGCAGGCCCAGCAGCGAACCGAAGGCGGCCCCCGACGGCGATCCGGTCACCGTGCGCAGGTAGATGCTGCCGAGCTGCTTGAACAGCTCGAATCCGACCGCGGCCAGCAGAGCTCCGCGCATCGCGCTGCGCGCGCTCACCCGTTCCCGGGGCAACCGGGACAGCACCCACAGGAACACCAGCCAGTTGGCGGCCAGGGAGAGCAGCAGGATGCCGATGCGCACCAGCAACTGGGCCCAGCCGGCGTCCTCCAGCCCGATCAGGCGCAGCAACAGCCCCGAGAAGGCGGTGCCGACCGCGGTCAGCCCGAAGGAGACCACGATGGCCAGGCCGAGCCCGACCAGGGCGATCAGGTCCACCACCATGCGGCGCAGGAACGGCACCTGGGGACGCTCACGGTCCCACTGTGCGGTCAGGGCGTCCCGCAGGTTGCTCATCCAGCCCAGGCCGGAGTAGAGGGCGCCCAGCAGACCCACGAGGCCGATGGCACCGCGCTGCTCGATCGCGGTGTTCACCACCTCGTTGAGCGTGTCGCCCAGCTCCCCCGGTACCGCATCGGTGATGGCGTTCTGCAGCCTGGCCAGCAACTCCGGTTGGTTGACCAACACGAACCCGGCCGCGGCGAAGGCGATCATCAGCAGGGGAACCAGGGCGAGCACGCTGAAGTAGGTGATCGCCGCGGCGTAGTGGTCGCCGTAGCGGTCCTGGTACCGGCCGGCGGCCCGGACCAGATGGGCGATCCCCGGGCGGCGCCGGATCCGTTGCAGCAGCGACGGCTTCGCCTCGTTCCGGCCGTTGTGCTGTTCCGCGGGCTGCGAGCTCACGTCCCGCAGTTACCCCGTGCCCGACCGCTCAACTCACCGCAGGCAGGAAGCCCACGCGCTCGTAGACGGTCCGCAGGGTGCGCGCCGCGGCCTCCCGGGCCCGCTCCGCGCCCCGGGCCAGCACCTTGTCCAGCTCCGCCGGGTCGCTCAGGTAGGTACGAACCCGCTCCTGGAACGGGGTGACGAAGTCGGTGAGCACGGCGGCCAGGTCCTTCTTCAGGTCGCCGTAGCCCTTGCCCTGGTAGTCGGCCTCCAGCTCGGCGACGCTCCGCCCGGAGAGCGCGGAGTGGATGACCAGCAGGTTGCTCACCCCGGGCTTGTTCTCCGGGTCGTAGACGATCTCCCGGCCGGTGTCGGTCACCGCGGAACGGATCTTCTTCGCCGAGACCTTGGGGTCGTCCAGCAACTCGATGATGCCCGCCGGGGAGGAGGCCGACTTGCTCATCTTCGACTGCGGGTCCTGCAGGTCGTAGACCTTCGCCGTGCCCTGGACGATGAACGGCTCGGGGACGGTGAAGGTACGCCCGAACCGCGAGTTGAAACGCTGCGCCAAGTCCCGGGTCAGCTCCAGGTGCTGGCGCTGGTCCTCGCCGACCGGGACCACGTCGGCCTGGTAGAGCAGGATGTCCGCCGCCATCAGCACCGGGTAGGTGAACAACCCGACGGTGACCCGGTCGGCCGACTGCTTGGCGGACTTGTCCTTGAACTGGGTCATCCGGCTGGCCTCACCGAAACCGGTGAGGCACTCCAGCACCCAGCTGAGCTGCGAGTGCTCCGGAACGTGACTCTGCACGAACAGGGTGGAACGGTCCGGGTCGATACCCAGGGCGAGCAGCTGGGCCACGGAGCGACGAGTGCGTTCCCGCAGCAGCTTCGGGTCGTGCTCCACGGTGATGGCGTGCAGGTCGACCACGCAGTAGAACGCGTCGTGCGTGTCCTGCAGCTTCACCCACTGCCGCAGTGCTCCCAGGTAGTTGCCGAGGTGGAACGAGTCGGCCGTGGGCTGGATCCCGGAGAGCACCCGGGGCCGCTTCTGCGTGGTGGTCTCGGTGGGCACATCCGGATTGTCGCAGGAGACGTCCCTGCGACGGGCGCGGGGGTGGAGGTGCCGGCCGGATCAGGCCTGCGGGGACTTGCGCTCGTTGCCCGGGTCGACGGTGATGTTCCCCCGCCGACGGCGCACCACCCCGGCCACCATGCCACCGACCCCCAGGGCCACCGCCAGCGCACCGACCTGGGCACCCAGCCCACCGACCGGCATGGTGGCCCGGGTCTCCACGACGATCCCCTTGTCGGCGGCGTGGGCGGTGCCGGGGCCCAGTGGACCACCGGCGGCCACCGTCGAGACGGCGACGAACGCGGCGGCCGCCGCGGCGCGACGGGGTAGGGCGCGGGCTCGGCTGCGCACGGGCTGCCTCCAGGGTGGTGGTTCTTCCCTCGTTCGAGTGGTGGGAATTTACCTCTATCGGGGCGATATCCACGCCCCACGCGGTCAGAGAGTACAGGCGCGCATTCTTTTCTCACCCACCAACCTGAAAAGGTGAGCGGAAAGACAGTGCACGCTGTTGCAGCGACGGTAGCAACCCGGACAGGTGAATTGATCATCGCCCCCCGAGTACGGCTTCCGCTCACGCCCCCGACCGTGTCCCCGACCGGACGACGCGCTCACCATCGGTAGGCCACGGTGACCGGAGCGTGGTCGGACCACCTGGTGTCGTAGGACGGGGCCCGCTCCACCACGGCCGACAGCGCCCGCGCCGCCAGACCGGGCGTGGCCATGTGGTAGTCGATGCGCCAGCCGGAGTCGTTGTCGAAGGCCCGGCCGCGGTACGACCACCAGGTGTAGGGCCCGGGTCCCTCCGGGTGCAGCCGACGCACCACGTCCACGTAACCCCCCTGACCGGGGTCGAGCACCCGGGACAGCCAGGCCCGCTCCTCCGGCAGGAAACCCGAGTTCTTCTGGTTGGCCCGCCACGCCTTCAGGTCGATCTCCCGGTGGGCGATGTTCCAGTCCCCGCACACCAGGACCTCACGTCCCTCGGCCGCCGCCTTCTCCCGGTGTTCCACCAGATAGGGCAGGAAGGCGGCCATGAACCGTTCCTTCTCCTCCTGGCGAGGTGTGCCGACGTCCCCACTGGGCAGGTACAGACTGGCCACGGTCAGCCCGGGCAGGTCGATCTCCACGTACCGGCCGCTGCGGTCGAACTCGGCCTCGCCGAACCCGATCCGCACCGCCTCGGGTTCCCGACGGCTGAGCACCGCGACCCCGTTGCGTCCCCGGATCTCGGAGTGGGCGTGCACCACGTGCCATCCCTCCGGCTCACGCACGTGCAGCGGCAGCTGCTCGGGTTCGGCCCGTACCTCCTGCAGGCACACCACGTCCGCGTCCGTGGCCGCCAGCCACTCCAGGAAGCCCTTCCGGGCGGCGGCGCGCAATCCGTTGACATTGACGGTCGAAACGGTCAGCACGAGGCGGCAGCGTATCCCCGACCACCCGGGGTCGGGTCGTCCCCCCGGACACGCCGGGCCTCGAGATCAGCCACAGGCGTCACCGGACACCGGCTCCAGATAGTCCTGGGCGGCCCAGCGCCCCTCGCCGAGTCTGCGGAACCCGCGCTCGGTCACCGCCTCGGCCTCGACCACCGCGTCCTGGCGCAGTCGGTCCACCACCGGGTACCTCAGGTCAGGCCCGCTCCGCACGTTCAGCACGTCGGCGGTGACCCGGAACTCGCACCGCGTTCCCTCCGCCGTGGGGACGGCTCCGATTCCGTCCACCCCGTCGTCCGTGGCCACGGCATACCCCAGCACGGCCAACGCCCCCAGCAGGACCAACGGACGGATCGGCCCCAACAGCACCCGACCCACCTCCCGTCACGAGCGACGTTCGCGGTCCCACACCGGGCCCACGCCCACACCGGGCCCGCGGCACCAGGTATAGGCAGTGGTCGGGGTGCCGGCCAGCGGGGCCACCGGAAAGTCGCACCCGTTCCACCCGCCCGAAGAAGGTTCGGGAACACGGGCGGGGGACGGTCCCGGCGGGCACGTGACACGGTCCGGGTGATCCGCACGTCGGGAGCCGCGCCGGACACGACGAGGGCGGGCCGCCACGCCTCCACGACGTGACGGCCCGCCCCACCTCGCAGCGGACGCGACACGCAGCCCGCCGGATCACGGGTGAACCGCGTCAGCCCGCCATCTTCTTCTGCAGGTTCTCGTCCAGCGCGGCGAGGAACTCCTGGGTGGTCAGCCACGGGGTGTCCCCGCCGACCAGCAGCGCCAGGTCCTTGGTCATCTTGCCGCTCTCAACGGTCTCGATGCAGACCTGCTCCAGCTTGTTGGCGAAGTCGACGACCTCGGGGGTGTTGTCCAGCTTGCCCCGGTGCGCCAGGCCACGGGTCCAGGCGAAGATCGAGGCGATCGGGTTGGTCGAGGTCGGCTTGCCCTGCTGGTGCTGGCGGTAGTGCCGGGTGACCGTGCCGTGGGCGGCCTCGGCCTCCACGGTGCGCCCGTCCGGGGTCATCAGTACGGAGGTCATCAGACCCAGCGAGCCGAAGCCCTGCGCGACGACGTCGGACTGCACGTCACCGTCGTAGTTCTTGCAGGCCCAGACGTAGCCGCCCTCCCACTTCAGCGCGGCGGCGACCATGTCGTCGATCAGCCGGTGCTCGTAGGTCAGGCCCCGGGCCTCGAACTCGGCCTTGAACTCCTTCTCGTAGATCTCCTGGAACACGTCCTTGAACATGCCGTCGTAGGCCTTGAGGATCGTGTTCTTGGTGGAGAGGTAGACCGGGTAGTTGCGGGCCAGGCCGTAGCTGAAGGAGGCGCGGGCGAAGTCCTCGATGGACTTACGGAAGTTGTACATGCCCAGCGCGACGCCGCCGCCCTCCGGGAACTCGGCGACCTCGAACTCCATCGGCTCGCTGCCGTCGGCCGGGGTGTAGGTGACGGTCAGCTTGCCCGGGCCCGGCACCTTGAAGTCGGTGGCCTTGTACTGGTCACCGTGGGCGTGACGGCCGACGATGATCGGCTTCTTCCAGCCCGGGACCAGCCGCGGGATGTTCGAGATGATGATCGGCTCGCGGAAGATGACACCACCCAGGATGTTCCGGATGGTGCCGTTCGGGCTGCGCCACATCTTCTTCAGCCCGAACTCCTCGACCCGGGCCTCGTCCGGGGTGATGGTGGCGCACTTGACGCCGACGCCGTGCTTCTTGATGGCGTGGGCGGCGTCGATGGTGACCTGGTCGTCGGTGGCGTCCCGGTTCTGGATGCCCAGGTCGTAGTACTCGAGGTTGATGTCCAGGTACGGGTGGATCAGCTTGTCCTTGATGAACTGCCAGATGATCCGGGTCATCTCGTCGCCGTCGAGTTCGACGACGGTCCCGTGAACCTTGATCTTGCCCATGAGGCGGGGTCTCCTCTCGGGTTCTGTCGCGACCGCGCAAGCAAGACAAGCGTACTGGTAAAGCGCGGCGAGGCACGTGGGCCCGGCGACCAGGACCACACCACTATGGCGTAGGCAACATAAACCGATCGTGGTCACCCCAGCGGTGCTGCCCCGTACCCGCTCCGTATCGGCGGGGCACCGCTCCCGAGGCCCTGCCGGAACCCGCCCGCCACGACTCCCGGGTCCGACACGAAGCCGAGAACGGTGCCACCGCACGGGTGTGTCCCCTACTCTGCCCAGGCGAAGGATCACCTGGAGGAGTGAATGGCGACCGGGGCAACGCATGCGATCAGCGGGCTGGCCGCCTGGGCGGGGATCACCGCACTGGCCACCGACCACGCCATCGGGCAGCTCTCCGGGCAGGCCTGGGTGGTGGGAGCGGCCCTGGCCTCGGGCGCGGCACTGCTACCGGACATCGACCATCCCAGCTCCACCGTCGCCCGCACCTTCGGCCCGTTCAGCCAGGGCATGTCCAAGGCGCTCAACGGCCTGAGCAGCTGGGCGTACCGGACCACCAAGACCCGCAAGGACCCCAACCGGGACGGCGGGCACCGCGGCCTGACCCACACCCTGCTGTTCGCGCTGGCCGCCGGCGTGATCACCACGGCGGTGGTGCAGAACGGTCCCCCGTGGACCCTGCCGGTGCTGATGTTCTTCTTCTGCGGCCTGGCCGTGCGCGGGCTGATGAACAACTGGAAGCCCAAACAGGACGCACTGGCCATCACCATCACGTCCGCGGTGCTCACCGCACTGTGCTCGCGGTGGGTGCTGTCGGCGCCGGAGAACGCGGCCGCCGCCGGCCTGGCGGTGATCATCGGTTGCGTCGCCCACTACATCGGGGACGCCGTCACCGAGAGGGGCTGCCCCATGCTGTGGCCGATCCCGATCCGCGGCCGGACCTGGTACCCGGTGGCCCCGCCCAAGCGCATGCGCATCCGCACCGGCAGTGCGGTGGAGCTCTCGCTGGTGCTGCCCGGGCTGACCGTCCTCGCGGTGTGGTTGTCCGCCGCGGCACTGCAGCGCACCGGCGTCTTCCCCTGGCTGGGGGACTTCGACCTGCTGACCCCGTGGGACCCGCTGCCGGAGCGGACGCGCTGACGGGGTCCGTTCGGCGGCAGGAATTCGGTTGGCTCCGCCGATAGCGTGAAGCGCTGTGCCGCTCCTCCGCGTTCACCGACCACCCGGCAGTCACCTCCGGCTGGCACGAGCCGGGTTCCGCCGGTACGCCGGGTACCGAGCCGCCACCATCGCCGGACTGGTCACCAACACGACGTTCGGCCTGCTCCGCGCGTCGGTGCTGCTGGCCATGATCGCCGGACGGGGCGGTACCGCCGGGTACGACGCCGCCGCCACGGTGACGTACGTCTGGCTGGGACAGGGGCTGCTCGCCGTGGTCTCGTTCTGGAGCGGGTACGACCTGGCCGAACGAGTGCGCTCCGGGGACGTGGTCGTCGACCTGGCCCGCCCGTGGAACCTCCAGGCGGCGCTCCTGACCGAGGACCTGGGGCGGGCCTGGTACCACGTGCTGACCCGGTTCCTGCCGCCGATGACGATCGGTGCCCTGCTGTTCGGACTCCGCTGGCCGGAACGGCCGTCGACCTGGTTCCTGTTCGCGGGGAGCGTGCTGCTCGCGGTGGTGGTCAGCTTCGGTCTGCGGTTCCTGCTGTGCCTCACCGCCTTCTGGCTGCTGGACACCCGCGGGGTGATCGCGGTCTACGGCATGGCGGTGGGCAGCCTGGCCGGACTGGCCGTACCGCTGAGTTTCTACCCGGACTGGGCGATCACCGCGCTGTGGTGCACCCCGTTCCCGGCGCTGTTGCAGTCCCCGATCGACGTGTTCCTGGAGCACGGCGACCCGTGGCTGCTGCTGGCCCACCAGGCACTGTGGGCCGTGCTGGTGCTGGCGGCCGGCCGGCTGGTCCAGCGGGCCGGGGAGCGGAAGCTGGTGGTGCAGGGTGGGTGAGACGCTGCGGGTCTACTCCCGCATCGTGCTGGCCCGGTTCCGCGCCCAGCTCTCCTACCGGGTCTCCTTCGCACTGGACCTGTTCGCCCAGGCCATCACGCAGCTCACCGAGCTGGTCGTCATCCTCACGCTGTTCCGGCACGTCGACGCGCTCGGCGGGTTCGCCGCGCACGAGGTCCTGCTGATCTACGCGCTGGCCGGCATCTCCTTCGGGCTGGCCGACATGGCCGTCGGGCAGCTCGACCACCTTCCCACCCTGATCCGCACCGGCCGGTTCGACGTCCTGCTGCTGCGCCCGTTGGGCACCCTGCCGCAGCTCGCCACCCTCGACGTCCAGCTCCGGCGGCTGGGGCGGGTGCTGGTCGCCCTCGCGGTGCTGGGATACGCGTTGGTCGTCGCGGACCCGACCTGGACACCCGCGCGCGTCGCCCTGCTGGTGGTGACACCGCTGACCGGCACCGTGATCTTCGGCTCGATCTGGGTCATGGGCTGCGCGGTGTGCTTCTGGGTCGTCGACGGCCGGGAGCTGGCCAACTCGGTCACCTACGGCGGGAGCCTGCTCACCTCCTACCCCATCACCATCTTCCCCGGCTGGCTGCGGCGGTTCCTGGCCTTCCTGGTACCGGGCGCCTTCGTCGCCTACTACCCCACGCTGGCTCTGCTGGACCGACCCGACCCGCTGGGGCTGCCGCCGCTTCTCCTCGCCTGGCTCGGACCGGTCGTCGCCGCGGCCACGGCGGCGTTGGCCGGACTGACCTGGCGGTTCGCCGTACGGCACTACCGAGGGACAGGGTCATGAGCCTGATCGAGGTGCAACACCTGCGCCGGACCTTCCGGGTGAGTCGGAAGGTCGGCCGGTTCCGGCGGCAGCGGCACGAGGTGGTCGCGGTCGAGTCGGTGTCCTTCACGGTCGAGCCGGGTGAGACCGTGGGATACGTCGGCCCGAACGGTGCCGGCAAGTCCACGACGATCAAGATGCTGACCGGCATCCTGGTGCCCACCTCCGGCTCGGTCCGGGTGTGCGGTTTGGACCCCTCCCGTCAGCGTCGGGAGCTGGCCCGGCGGATCGGGGTGGTGTTCGGTCAGCGCAGCCAGCTGTGGTGGGACCTGCCGCTGCGGGACAGCTTCGAGCTGCTGCGCGACATCTACCGGGTGCCACCGGCCCGGTACCGTGAACGCCTGGCCGAGTGCGTCGAGCTGCTCGGCCTGGAGTCCTTCCTGGTCACCCCGGTGCGGCAGCTCTCCCTGGGGCAGCGGATGCGCGGCGAGGTGACCGCCGCCCTGTTGCACGGCCCGGAACTGCTGGTGCTGGACGAACCCACCATCGGGCTGGACCTGGAGTCCAAGGCACGGCTGCGGAGGTTCCTCTCCCGACTGAACGTCGAGCGCGGCACCACCCTGCTGCTCACCACACACGATCTGGACGACATCGAGCAGCTGTGTCAGCGGCTGGTGGTGATCGACCACGGGCGGGTGCTGGCCGACGGCCCGTTGGAGGAGCTGCGCACCTCGCTGGGCACCGAACGAACCCTGGTGGTGGACCTGGAGCGACCCGTATCCCCGCTGTCCGACCTGCCCGGTGTCGTGTCGGCGACGGTCGAGGCGGACGGTCTGCGACAGCGGTTGGTCTTCCGCCGAACCGGGACCACCGCCGCCGCGCTGATCGCGGCCGTGGCGGCACGGGCGCCGGTACACGACGTCACCGTGGTCGAGCCGCCGATCGAGGACGTGATCCGCAAGCTCTACGCCCGGCACGCGGAGGGAACTCCGGACGTCTCACCGTCGTCGGTCCCGGTACCGAGCGACCGCCGGAGCACCGACCCGACGGACCCCACCACCTGACCCGAGTGGAGGAACCGATGCCCACCCTGCCCCGTCCCCTCGCCGCCCTGCTCGGCGCCGGCCTGCTCACCGCCACGGTGAGCGGCTGCGACTCCCTGGACCAGGCGTCGGAAACGCTGGACCGGGCCCAGGCGTGTGCCACCGCACTGCAGGCGGCGGGCTTCACTCCGAACGTCGCCGACCCGCAGCAGAGCGTGGAGGAGGCCAGGGCCAAGGCGGAGCAGCTGCGGGAGCTGGCGGACCGGGTGGCCGACGTCAACCTGCAGCGTGAGCTGCAGGAGATGGCCGACTCCCTCGGCCGGCTCGACCTGAGCGCCCTCGACGCGACGGCGCTGGCCGAGTGGACGGAGCAGAAGGTGCAGCAGCTCCAGCAGCTCCAACGGGCGTGCTCTTGATATCACCCCACAGGTTCGCACAATGTGATCTCTGACACCTTTCCCTAGGCTAGGTCCTGCGGAGGTGGTCAACCATGCATGCCAGCGTTGGTGATCAGGTGCGGGTTCACGGCCGCACCGTGGGGGCCCAAGACAAGGTGGGAGAGATCATCGAGGTGCGCGGGCCGAACGGCGCCCCGCCCTACCTGGTGCGGTTCTCCGACGGCCACGAGGGGCTGATCTACCCCGGCGGGGACTGCGAGATCGTGCCGAGGGCCCGTCAGGGCAGCGAGCGCTGAGCGACGACGCCGTGGATGCGGTCCCGCCCCGGTGTCGCGTCCACGGCACACCCCGCCCCGGCAGGGCCGGACACGACGGACCGGCCCGCGCCCCGACCGATCACCGTCACGCCGTCCACCGGGGTCCCGACGCCACCGACACCGGGCGCGGGAGCGCCCCTGCCACCTCCGGAGCCACCGGCGGTGGAGATCACCCGGACGGCGACGGGGAACGGCCACCTCGACGAGGACGGGGCGCCCACCGGATCGGTGGACGCCCCGTGAACGTCGTGCTCGGTGACGTGTTCCGTCAGAGGTGCTGCACGTCGGCCTGCTTGGCGCGCACCGCCTCGGCGGCCTCCTTCAGCGCCGCCAGCTCGCTGTCGGTCAGCTGGGTCTCGACGACCCGCTTCACGCCCTCCTTGCCGAGCTCGGCGGTCACCCCCAGGTACACGCCGGAGATGCCGTACTCACCCTCGACCCACGCGCACACCGGCATGACGGCGCCGGAGTCCTCGTGCACCGCCCGGGCCATGCGGGCCGCGGCGGCCGACGGGGCGTAGTAGGCCGAGCCGGTCTTGAGCAGGGCCACGACCTCCGCGCCACCGTTGCGGGTGCGGGTGACCAGCTCCTCGATCTTCTCGGCCGGCAGCAGCTCGGACAGCGGCTTGCCGTCCACGGTGCAGGCCGACGGCACGGGCACCATGGTGTCGCCGTGCGAGCCCAGGGTCAGGGTCTTCACCGAGGCCACCGGAACACCCAGCTCCTCGGCGACGAAGTGGGTGAACCGCGCGGTGTCGAGCATGCCGGCCTGCCCCATCACCCGGTTCTTCGGGAACTGCGTGGCGATCTGGGCCAGCGCGGTCATCTCGTCCAGCGGGTTGGAGACCACGATGACCACGGCGTCCGGAGCGTGACGGGCCACGTTCTCCGAGACCTGACGCACGATCTTGGCGTTGGTCTCGATCAGGTCCATCCTGCTCATGCCCGGCTTGCGCGGCAGGCCCGCGGTGATGATCACGATCTCCGAGCCGGCGATGGCCTCGTAACCCTCACCGTTGGGGCCGGTGGTCTGTCCGACGACCTTGGTCTCGAAGCCCTCGATCGGCCGGGACTGGTTCATGTCCAGGGCCAGACCCTCGGGCTTGCCCTCGATGATGTCGGTGAGGACGACGGTCTCGAAGATGTCGTACTCAGCCAGCCGCTGCGCCGTGGTGGAACCGTAGAAACCGGCACCGATGACGGCGACCTTGCCGGAGCGTGCCACTTGGAACGTCCTTCCGATCCACTTGTGGGGTTGCCGGGCGTTCCATTGCAGCGCCTGCGGGTACCACAGGCCGCACCGGCGGAACCGGTTCGGTACGCCGGTGCTCACCGGGACCGCGCGCCGACGGGCCGCCCGGATGGGGGCAGGCTACCAAGCTCGGCCCGTGCCACTACCGATTGGTGAGCAGCCTCTCTCCCTCGATTCACTCGGCGGTGACCCGCGGGCGGAGCGGGAGAACCCCGCCCCCACGGTGCGGCCGGGGGCACGGCTTCCGCCCGAGACGCGTCACGGACGTGGCCCCCGGCGTGTCGATCACCGAGCTGGAGCGGGTGCGCCCCGGCACCGGGCCGATCCGGTCAGTGCAACGGACCGCCCACGATGGTCAGGGTCACCCAGATGATGGCCAGGCCGAGCCCCGAGTAGAGCAGCACGTCCACCGGACGACTGCGGATCGCGATCAGTCCCGCCTGTTCGTCGGTGAGCAGCACCCGCAACCCGGCGGCCAGCAACAGGGCCACCCCGATCACGAACGTGCCCTCGCGCCAGTGGTACTGCGCGACACGCACCAGACCGGCCAGCACGACCACCACAACCAGCGCGAACGGCAGGTGCGCGGCGGCACCCGAACGATCACGCGACTGCTGGTGGTTCACGCGGCCTCCAGCGACCGCTCGGCGGCCTCCACCACGTTGGTGAGCAGCATCGCCCTGGTCATCGGCCCCACCCCGCCCGGCATGGGGGCGAGGAACGCGGCGATCTCCCGCACGTCCGGGTGCACGTCACCGACCAGGCCGTTCTCGGTGCGGGTGACACCCACGTCCAGCACCACCGCGCCCGGCTTCACCATGTCCGGGGTGATGAGTCCGGCACGTCCGGCCGCGGCGACCACGATGTCGGCCTGTCGCACCTCGGCGGCCAGGTCCCGGGTGCCGGTGTGGCACAGGGTGACGGTCGCGTTCTCCGAACGGCGGGTGAGCAGCAGACCCAACGGCCTACCCACCGTCACCCCACGGCCCACCACCGTGACCTTCGCCCCGTCCAGCGGCACGTCGTAGCGGCGGAGGAGCTCCACGATGCCGCGCGGGGTGCACGGCAGCGGGCCCGGCTCCCCCAGCACCAGCCGACCCAGGTTCACCGGGTGCAGCCCGTCGGCGTCCTTGGCCGGGTCGATCCGCTCCAGCAGCTTCCCCGTGTCCAGGTGGGCCGGCACCGGGAGCTGGACGATGTACCCGGTGCAGGCGGGGTCGGCGTTGAGCTCGTCGATGACCTTCTCCACCTCGGCCTGCGTCGCGGTCGCGGGCAGGTCCCGGCGGATGGAGTGGATACCCACCTTGGCGCAGTCGGCGTGCTTGCCGCGCACGTAGGCGTGCGAGCCCGGGTCGTCACCGACCAGGACCGTGGCCAGACCCGGGGTCACCCCGCGCTCGGCGAGCGCGGCGACGCGCTTCCGCAGGTCGGCGAAGATCGTGTCCTTGGTGGCCTTGCCGTCGAGGATGGTGGCGGTCACGGTGTTCCATCGTTCCAGACGGCACCCGTGTCGCACGTCCAGCCCCCGCCCCGTCCCACCCCGGCTCGAACCGCGACCACCACAGGGGGACCCCGCCTCCGGCCGCCGGCCGTCCACGGCTTGGACCGCGGACGTTCAGCGCCGCGCGGGCAGGGCGGCCACCACCACCGCCACCAGGGTCAGTGCCGTTCCGGCGAGCGTGACGGCGTCCAGCGGAGCCCTCCCGGTCGGCAACACGAGATCGAGCAGGACCGCGCCGCACAACTGCCCGGACACCATGCCCAGACCCAGCAGCAGCACCCCGGTGACCCGCACCACCACCGCGGCGATCCCGATGAGCACCGCGCCGAGCGGGCCACCCAGGTACAGCCACCACTCGCCGGGCAGCGACCGCGGCAGGCCGCGCAGCGCCAGCGACACCGCGAGCGCCACCACCAGCGCCACCGTGCCGGCGACGAAGTTGACCAGCGCGGAGGGCAACGCGGCTCCGGCGACCGCGGCCACCCGGCCGTTGACCGCCTGCTGCCAGGCCACGCCCACCCCGGCCAGGGCGGGCAGCAGCGCCACCCACAGGGCGACGTTCCCGTCGAACCGCCCGGACATCGCGACGAGCACCGCGACCACGGCCAGGGCGGCGCCGCACAGTCGGGGCACGGTGATCGGCTGCACCCCGCTCGGCCCGGCACCGAGCCGGTCCACCACCAGGCTGCTGGTGACCTGCCCGGCCACGATGGCCACGGTGAACACCGCGACGCCCACCACCGGCACACTGACCGCCTGGCCCACGACGTAGAGCGCCCCGCACACCCCACCGAGGCACTGCCAGGGGCGCAGGGTCCCGGCACGCAGCGCGGTCAGCACCCGGGCCATGCCCCGCCGCCCCGCGGGCAGCGCCGGGACGAGCGCGGCCAGCAGCAGCAGGCCGGTGCCGAAGGAGATCACCGCGGCCGCGATCCCGTCGTCGAGACGCTGACCGAGGGCACCGTTGATCCGGGACTGGCCGGCCATGGCGGCTCCCACCCCGAACACGGTGAGCACCCCGAGCGCCCGCTGGCGCCACGACACCGCGTCGAGGGCGGGACCACCGGCCGGCTCGGGCCTGCGCTGCAGGGAGGTCATGGGCGGCAGTCCTCCTCCGAATGGTCCGCTCATCCCATCCATGAATGCGTGGCCCGGTCAAGGCCGCACCACCCCACCCTTCCACCGAGTGGGACCGTGGGAACGAGCTCCCGCACACGGTTCAGCGGACCCGCAGGCCGTGGGCCACGGCGAACACGACCGCCGGCGGCACGTCCACCACCGCACCGGCCGGCTCGGGCCTGCACCAGCTCATCGGCGTCGACCCACGCCTCACACAGGTCCGTTCCCGCAGGTCCGCCATGGCCCGTACTCCGTCACCCTCCGGCCCGGAACCCGGGGAGTTCTGCGCCACAGAAAGTGGGAGGGAACCCAACCCGATCATGCGCCGTCCGATCAATCGGCCATACGTATGACGTCCAGGTTGGGGGCGCTGGTGACAGATCCGCAATCGCATCGAGCTTTCCTGGAGCAGCGGAACGCCGAGCTGCGCGAGCAGATCGACCGGATGCTCGACGACCTCCGCAGCCGAACCGCCCAGCTCAAGGAGGCCCAGTCCCGCGCCGTCGCGGCGACCGGCGAGGCGACCTCCCCCGACGGACTGGTCCGGGCCACGGTGGACGCCGCGGGAGTGCTCACCGGGCTGGAGTTCGCCCCCAGCGTCTTCTCCCGGTCCACCCCGGAGAAGCTGGCGCGTCTGGTCACCGAGACCGTCCAGCAGGCCGCACGCCAGGCCCGCCAGCGGATGCAGGACGAGCTGGAACCCCTGCAGCAGGGTGCGTCCCTCGACCTGTCCACGCTGTTGCCCGGCATGCCGTCGCTGCGTGACCTGGTCCCGCAGGTGCCCGAGCCTCCGTCCGGCACCACGGACACCGGCCGCGGTGGGACGACCGCCCGGAACTACCCGTCCGTCGAGGACGACGAGTACGACGACAGCTCGCCGCTGGACTGGGGAGGTCGGCGATGACCGGGCACCTGTGGACCCAGACCACGCAGGTCCGGCTCGGGGCGTCCCTGTTCGAGGGAGCCGCAGAACAACTCGCCGCGGCGCACTCCACGCTCCAGGGAGATCTGGACGCCGAGGGGCAGTGCTGGGGGAACGACGAGGCGGGTCAGAACTTCGCCCAGAACTACGTCCCGGCCTCGCAGAAGGTCCTGGAGACGTTCGCCCAGCTCACCGAGGCACTGCGCGGGATCCGCACCGGGCTGGACGAGATGGCCAACACCTGGGAAGAGGCCGACTCGGGCAACGCCTCCGGACTCAACGCCACCTACCAGGGCTGACGCGACTCATCAGGGCTGACAAGCGGGACAGGGAATGGGCATCGAAATCCCGGACGAGGTCAAGTGGCTCGTCCCGATCGTCGTCGGAATGCACTGGCCGGAGGGCGACGAGACCGCGCTGCGCCGGATGGCGGACGCCTGGGAGACCGCAGCCAACAAGCTGACCCAGGTCATCGAGGCGGGCAACAACGCCGCGCAGACCGCGAAGGGCGGGATGGAAGGTGAGGCGGCGGAGGCGTTCGCCGCCCACTGGAACAGGTTCGTCCAGGGCCAGGAGAAGTACCTGGTCGCCTTGCAGGAAGACTGCAAGAAACTCGCCGAGAGCTGCAGAAACTGCGCTCTCGAGATCGAGTACACCAAGCTGATGATCATCGGCTCGCTCATCGCGTTGGCGATCGAGATCGCAGCGATGATCGCAGCAGCCGCCCCGACACTCGGTGCCTCCACCGCGGGCATACCCGCCGCCCAGGCCGCCACCCGCCTGGTGGTGCAGAACCTGTTCCGGCAGCTGATCACCGCGATCCTCCGTCACGTGGCGATCGAGTTGGCGATCTCGGTCGGCATGGACGTGGCGATCCAGGGCATCCAGATGGCCAAGGGCGACCGGACGGAGTGGGACTGGGGCAAGACCGGTTCCGCGGCGCTGTCCGGTGCGATCTCCGGTGTGGTCGGCGGGGTGTCCTCCGTCATCCCCGGTGGCGCCACCCGCGGCTTCGGCGACGCGTTCGCCCAGGGTGCGGTGCGTGGTGCCGTGGAGGGCGCGGCCTCCACCGCCCTGGAGGCCCTCGTCACCGGTGAGGACCTCAAGGCCAGTGACCTGCTGTTCGGCGCCACCTCGGGAGCGATCAGCGGCGGCGTCGGCGGGGTGAAGGACCATGCCGACGGGCTGACCGGTACCGGCAACGGTCCGGGCCCCGACGTGAACCCGGACTTCGGCGGTTCACGCCGTGGCCCCGGCGACCTCGACCTGACCTCCTCCGGTGACCGTCCCGGCGGTGGAGGCTCCTCCGGCGACGGGGGCAGCCGCTACCAGCCGCCCGCCGGATCCACCGGCGGTGGCCACACGTCCTCGGGCGGCGGCTCGACCTCGTCCGGTGGAGGCACACCGCGGGTCGACGTGGACGGTCTCATGCCGCGTGGCGGGCCCACCAGCACCTCGGCCCAGTCCGCGGCCACGATCGACGCCCCGGCCCCCAGCCGCACCTCGGTCCCCGAGACGGCAGGTGGCGGGGGCACGCCCACGCCACGGATCGACACCGACGCGGGACGGCACGTCTCGACGCAGCCCTTCTCGGGTGGCGGCACGGTCACCGGGCCCACGCCGGGTGGTGTGAGCGGCGGTTCCTCCGGTACGGGCGGTGGCGGCGGTAGCCACGGCACGGGTGGCGGTGGGGCCTCCGGCGGCCGCACGGTGAGCGTTCCCCCGCAGTCCACTTCGGGCGGTGGTGGGGCCTCCTACGGCGGCGGCCACACGTCCTCGGGCGGTGGTTCGACCTCCTACGGCGGCTATACCCCCTCGGGCGGCACCACCTCCCACGGTGGTGGCACCACCTCCTCGGGAAGTGGTTCGACCTCCCACGGCGGCACCACCTCCTCGAGCAACCCGAGCACCTCCCCGAGCGGAGGACGCGTGTCGGTGCCGAGCACCACCCCGTTGGGCGGCCCGACGCCGGGTGGCCCCGCCGCGGGTGGTCCGGTGCTCGGCGGCCCCACCCCCGGTGGCTCGGGTCCCGTCGGTGGCCCCGTCGGCGGTCCCACCTCCGGTGGCGCAGGCCCCGTCGGTGGCCACACCTCCGGCGGCTCGGGTCCCGTCGGCGGTCCCGCCCTCGGCGGACCGGGTTCCGGTGGGGTGAGCTCCGGCGGGCCCGCCGCCGGCACCGTGGGACACGGTGCCGGAGGTTCCTCGGCCGGGGCACCCGCCTACGGCGGTTACATGGGCATGGCGCCGATGCACGGCGCCCCGGGCACCGGCCACACCTCGGGCGGTTCCGGCGCCGCGGGCAGCGGGCGTGTTCCCACCACGGGCGGGGCACCGATCGGCTCACCGAGCGGCGGCACCCTGCCGGGTGGTCCCGCAGCCGGGGGCGGCCAGACACCCGCCGGTGGGACGGTTCCGCCCGGTGGTGGGGCGTCGACCCCGTCCACCACCCCGGGTACCGGAGGTTCGCCGTCCGGCGCTCCGACCACCGGAGGTTCACCGTCCGCCGGGAACGCCCCCAAGGCCAACCCGCCGGGAGGTTTCGTCCTCCACGGCCCCACGCTGGACGGCCCCACGCCGCACGCACCCTCGTCGCACGCGCCCTCGTCCGGTGGCGGATCCCCGACGCCCGGTGGCGGATCCCCGAGCACGCCGCACGGGGCGTCCACCACCTCCCACGGACCTTCCTCCAGCACCCCCCACGGGTCCACCGGCACTCCGCACCACGCCAGCGGACCGGTGGTGGCCGGTGGCGTCCTGCCGTTCACCGCGGGCCAGCCGGCTCCCTCCTGGGCAGGTGGCGGCGGTACCCACCCGCACGGCGGTACCACCGCGGGCACGCAGCCTGGCGTCCCGGGCCAGCGACCCGGCGGCCTCCAGCCGGACGGCGTCACCACCCGTCCGGACGGAGCCGTTCCGAAACCGGACGGCCTCGCCACCCGGCCCGACGGGGTTGCACCGCGGACGGACGGCACCACCACCCGCCCGGACGGAACGGCCACCAAGCCGGACGCCCCGGCGGCCAGGACCGACGCGCCCACCCGTCCGCACACCTCGCCCGACGGGACCACGACCCGCCCGGACGGCACCGCCCCGAGGACCGACGGCACCACCACCCGGCCCGACGGGACCACTCCGAAGCCGGACAGCTCCACCACCCGACCCGACAGTCCGTCGACCCGCCCGGACGGCACCGCACCGAGGACCGACGGGCCGTCGGCCCGGCCGGACCGGGCCAGCACGGCACCCGACACCCGGCCGGACGCGCCGGACACCCGGCCCGACGCACCCCGCGCCGACTCCACCACACCGGACACCCGCACCGAGGCACCGGCCGGTGGACCGGACACGTCCACCAGGCCGGACGGCACCACGGACGCGGCACCGCACACCCCGGACGGGGACACCGGCCCGAGCCGGGACTCCACCCCGGTGTGGCCCGAGGAGCCCCCGACGACCCGCGCGGACCAGTCGCCGGACGGCCCGCCGGAGGGCGCGTTCGCCCGCGGCGTCACCCCCACCGGCCCCGACTTCGGTCCGGACGGCACCAAGGTCGGTCTGCACACCCACGCCATCGACGGCCCGTACCACGACGTCGGCCACGGCTTCGGTACCAACGACCAGCGCGCGGTGCCGCTGCTGGACGGCTACAAGCCGTACGGCAACCTGCCGGACGCGGCGGCGTTCGACGCCAAGCACAAGGACCCCGCCGGCAACATCAAGTGGCCGCCGAACAACGGTGCGGACGGGCCGGTGCAGATCGTCACCCTGCCCGCCGGCACCGTGCTGGACCGCTTCGGCTACCCGGGCGGTGAGTTCCTGTCCCCGCTGCGGCCCGACGGTCTGCCGTACTCCTACGCGGAGCGGGCGATCCTGCCGGACAGCCTGGGCAAGGGCTACCACGTCATCGTCCTGGACGCCCCGGTCACCGTCGAGCTGGCCAAGGTGGCCCCGGCGTTCGAACAGCCCGGCGGCGGCCGGCAGGTCCGGCTGCTCGGCGACAAACTCCAGGACCTGATCTCCACGGGCAGGGCCCACGAGGTCACCCACATCCCGCCGGACGGCAAGGTGTTGCCGCCGGACTTCGGCACCACGCGCCCGGACGGCTCCACGGTCGGGGCGATCAGTGTCGAGGAAGCCCGGAACGCAGCCGGGGTGAGCGACCCCGGAGCCTCCCCCCGGGACCCCAACGAGGTCCGCCACGAGGCGCAGTCCGACGTCACCCCGGACGTGGGCGGCGACCCGATCCCGCCGAAGCTGCCCGCCGACCTGCACGACGTGTGGCAGTCCGGCGAGACGACCCCGTCCGGTCGCTCGTTCTACCCGCCGGACCAGGTCAGGGCGCGCGAGCTGGCCCAGCAGGTCAAGCCCATCCCGGACGCCTACGTGCTCGACGCGCACGGCACCCCGGACGGGCTGGTCGTCGGCGACCGGACACTCAACGCCCGGGAGGTCGCCGAGCTGCTGCGCAACGACCCGAACTGGAACGGCCAGCGGGTCTACGTGGTGGGCTGCGACACCGGACAGCGGGCCGACGGGTTCGCCGCCCAGCTCGCCCGGGAGCTGGGTGTGGAGGTGGTCGCACCCGACCGCAAGGGCTGGTCCGGCGAGGACGGCCAGCTGTACTCCTCCTCGGGGCAGCGGGACGCCTCCGGTGAGCTCCGGCCCACCTGGCCACCGGACGGCGGGTGGCGCGCGTTCCACCCGGACGGTGGGGTCAGCGACGCCGGACGGGCCGGTTTCCTGCCCGAGCAGAGCGGTCTCGACCCCGTCGTCGACCACACCACCGACCGGAGCGCTGACCACGCACGCGCGGCGGTCGACCCGCGCAACCCGGAGACCGACCTGGCCCACCCGCAGCACCAGGCGCCCTTCCCGCCCGAACACAACCGGGTCGAGCGACTGGTGCTCGATCCCGGCGAGAACCCGCGGGACAGGACCGACCTGAAGCCGAACACCAAGTACGAGGTGTACCGGCGCGTCCTCGACGAGAACGGAAACGTCGTCACGGACGCGGACGGCAACGAACAGCTTGTCCGGGACAACAAGGACTTCTTCACCGAGGTCAACGAGCAGGGCGAGCTCAAGTTGTCCGGCTTGGAGACCAGCACACCGGACAAGCAGGTCCACGACCGGCGCACCGGACAGCGGCGTTCCGATGCCGAGCCGCTCGAGCTCGCGGGCCTCGAAGAGGGCGCACATGTCGGGGTGAAAACCAAGTACGGAGAACAGACCTTCGTGCTCGACCGCGACGGGCTGCCGGAGCCCGCGGTCACGTTCGTCGACCTCGACCCCAAGACCGACGCTGATCCCAAGTCGGATGCCGACTCGAACTCCGAGTCCTCCGGTGACCCAGACCGCGACACCGATTCGAAATCCGACAATGATTCCGATTCCGAATCTAAGTCGGACGCCAAGTCCAAGTACGAGGAGGTCACCCTCGGACGCGACGGCGTAGACAACGAAGCCCTTCGCGAGCAGTACCCCGAGGCCTTCGCGCCGTACGACCCGGCCGAGGGGCCGTTCTCGCTGCGCAAGCTGCCACCCAACATGAAGATCGTCGTCCACAACACGGACGGCAAGTGGCACGGCACCTTCTGGACCGACGACAAGGGTGAGGTACGCCAGGTGCTGACCTGGTCCGGTTCCAGCGTTCCCGGTACCGCGGACGAACCGAAGCGCGGCTGGAACCCGGACCTGGGGAACCACCCGGACCACCTTCAGCCGGACGCCAACGGTCAACGCACCCGGGTACCGCGGCCGAACTGCATCTACGGCGTGATCGGCGAGGTGAAGAACGAGAACGGCGAGGTGGTCGACCCCACCGGTACGGAGGAGCCTCGCCGGTACTTCGCCACCGACCGCAACGGGGACACCGTGGCGGCGAGCGGCAAGCCGGAGTACGACGCCACGTTCAAGCGGCGCAACGAGACGCTACAGCTGGCTGCCGGCCGTATCGCCAGTGACCAGAACAGCGGGGAGTACCCTGCGGCGAGCCACGGCGAGAACAAGCCCTACGTGTTCCGCTGGGCAGGCGGTCACATCTTCGACTACAAGAGCGGCGGCCCTGGCGAGTTGATCAACTATGTTCCGCAGTGGGCGGTGGAGAACTCCGGATGGCGGTTGCGCGAAGGGTTCGACCGGGACAACTCCTGGTACCTGATGGAGATGGGCCTGGAGTCCTATGCCCACCGGAACAGCGTCGGCGAGATCGAGCGGTTCGACTTCTTCGCCGAACGTAGTTCGGGGAAACGCACTCCGGATTTCCTTCACGTTCGGTGGATCGAGAGCACAGGAGGAGAACGCGACGTCTTCCTGCGCAGTTTCATCAACCTTCCGCCCACGGTCCGCCCGACCACGGCGACGAGTTCCCCTGGGGCAGGAGCGCCGGACCTGGAATGAGTGATGCGACACTGATCCCGTCAGTGCCACAGGTATGGGTGGTTCTGTCCGGTACGGAGATGTGTGAGGAAATGCGATGACCGAACCCCAGCCCTCCACCGCCACCCCGGCCCCCGAGCAGCCCCCGCTCGACCCGGAGCAGGCCCTACGCCAGGTCGGCACGATCCTGG
>DATCJU010000085.1:0-8463 GCA_036562635.1 Pseudonocardiaceae bacterium
CTTGTGTCCGTCGGTGCAGTAGGAGTCGACCAGCTCGATCCCGTCGAAGACGTCCCGCAGTTCCGGGCACAGCGCCGCGGCACCGCCCCAGGCCGCGTCCACGTGCAGCCACACGCCGTACTCGGCGCACACCTCGGCGATCGCGCGTACCGGGTCGACCGCGCCGGTCCCGGTGGTGCCGATGGTGGCGCACACCATCACCGGGCGGCGTCCCGCCGCCACGTCCGCGCGGATCGCGGCGGCCAGCGCCTGCGGGGACAGGGCCTGGGTCGCCGGGTCGACGTCGACCACCCGCACCGCTCGGTCGCCCAGGCCGGCCACTCGCGCCGCCTTCTCCAGTGAGGAGTGGGTCTGCGAGGAGACGTACAGCACCTCCGACCCGTCCACCCCCGCCGTGCGCCAGGTCCCGTCGCTGGTGCGGTGCAGTGCGGCCAGCAGCGCCACCAGTGCCGCCGAGGACGCCGAGTCCTGGATCACCCCGCCGCCACCACCGGCGAAGGTGAAGCCGGACGGCAGCCCGAACGCCTCGGCGAGCTGGTCGAGGAGGTGTTGCTCCAGCTCGGTGCAGGCCGGTGAGGTGGTCCAGAGCATGCCCTGCACACCCAGGCCACCGGAGAGCATGTCGCCGAGCAGCGAGGCGAGCGAGGCGTTGGCGGGGAAGTACCCGAAGAATCCCGGGTGCTGCCAGTGCGTGGTCGCCGGGACCACGATCCGGTCCAGGTCGGGCAGCAACGTGTCCAGCGTCCCGCCGTCCTCGGGCAGTTCCCCGGGCAGGTGGGCGCGCACCCAGCCGGGCTCGACGGAGGTCTGCACCGGGAGGTGCTCCAGGCGCTCGCGGTAGTCGGCGATCCAGTCCACCACGGCGTGGCCCAGTTTGCGGAACTCCTCCGGGGTGAGGTCGCGGTCGGTCATACCGCCGATGGTGCGGGACGGGGCGACTCGGGGGACAGGGCCACCCGGGACGCCGGGGAGGGGGCCAATCCTGCCCTTCACGCCGGATGCCACCGGGCGAGATCACCTAGCATGCGGGTATGCCGCACGGGCTGGAGCTTCCTGGTCGGGACGTCACCTGGATCTTCGAAACGGACGGGATCCGTGTCCGCTACGGCACGGGTCTGCGGGTCAACGGACTGCTCAGGCAACTCGGTGAGCGGGTGGTGCCCGACAGGGCGCTGGCCGGGGTGACGGTGTCCACCGGGTCCCGGCGCACGGTGCTGCGGCTCCAGCTGCGGCCGGGCGCGGACCCCCTGCTGGAGGCCGCGGCCGGGCAGCTTCCCGAGTCGGCCGACCCCTACCGTCTGGTACTGAACGCCGACCAGAACGAGCTGGCCGAGTACTACGCCCAGCTGATCCGGGACCGCATCGCGCTCAACCCGGAGGCCGACCGGCCGGCCGAGCGGTTCCTGCTGCCCGGACCGCCACTGCCCCGGCACCTGAAGGCCTACGACGGGGAGGGGGTCTTCGACGGCAGGGAGGTGGTCTTCCGGTGGGACTGGCTGGGGGCGCGCACGGTCAAGCGGCGGGCCGGTGACCAGGTCTTCCCCGTGCAGCGGATCAGCGGGGTGGAGTGGGCCATCCCCGGGGCGATGAGCGGGCACCTGCGGCTGCGGCTGGTGGACGAGGCGGGGCGTACGGTGCCGGACCCGGACTCCGATCTGCAGGCCCTGGTGTTCGGGCTCGGTTTCGGAACCCTGGCCGAGTCCCTGTTGTTCGCGGCCGCGGTGCTGGTCGCGGTCCAGCAGCACCGCGGCGAGGGGCGCCCGGCACTCGAGGCGGCATCCGGCGGGAACCCGGGCACGGCGGCCGGTGCGGGCCCCGCACCGGAGAGCCGGGGCGCCGGCGGGGTCGACGACGTGGTCACCACGATCCGCAAGCTGGGTGAGCTGCGGGACGCCGGGCTGCTGTCCGAGGAGGAGTTCCAGGCCAAGAAGGCCGAGCTGCTCGACCGGCTCTGAGCGACGGTTCCGGTTGGATCTTCCCCGGTGCGGGGGTCCCACGGGCTAGGGTCTGCGATCGTGGACCTGGCGTTCGAACTGCGCGGAAGGGCCGCCACCTGGCGTTTCGAAACCGACGGGATCCGTATCCGTTACCAACCGGGGATGATGGGGCCGAAGCTGTTCAAACACCTGCGCGAACGGTTCGTCCCCCACGAGGCCCTGGCCGGGGTGCTCCTCCAGGACCGGGGTCGACGTCCCGTGCTGTGGCTGCGGCTGCGCCAGGGCGCGTGCCCGCTGCTGGCCGTCGCCGCCGGGCAGCTTCCCGAGGCGGCCGATCCCTACCGGTTGGTGCTCCGGCCCGAGGACCGGGAACGGGCCGCCCTCCGTGCCCAGGAACTGCAGGACCGGATCGCCCTCAACCCGGACGCGGAGCGACCGGCCGAGCGGTTCCTGCTGTCCGCCCCGCACGTGCCCATCGTGTGCCGCGGTATGGACGGTGAGGCGCACTTCGACGGGCGCACCATCAGTTTCCGCTGGGGCATGATGGCCAGCCGGGCCAAGCGCCGGGCCGGGGACCGCAGCTACTCGCTGGCCGAGGTCGACGGCGTGGAGTGGACCCCACCCCTGATGAGCAGCAACGGGGTCGGCTACCTGCGGCTGCGGCTGGTCGGTGGCGGGGAGGGGCCGTCCAAACCCGCGGACGACCCGTCCTGCATGCAACTCGGCATGGGCCAGGGGGACCCGATGCTGGCCGTGCTGTTCGGTGCGGCGGTGCTCGCCGCCCTCGCCGACCGGCCCGCACCACCGGCCGAGCTGCCCGCCGCCGAGGGCACACCACGAGCACTGCCCCCGGGCACCCTGCTGGCCGCGGCCGAGGAGGTGGCCGCCGCGATCCGCAAGCTGGGTGAGCTGCGGGACGCCGGGCTGCTGTCCGAGGAGGAGTTCCAGGCCAAGAAGGCCGAGCTGCTCGACCGGCTCTGACGGTCGCGCCCGATGCGGTGGTCGGACTGGTACGGGTGACAGATCTTTCCCGTTTCCGACATCGACACGTGAGTTGTTGACCGTGATCAGGGTGCTGGCTAGTCTGCCCGGCACTCGTCGATCCAGGCCGGAGGCATCACATGATCGGAAGAATCCGGTTACTTCCCGTCGCGCTCGCCGGGGTGCTGCTGGTGGGAGGCCTGAGCGCCGCCGCACCGGGGAGTGCCGCGGCCGGTCCCACCGGGCAGGACGCCCTGGTGAGCGACCTCGACCGCATCCTGTCCGATCAGCGGTTGCGCGGCGCCCAGGTCGGTGTGGTGGTGCGGGACGCCACCACCGGGGACGTCCTCTACAACCGCGGCGGGCAGCAGCGGTTGCTCCCCGCCTCCAACGGCAAGATCCTCACCTCGATCGCCGCGCTGGAGGCCCTCGGCCCGGACCACCGGTTCACCACCACGGTGCTCGCCGACGGGCAGCAGCGGGGCAGTGCGCTCCTCGGCGACCTCTACCTGAAGGGCACCGGGGACCCGACCCTGATGGCCGCCGACCTGGACCGGCTCGCCGCCCAGGTCGCCGCCACGGGCATCCGGACGGTGCAGGGCAGGCTGGTGGCCGACGACACCTGGTTCGACCGGACCCGCCTCGGCGTGAGCTGGGCGTGGGACGACGAGCCCTACTACTACTCGGCGCAGATCTCCGCACTCACCCTGTCCCCGAACACCGACTTCGACTCGGGCACGGTGCTGGTCCGGGTGGCTCCGGGCACCGAGGGCGGACCGGCGACGGTCACCCTGGAGCCGGCCACCGACTACGTCCACGTCGACAACCGGGTGGTCACCGGCGCACCGGGCAGCGCCACCGGTGTCTCCGTGGAACGTGAGCACGGCAGCAACACCGTCGTGGTCACCGGCTCGGTGGCGGCCGACGCCTCCCCGGTGGAGGACCTGGCCACGGTGTGGGAGCCGGCCGGGTACGCCGCGGATGTGTTCCGCAGGGCGCTGGTCGCGCACGGTGTCCGGATCGTCCACCCCGACACCGGTCTGGGCGCGGCCCCGGAGGGCGCGCGGGTGGTCGCCGAGCACCGCTCCATGCCGTTGTCGGAGCTGCTGGTGCCGTTCATGAAGCTGAGCAACAACGGCCACGCGGAGATCCTGGTCAAGACGATGGGACGCGTGGTGCACGGCGAGGGCAGCTGGGACGCCGGCGTCCGGGTGATGCAGGACAAGCTCGCCGCCCTGGGGCTTCCCCCGGGGACCTACCGGATGGTGGACGGCTCCGGGCTGTCCCGGATGGACATGCTGAGCGCCGAGCAGGTGTCCGCGCTGCTGGTCGAGGTGCGTGACGAGCCGTGGTTCCCCAGTTGGTACGCGTCGCTGCCCGTGGCCGGTGAACCGGACCGGATGGTGGGCGGCACCCTCCGCAGCCGGATGCGCGACACCCCGGCCGCCGGCAACGTGGTCGCCAAGACCGGGTCGATGACCGGGGTCACCGCGCTGTCCGGGTACGTCACCGCGGCCAACGGACAGCCGCTGGTCTTCTCGGTGCTGCTCAACAACCACCTCAGTCCCAACCCCAAGGACATCGAGGACGCCGTCGCGGTGCGCCTGGCGACCTACCGGGGTGGGGAGGACACCGCCGGCCAGGTCGAGCGCATGGTGCTCCGCCCGGCACCGCTGCCGGCCGACGACCCGACCACCCGGGTCAACGAGGCCGACCTGGAGTGCAGCTGGGTCGGCGCCTGCTGAGTCCGCCGAGCTGTCGCCGTGACGACGGGCCGTCCCGACACCGAGCGGGGCGGCCCGTCGCCGTCTCGCCCCGCCGACGAGCCGGTCCACTCCCGTACCGGGCGGCACCCGACCCACCCCCGTGATGCACTCGCCCCGGTGTCACCGGACGGGGTGAACCACCGGGATCGGTGTCGACTCCCGGTTCCCGGCCACGCACGGAAGGGGTTCCTGCGGTTGGTGGACCACCCCGGTCGGGGAGTCGGGACCCGTCGTCGGGGATCTCCCCACCGCACCGGGTAGGGCACTGGCAGCACGCCCTTCGATCAGGAGGTGAGGGCGATGCCGAGACCGGGCCGAAGGCGAGGACTGGCGGAGGTGCCCGGGGTGCTCAGTGCCGGGATCAGCTTTGCCTACGTGGTCCTGGGGGTGACCGGGCTGGCGACGAACGCCGGGTGGGGGACGGTCGTCTCCGGCCCACAGTTCGGCGACGGGGTCCACCTGGGGCAGGTCGGTCTGGGGTTGCTGCGGCTGCTGGTGCTGCGTGGACCGTCCGGGATCCGGATGTTCGGCACGCTGGTGCTGGCGGTCAACCTCGCCGCGCTCGGCGTGATCGCCGGAATGTTCCCGGGCGAGCTTGCCGAGCGGCTGGGCCACCTGGTCGACCTCGGCTGGCCGGGCAACGCGGCCTACCTGGTAGCCGCCGCGCTCGGGCTGCTGGTCGCCTGGCCCCACGAGCGCAGCGCCCGGCGTTGGGTGTGGCGTCGGGGCGCGCGGGGAGGCCGTACCCGTTCGGGAGCCGAGTGACCGCGGCGGACGTGGTGTCACCTGTTGTGGCCCGGGAACCGGGCGGGCGGAGGAGGTGGCCTGCTCGTCCGGTCCGATCTCCCCGCGGCCGCGACCCGGTGTCGGGCGGGGCGGATCGGCGGAAACCGGGACCGTGCCTCGGGCGTCCCGCGTCGCGGTGTCGGGGCTGCGGAAGGTGACGAGAACCACTCTGCGGAAGAGGCCGCTCCGATCGAGGTGGAACTGTGTTGTGCTGGGCACGGTCCAAGACCCCGTGACCGAAGGATCGTGGCGGTTCGGCGCAACCGGGTGAGGTGGTGCGACGTCCCGTGTTCACGGGAGGCCGCCATGACACGGACGGCGCAGGGAATCATCCGGCGGGCACGCCGCTCGCTGCGGAGGGCGCCCGGTTGCGGGCGGGACGGGAGGAAACCGGCGTGGCGTGGATCAGCGAGGCCCTGGAGTCACTGGCCAGTCTGCCCAGGCCTGTGGTGATCGCTGCGGCCGGTGCGCTGGCCCTCGGGGAGTGCACGCTCGGACTCGGCTTCGTGGTCCCCGGTGAGTCGGGGTTGCTGGTCGCGTCCGCCACGGTCACCGACCGTCAGACGTTCCTGGTGATGTGCGCCGTCGTCGCGGTGTGCGCGGCGGTGGGGGACACCATCGGCTACCTGCTCGGCCGGCGCTACGGGCCCGCGTTGCGGGAGAGCCGGGTGGTGCGCCGGGTCGGACAGAACCACTGGGACCGGGCCGGCAAGCTGCTGTGTCGTAACGGAGGACGCGCGGTCTTCACCGCCCGGTTCCTGCCCGTGGTCCGCACCCTCATGCCCGCGGCGGCGGGAGCCTCCGGGCTGACCTACCGGCGGTTCCTTCCCGCATCGTTGGTCGGTGCGTTCTCCTGGTCCGCCCTGCACATCGGTATCGGCGCCGCGGCCGGCGCCTCGGCCCGCTACATCGAGAAGATGCTGGGCACGGCGAGCTGGATCGTGATGGGCCTGCTCGTCGTAGTGGGGGTGAGCGTGGTGCTGGTGCGCCGCCGTCGGACGGCCCGGGCGGCCGCGCGGGCCGAGGCGGGTGGTGACCCCGAACCGGAGCTGGAGGTCACGCGCTGAGCCGCACCCGGGTGCACCCGGTCGGTGGGGCTACGGATCAGTGCGACGCCGCCGGATCGCCCTCGGACGAGACGGCGATCGCACCGGGCGTGGTGAGTGCGGCCATGGCCATGCGGTGCAGCAGCTCGGCCATAGCGGTGCGGTCCAGGTGGGCACTGTGCGGCGTGGAGTTGAGCAGGCCGAACACCGCGTGGGCGGCGGCTCGTGCCGCCGGCTCCTCGGTGTCCGGGACGACCTGGCAGATCACCTGCACCCAGACCTCGACGTAGGCGCGCTGCAGGGCACGCACCCGACGCTGGTCCTCCTCGGCGAGATTGGCCAGGTTGCGCTCGTGCACGGTGATCAGTGACGGGTTGTCCAGCGCGAAGTCGATGTGCCAGCGCACCAGTTCACCGAGCGCCTCCTGCGGGTCGGCGGCCCGTGCCACCCGCTCCCGCCCGCCGGCGAGCAGCTTCTCACTGATCGTCACCAGCATCTCGCCGAGCATGGCGTCCTTGCTGCGGAAGTGACGGTACAGGCCGGGGCCGGAGATGCCGACCGCCGAGCCGATGTCGTCGATTCCCACGCCGTGGAATCCGTGGCGGGCGAACAGCTCGGCCGCGGCGGCCAGGATCTGCTCCCGTCGGGAGGTCTTGCCCCGCGTCCGGGCGGCGCTCCACCGGGGGTACTGGTCGGGCGTAGCTGTGCTCGTCACGGGGGACATGCTAGACGGTGCGGGTTAGTGGACGTTAACATCGGAGCCGATCGCAGGGTTAACGTCCACTAACGTCGGGAGTGCGAGGGCGAGAGCACGACATGGATGCGCCTGTCCTGACCAGCAAGGCCGACCCCACCTCCGAGAGTTTCCAGCGCCACGTGGAGGAGCACACCGCGTTGGTCGCCGACCTGCGGCAGCGGTTGGCCGAGACCCGCAAGGGCGGCCCGGAGCGCGCCCGGCAGCGGCACGTCGAGCGCGGAAAGCTCCTGCCACGTGACCGGGTGGACGCCCTGGTCGACCCGGGTTCCCCGTTCCTGGAACTGTCCCCGCTGGCCGCCCTCGACATGTACGACAACGAGGCACCCGCAGCCGGGATCATCACCGGGGTCGGGCGGGTCAGCGGCCGTGAGTGCGTGATCGTGGCCAACGACGCCACCGTCAAGGGCGGCACCTACTACCCGATGACGGTGAAGAAGCACCTGCGCGCCCAGGAGGTCGCGCTGGCCAACAACCTGCCGTGCATCTACCTGGTCGACTCCGGGGGAGCGTTCCTGCCCCGCCAGGACGAGGTGTTCCCGGACCGCGACCACTTCGGTCGCATCTTCTACAACCAGGCCACCATGTCCGCCCGTGGCATCCCGCAGATCGCCGCGGTGATGGGCTCCTGCACCGCGGGCGGCGCCTACGTGCCGGCGATGAGCGACGAGGCGGTCATCGTCCGCAACCAGGGCACGATCTTCCTGGGCGGCCCGCCGCTGGTGAAGGCGGCCACCGGTGAGGTGGTCACCGCAGAGGAACTGGGCGGTGGCGAGCTGCACTCGCGCGTCTCCGGGGTCACCGACCACCTGGCCGAGGACGACGCGCACGCCCTGCAGATCGTCCGCTCCATCGTCTCCACCCTCGGGCCGCGCCCACCACGTCCCTGGGAGGTGGCGCCCAGCGAGGAACCGGTCGTCAACCCCGCCGAGCTGTACGGGGTGGTGCCCACCGACCCGCGCATCCCCTACGACGTGCGCGAGGTCATCGCCCGCATCGTCGACGGCAGCCGGTTCCAGGAGTTCAAGCGGGAGTACGGCACCACCCTGGTCACCGGGTTCGCCCGTATCCACGGCCACCCCGTGGGCATCGTGGCCAACAACGGCATCCTGTTCAGCGAGTCCGCGCTCAAGGGCGCCCACTTCATCGAGCTGTGCGACCAGCGCAGCATCCCGCTGGTGTTCCTGCAGAAC
>DATCJU010000093.1:0-68237 GCA_036562635.1 Pseudonocardiaceae bacterium
CCGCTGGTGGGACCACCTGGCCGACGCGGTCCCCGACTGGTTCGACCTCTACCTGGGACTGGAGTTCGGCGCCACCGAGATGGCCGTCTTCGGCTCCTACGTCGTCCCGGGCATCCTGCAGACCCCCGCCTACGCCGAGGCGGTGGTGCGCGGCGACCCGGCCCTGACCGACGAACAGGTGCGACGCAGAGTGGAGCTGCGCATCGGACGACAGGCCATCCTGCACCGCGCCGAGGACCCGGTACGACTGTGGGTCGTGCTGGACGAGTCGGTGCTCCACCGGCGGCGGGGCACCCCCGAGGTGATGCTCGAACAGATCGAACACCTGATCGCCATGTCGGAACGCCCCCGCGTCACCCTCCAGATCCTGCCCCTGGACGCCGGTGCCCACCTGGCACAACAGGGTGGCTTCCAGATCCTCTCGTTCCCTCCCGAGTTCGTCGACGACCCCGGCGTGGTCTACGTCGACCAACTGCCCGAGGGGCGCTACTTCGAGGCACCCGAGCAGGTCGACGCCTACCGACGCGCCATGAACCAGCTCCGGATGCGCGCGGCCTCCCCGGAAGAGTCACGACGCATCCTGTGCCGAGCGGTGAAGGAAGTGACGGCATGAGCGACATCGACCCACACACGTTCCGCAAGTCCAGCCACAGCGACCACCAGGGCGCCTGCGTCGAGATCGGCCACGGCCCCGGCGTGATCGGCATCCGGGACTCCAGGAACCCCGACGACGGCTGCCTGACCACGGACGTCCGTCGATGGACGGCGTTCCTCGACGCCGTGAAGGCCGGGCGGTTCGACCTGGGGTGAACCGCCCACCGCACAATAGGCACCGGGGAGGGAGGGTAGGCCTGATGCCCTCGCTCCTCGCACACCGGACCGGCCTGGTCAGACGCGCTCGGCGCGACAGAGGAACGCGGTGGGGGTGTCCCCGATCCGGGTCAGCACCACCGTCGCCTCGGTGGTGCCCGACGGCTTGAGCCGGCGACGCAGCACGTCCGGGTCCACGTCCACCCCACGCGCCAGGATCTCCAGTCGCCCCACGTCGTGGCGACGCAGCACCGCCCGCAGCGCCTTCTCGCCGTACCGGACCTGCTCGACGACCCGGAACGCCCGCACCCCCGGTGGCGGGGTGTCCCCGGTCAGGTAGGCGATCCGCGGGTCGAGCTGACCCAGCCCGTGCCGGGCCGCGTAGTGCCGCACCAGGCCCGCCCGGACCACCGCACCGTCCGGGTCCACCAGCCACTCCCCCGCCGGACGCACCGGGCAGTCGTCCGGTTCGGCGTCCGTGACGGTCCACAGCGGACCCGACGGCCCGAGCACGGTGGCCCGCCGCCGCACCCCCGGGGTGGCCAGGTCCCCGGTCCACAGCGTGGCCTCCCGTACCTGCCCGGCCAACGACACCAGCTCGATCTCCCGGGCCCACGGGACGGCCGCGAAGTCCAGGCCGGGCGCGCACTTGACCACCAGGTCCCGCCCCCGGTAGGCCTCGGCCAACTCGTCCAGCGGCGGTTCCAGGTCCTCCGGACGCCAGCGCCGCCGTCCGCCCTCGTCACGCCGCCCGGGGTCGGCCACCACCACCGTGCCCCGGGTCACCGGGCGCAGCGCATCCGCCCGCAGCAGCGTCACGTCGGCTCCGGCCACGGTGCAGTTGTGCCGGGCCATGGCCAGCCGGACCGGATCCAGGTCCGAGCCGACCACGCGGCGGGCCACCCCGGCCAGTGCCACCAGCTCCGCCCCGATCGAGCAGGTCACGTCGTGCACGTCCCGGCCGGCCAGGCGTGCCGCCCGGTACCGGGCCACCGGACCGGCGGTGGCCTGCTGCAGCGCCGCATCGGTGAGCAGCCAGTGTTCCGCACCGTCCAGTTTGGACACCGCACGGCGGCGCAACACCGCGGTCTCCAGCACCGCGGCGGCGTGCTCCTCCCCCGCGGCACGGCGCACCGTGGCCACGTCGTCCAACCGACTGGCCGGGGTCAGGGGCAGCCGGGCCGCGGCCTCCAGCGCGGCCGCGCCCCGTGCCGAGCGCAGGAACGCGACGTCGTCCAGGTCGAACCGGTAGGCCACGGCGCCTCAACGCCCGCCCGCACCGCCCGGCTTCACCCCGGTGATCAGCACGTTGTAGAACAGCTCGCGCGGCAGCACCTTCGACAGCACGTTCGAGTCCAACCAGGACAGCCGCTGCCAGGTGCGGTAGGCGAACATCGCCCAGCCGAAGCCGAGCTTCTCCCGCGGCACCGCGGCCTCGAAGGTACGCACCGGCCAGCCGAACAGGGCAGCGGTGAACTCCTCGGTCACCGCGCGCACGTTCACCGCACCGGCGCGCCGCGCCATGCGCTCCAGTTCACCCGGATCGAAGGTGTGCAGGTCGACGACCGCCTCCAACGCGGCGGCCCGGGACGACTCGTCCAGCTCCTGCTGCGGGCGCCGCCAGGAGCGCAGCGGCCCCAGCCGGGTGATGTTGGTGGTGGCCCACCAGGTGAACCGGCCCAGTCGCCGGGCGTAGAAGTCACCGATCTTCGTCGGCTCCCCGGCGAACACGAACCGCCCGCCGGGCTTGAGCACCCGCAGCACCTCACGCAGCGCAGCCGGGACGTCCGGGATGTGGTGCAGCACCGCGTGCCCCACCACCAGGTCGAAGGTGTCGTCGTCGTAGGGGATGCGCTCGGCGTCGGCCACCTGACCGTCAACGTCCAACCCCAGCGACTCGGCGTTGCGCAACGCCACCTGCACCATGCCCGGGGACAGGTCCGTCACCGAGCCACGCTCGATCACCCCGCCCTGCATGAGGTTGAGCAGGAAGAACCCGGTGCCACTGCCCAGTTCGAGGGCGTGCTTGTAGGGCCAGTCACGGTCCCCGGCCACCGCCCGGAACCGGCCGACGGCGTAGTCGATGCAGCGCTCGTCGTAGGAGATCGACCACTTCTCGTCGTAGGTGCCGGCCTCCCAGTCGTGGTAGAGCACATTGGCCAGCTTGGGGTCGGAGTAGGCGGCCTCCACCTGCTCGGCGGTGGCGTGCGGGTTGGGGGCGGGGTCGACGGGTGCGCTGTCGGCCCGGTTCGTCACGTCGCTCATGTCCCCGGTGCTTCTTCTCGGGCGCCCCACCGCCGGACTCCGGCGGTGGGGCGCGGTGTCGTTCCTGCCGGTCAGCGACCGGTGAAGGTGGCCTTGCCCGGACCGTTCTCGATGAACGAGCGCATACCGGCCTTCTGGTCCTCGGTGGCGAAGAGCGCGGCGAACAGGTGGCTCTCCAGCTTCAGGCCGCTGGCCAGGTCGGTGTCCAGACCACCGTCGATCGCCGCCTTGGCCGCGGCCAGGGCCTGCTTGGGGCCGTTGACGAACTGGCCGGCCCAGCTCCGCGCCGCCTCGTAGACCTGGTCGGCGGGCACGACCTCGTCCACCATGCCCAGCTCCAGCGCCTCCTTGGCGGGCACGAACCGACCGGTGTAGATCAGGTCCTTGGCCTTGCTCGGACCGATCAGGCGGGCCAGGCGCTGGGTACCGCCCGCACCGGGGATGATGCCCAGCAGGATCTCCGGCTGCCCCACCTTGGCGTTGTCCCCGGCGATGCGCCGATCGCAGCACAACGCCAGCTCGAAGCCACCGCCCAGGGCGTAACCGGTGATCGCGGCCACCGTGGGCTTGGGGATCTCCGCCACGGAGGAGAACGCCGAGGACAGCGCACCTGCGCGGGCGGCCATGTCGGTGTAGGACATCTCGGCCATCTCCTTGATGTCCGCGCCCGCGGCGAACACCTTCTCCCCGCCGTAGACGATCACCGCGCGCACGTCGTCACGCCGCGCCGCCTCGTGCGCACACGCCCGGATCTCCTCCTGGACCTGGGTGTTCAGCGCGTTCATCGGGGGGCGGTCCAGCCGGATGGTCCCGATTCCGCCGTCGACCTCGAGCCTGACGAACTCGCCCACGGTGCAACCTCCTCGTCGCCACGGCTGCCTTAGCCGGTGCAGCGCAGGTTACCGTCAGGTAGCGGACCCGGCGTAGCGACGTGACGCGGGCCGCACCGAGCCGCCCGGACCACCGTCCGGGGCGGCACGTCCCCGACCGCGCTCAGCGGCGCCAGGCGAAGAACCGGTCCCCGGAACGCTGCAGCTCCAACTGCTGCCCGAAGGTCGCGGACAGGTTCTCGGCGGTCAGCACGTCGTCGAGCAGCCCCTGGGCCACCACTCCGCCGGAGCGCAGCAACATGGCGTGGGTGAAGTTCGGCGGGATCTCCTCGACGTGGTGGGTCACCAGCACCAACGCGGGAGCGTCCGGGTCGGCGGCCAGCTCGGACAGCCGCGCCACCAGGTCCTCCCGGCCACCCAGGTCCAGCCCGGCCGCCGGCTCGTCCAGCAGCAGGATCTCCGGGTCGGTCATCAGTGCCCGGGCGATCAGGGTGCGCTTGCGCTCCCCCTCCGACAGGGTGCCGAAGTCCCGGTCCGCCAGATGAGCGATGCCCATCGCGGTGAGCAGCTCCTCGGCCCGGTCGGTGTCCAGCTCGTCGTAGTGCTCCCGCCAGCGCCCGACCACCGCGTACCCGGCGCTGACCACGACGTCCCGCACCTTCTCGTCGGCGGGGATCCGCGCGGCCAGGGCCGCGGAGCAGAACCCGATCCGCGGGCGCAGCTCGAACACGTCCGTCCGGCCCAGCCGCTCACCCAACAGGTGCACGGTTCCGCTGGTGGGGTGGAGTTCGGCGCCGGCCAGGCGCAGCAGCGTGGTCTTGCCCGCCCCGTTGGGGCCGAGCACCACCCACCGCTCGTCCAGCTCGACGCTCCAGCTGACGTCCTTCAACAGCGAGGTGCGCCCACGGCGAACCCCGACAGAGTCCATGCGCACCACGAGGTCGGCGGCGTCGACCTCGTCACCGACGCTCCCGTTCGACGTGGCCTGCATCCCGGCGTGCTCGGTCACGTCCCCATTCTCACCGCTACGCCCGGCCGCCCCGTCACCGGGCGGGTGTACCCCCCTGTGAGGGACCTTTCCGCCGCAGGTCACCGACGTGCCGGCTGGTCTCGGACGGCGGAATGGTGGAAAGCTCGGACAGGATGCGAGCTGTGCACAGCAGGACCGCCACCGAGCCGCCGGCCCTGGCCGGGCGGCCGTTCCCGCTCGGCGCGCACCCCGAGGGGGACGGTGTGCGGTTCGCCGTGGCATCCTCGGTCGCCGAGGCCGTCGAGGTCTGCCTGGTGGACTACGACACCGCCGGGCGGCCGGTCGAACGGCGGATCGAGCTGACCGAGCGCACCTTCGGGGTGTGGCACGGCCTGGTCCCCGGGGTGGTGCCGGGCCAGCGTTACGGCTTCCGGGTGCACGGGCCGTACGAGCCGCACCGGGGCGTGCGCTGCAATCCGGCCAAGATCCTGGTCGACCCGTACGCGCGGCGGATCACCGGCCGGATCACCGACCTGGACGCCGCCCTGGGGTACTCGGGCGACCCGATGACCGGCCCGCCCTCGGTGACGGACTCGCTGGGGCACGTGCCGCTGTCCGTGGTGCAACCCGCCGTCCTCCCCGGGCCGGACCCCACCCGACACCCGGAGGTGCCGTGGGAGGAGACGGTCGTCTACGAGCTGCACGTGCGCGGCTTCACCAAACGGCATCCCGAGGTGCCGCCGGACCAGCGGGGCACCTACCTGGGGCTGGCGCACCCGGCGGTGATCGAGCATCTGACCCGGCTGGGGGTCACCGCGGTGGAGCTGCTGCCGGTGCACGCCTTCCACGACGAACCGGCGCTGATGCGGGCCGGGCGACGCAACTACTGGGGCTACTCGCCGCTGGGCTTCTTCGCCCCGCACCCGGGCTACGCCAGCCGACCGGGCCGGGAGGTGGAGGAGTTCCGCACCATGGTGGCCGCCCTGCACGCGGCGGGCATCGAGGTGATCCTCGACGTGGTCTACAACCACACCTGCGAGGGCGGGGTGGACGGGCCGACGCTGTGCTTCCGCGGCCTGGACGCCCCCGCCTACTACCTGCACGGCCCCGAGGGAGGCGGTGTGGACCTCACCGGGTGCGGCAACACCCTGGACGCCGGATCACCGACGGTGGTGCGGTTGGTCACCGACTCGCTGCGCTACTGGGCGACCGAGATGGGGGTGGACGGGTTCCGGTTCGACCTGGCCAGTGTGCTGGGCCGACCCGGTGGAGGGCCGTTCGACCCGGCGTCGGGGCTGCTCACCGCGATCGCCGTCGACCCGGTGCTGTCCCGACGCAAACTGATCGCCGAACCGTGGGACGCCACCGCCGAGGGTTACCGGGTGGGAGCGTTCGGGGTGCAGTGGGCGGAGTGGAACGGCCGCTACCGGGACGCGGTGCGCGACTTCTGGCGCGGCCGGGGCGGAGTGGCCGACCTGGCCTACCGGCTGTCCGGCTCCTCGGACCTGTACGCGGCGGAACGCCGACCGTGGCAGTCGATCAACTTCGTCACGGCGCACGACGGGTTCACCCTGCGCGACCTGGTCTCCTACAACGGCAAGCACAACGAGGCCAACGGGGAGCAGGGACGGGACGGCACCGACGACAACCGGTCCTGGAACTGCGGAGTCGAGGGGGACACCGACGACCCCGAGGTGCTCCAGCTGCGCCGCCGCCAGGCGCGGAACCTGCTGGCCACCCTGCTGCTGTCCACCGGTACCCCGATGCTGGTCGCCGGGGACGAGATGTGGCGCACCCAGGGCGGCAACAACAACGCCTACTGCCAGGACAACGAGATCTCCTGGCTGGACTGGTCGGCGCTGGACGACGCCGTCGACACCGGCACCGACCCCGGCTCCGGCGACGCCGAGGACCGGACGAACGACGCGGCCGCGCTGCTGGCCTTCACCCGGCGCCTGGTCCGGCTGCGCGCCGAGTGCCCGGCGCTGCGGCAGCCGGAGTTCTTCGAGGGCCGTCCCAGCCGCACCGGCACCCCGGACCTGGTGTGGTTCCGGCCGGACGGACAGGAGATGGCCGAGACCGACTGGTTCGACCCGGAACGCCGCACCCTGGGCATGTGGATCGACGGCTCCTGCTGCCTGTCCCGAAACCGGGAGGGCATCCCGGTGGCCGACCACTCGTGGCTGGTGCTGCTGCACGCCGGCGCCGACCCGGTGGACGTGGTGCTGCCGACCGCCGAGTTCGGGGCACGGTACGAGCCGGTGCTGGACACCGGAACCTCCGACGGTGTGCCCGAGCGGACCACCCCCCACCCGGCCGGGGAGCGGATACGCATACCCGGTCGGAGCCTGCTGCTGTTCCGGGCCCTCCGCTGAGACCGGCGCCACCGTCGGCGACGGGGAACCGAGCAGGCGCGGCCGACGTCTGCTCGGCGTGCGTCTCCTCAGCTCGCTCCGCGCCCTGATCGCCCGCCCGGGACTGTTGTTCGCGCTGGCCACGGTCGTCGTGGTGGTCGCGGTGACCGTCGGCTCCGGCCCGGGTGCGGTGGCGTCGGGCCTGGTCGGGTCGGTGGTCGGTCTGCTGATCGCCCACGCGGCGCTGCAGCTGGGCATGCTGCTGGGTGCGGTGCTGTGCGGGGCCCGGGTGCACCGACTGGTGATCGGGGCGGGCTCGCGGCTGTGGGAGCGGACCTCCCCGCGCCGGACGGTGGTGGTGCGGGCACTGCCGATCGTGCTGAGCGTGGCGGTCGGTCCGGGTCGGCGACCGGTGCGTCCGCGCATGTGGAGCGCGGGTGTGGTGTCCGCGCTGGCCGGGGTGGCCGCCGCGGTGGTGCTGGTGGTGCTGGCCGCCGACCCGTTCTGGACGGGTGCGGCCGCCGGGGCGGTGGCCACCGTGCTGCACACCCTGATCCCGAGGGAGACTGCCGGTTCCACCTCCACCGGCTGGGTGCTGCTGAACCTGCTGCGCCTGACGGGTGAGCGGGCCGCCCGGCTGGACGCGGCCCCGTTGGTCGACCAGGCGCTGGACGCGCTCAACGCCGGGGACGTGGACACCGCGGAACAGGTGGCCGACCGGCTCGCCCGGGAGTTCCCCGAGCTGCGTTCGGCCACCTACACCCGGGTGAGCGTGCTGGAGGCGCGCGGCCGGTACGCCGAGGCCCTGAGCCTGTCCCTGGGCCTGATGCAGGCACCGGACACCTCGCAGAAGGACGCGGCGCTGACGCTGGCCGGGATGGCCGGTCTGGCCGCCGCGGCCGTGGAGGCGAAGCAGCTGCCCGCCGAGATGGGCCTGCCCGTCGCACGGCGGGCCCTGGAGGACGCGGTGGCGATGGGCTACCCGCGGTACAAGACCGACGGCACCCGGGCCCTGCTCGCACTGCTGGAGGGGGACGCGGAGACCGCGGTGCAGCTGGCCCGCTCCGGCGCCGAGAGCGGTGACCACCTGCTCAGCCGGGCCGACGACCTGGCGACGCTGGCCCGGGCGCACATGGCGAACGGGGACAACCGCGCCGCCCGGGCGGCGCTGGCGGAGGCGGAGAAGCTGGCCCCCTGGTGGCCCCGGGTGGCCGCCACCCGGGCCCGCCTGGAGGTGCGCTGAGCCGGAACGACGGCGAACCGTGGGCTCCCCGGCCCGACACCGGAGGCGGGGAGCCCACCGCGTGCGCGGGAGGGTCAGCGGGCCAGGACCACACGCCCCAGTTCGGCGGGTGAGGCGAGCAGCTCGTGCCGGGGCAGCACCCGCACCGTGTAGCCGACCGCCCCGGTGTGCGACAGCCGCAGTTCCGCGACGAACTCCGGGCAGGTGCTACCACCCACGTGCCGCATGGAGACGGTGACCACGTCCGTCAGCACGTCGTTGTCGTCGACCCGGCCGATCACGGCCTGCACGTCCACCTCGTCCGGCTGCAATCCGGCCAGCTCCACCCGGGCCCGCACGGTGACCGGGGCACCGACCACTGGCGCCGAGACACCGCCGTTGACCGACATGTCGCAGTCGACCACCCGCACCCGCGGCCAGGCGATCTCCACCCGGGTCCGGTACTCGGACAGTTCCTTGGCCCCGCGGAAACCGTCGGCGCAGGTGGCGGCGGAGGCCATGGCGGCGGGCAGGTAGTAGGAGTCCACGTACTCGCGCACCATCCGGGTGGCCTGCACCTTCGGTCCGAGCGTGGACAGGGTGTGCCGCACCATGGCCATCCACCGGGTGGGCACGCCGTCCTCGTCCCGGTCGTAGAACAGCGGTGCCACCTGCCCGGCGAGCAGGTCGTACAGTGCGCGGGCCTCCAGGTCGTCCCGCCGGGTGGGGTCGCTGACCCCGTCGGCGGTCGGGATGGCCCACCCGTTGCTGCCGTCGTAGAACTCGTCCCACCAACCGTCGCGGATGGACAGGTTGAGTCCACCGTTGAGCGCCGCCTTCATGCCCGAGGTGCCGCACGCCTCCAGCGGGCGCAACGGGTTGTTCAGCCACACGTCGCAGCCCCAGTACAGGTACCGGGCCAGCCGCATGTCGTAGTCGGGCAGGAAGACGATCCGGTGCCGCACCGCCGGGTCGTCGGCGAAACGCACGATCTGCTGGATGAGCGCCTTGCCACCGTCGTCGGCCGGGTGCGACTTGCCGGCCACGACGAGCTGCACCGGCCGTTCGGGGTGCAACAGCAGCTCCCGGAGCCGCTGCGGGTCACGCAGCATGAGCGTGAGCCGCTTGTAGGTGGGCACGCGCCGGGCGAAGCCGACGGTGAGCACGTCGGGGTCGAACACCGACTCGGTCCACCCCAGCTCCAGGGGGGAGGCGCCGCGCTGCAGCCAGGCCTGCCGCACCCGCCGCCGCACCTCCTGGACCAGTCGGTTGCGCAGGGCGCAGCGCAGCTCCCACAGCAGGGCGTCGGTCACCGGCTCCAGGGACATGCCCATTCCGCCGTCCATCTCGCCGCCGCCGATCAGCTTGCTGATCTCCCGGGCCGCCCAGGTGGGGCCGTGCACGCCGTTGGTGACCGAGCCGATCGGCACCTCGTCGACGTCGAACCCGGGCCACAGCTTGCGGAACATGTCCCGGCTGACCCGGCCGTGCAGCGCCGAGACCCCGTTGGCACGCTGGGCCAGCCGCAGGCCCATGTGGGCCATGTTGAACATGCCGGGGTTCTCCTCGGCACCCAGCCGCAGGACGCGGTCGGTCGGTACCCCGGGCAGCAGGGCGTCGGAGTCACCGGAGCCGAAGTAGTGCCGTACCAGGTCCACCGGGAACCGGTCGATGCCCGCGGGCACCGGGGTGTGCGTGGTGAACACGGTGCCGGCCCGCACGGCCACCAGGGCCTGGTCGAAGTCCAGGCCCTCCCCGGACATCAGCTCCCGGATGCGTTCCAGGCCGAGGAACCCCGCGTGCCCCTCGTTGGTGTGGAACACCTCGGGCTGGGGGTGGCCGGTCAGTTCGCAGTAGGTGCGCACCGCGCGGACCCCACCGATACCGGCGAGGATCTCCTGCCGGATGCGGTGGTCCTGGTCGCCGCCGTAGAGGCGGTCGGTGACCGAGCGCAGGTCCTCGTCGTTCTCCTCCAGGTCGGAGTCCAGCAGGAGCAGCGGCACCCGGCCGACCTGGGCCTTCCAGATCCGGGCCCGCAGCACCCGACGGCCCGGCATGGCCACGTGCACCAGGATCGGCACGCCCGAGGGTTCGGTGACCGGTTCCAGGGGCAGCCCACGCGGGTCCAGCACCGGGTAGTGCTCGATCTGCCAGCCGTCCAGGGACAACGACTGCCGGAAGTACCCGGAGCGGTAGAGCAGGCCGACACCGATCAGCGGCACCCCCAGGTCGGAGGCGGCCTTGAGGTGGTCACCGGCGAGCACGCCCAGGCCACCGGAGTAGTTGGGCAGGGCCTCGGTGACGCCGAACTCCATGGAGAAGTAGGCGACGGAACGGGGCAGGGACGCGCCCTCGTCCATGCGTCGCTGGTACCAACGGGGTTGGGTGAGGTAGCGGCGCAGGTCGTCGGCGAGCGCCCTGGTGCGGGCGAGGAAGTTCTCGTCCCGGGCCAGCCGCTCCAGCCGCTCGGCCGGCACCTCGGCGAGCAGTCGCAGCGGGTCTCCGTCCACCCGGTCCCACGTCTCCGGATCGATCGCGGCGAACAGGTCCTGGGTCGGTGGGTGCCAGGTCCAACGCAGGTTCGTCGCCAACGTGCCGAGCGGCGTCAGCGGCTCGGGCAGGTGGGCACGAACGGTGAAGCGGCGTACTGCTTTCACGCCTGGGCAGCCTACGGCCCTGTTCCACATGTTGGCGGCCCGGTGGCACGTCGAAGGTCCCTCGATCAGGTAAAGGATCACGGAAATGAACCGGAACAGGAACAGAAAAATGCGGACGAAACCCGACGAAAACCCGTGATTGTCGGGGATGCCGACCACTCGGTCGAGTGATTCGAGGAACGATGTTCCGGCGCGGAACCGCACCCGGTTCCGGTTACCCCGCTCGACCGCGAAGAGGGCCCGGACCAGGAAAGATCGTGCACGTCGACCCCGTCCGCGCGACACGTTCCGGATCATCCTCTCGGGCGAGACGTTTCGCCGTTCGCCCGGATGTGAACACCCCGAATAACCGGCAGACTGAACCCCGGCCGGCACGAACACGCTGCAGAAAGGCGGATACCGGTGATCGGGCGGATCGGTATCGACGACATCTCCCCGTCGATCGGTTGCGGAGCCTTCCCGGCCAAGGCCGTGGTGGGTGAGCACCTGCCGATACGGGCGACGGTGTGGCGGGAGGGCCACGACGCGGTCGCGGCGACCGTGGTGTGGCGTGGCCCGGGCGACCGAACCGGCCGACACATCCGGATGGCCCTCGAGGAGGAGGGGCTGGACCGGTGGGTGGCCACCGTCGTCCCGGACCGGGAGGGCATGTGGTCCTTCCGGGTCGACGCCTGGTCCGATCCGTGGTCGACCTGGCTGCACACGGTCGAGGCCAAGATGGCCGCCGGGCAGGACGCCGACGAGCTGGCCAACGACCTGGAGATCGGGGCGCGCCTGCTGGAGCGGGTGGCGCGCCGGCCGGAGCGGCGCGCGGAACGGCCCGTGCTGATGGCGGCGGCCGCCGCGCTCCGCGACCCGGCGCGACCGCTGGCGGAGCGGGTGGCGCCGGCGCTGTCCGAGCCCGTGGTGGGGCTGATGCACCGACATCCGGTGCGCGAACTGGTGACCAAGGGACGCACCCTCCAGGTGTGGGTGGACCGACCCCGGGCGCTGTACGGCTCCTGGTACGAGCTCTTCCCCCGCTCCACCGGTGGCTGGGACGAACAGGGCCGCCCGGTGCACGGCACGTTCGCCACCGCCACGGCGGAACTGGACCGCATCGCCGCGATGGGCTTCGACGTGGTGTACCTGCCGCCCATCCATCCGATCGGCAAGGTCAACCGCAAGGGGCGGAACAACTCCCTGGTCGCCGGTCCCGACGACGTCGGCTCGCCGTGGGCCATCGGCTCGGACGAGGGCGGGCACGACGCGATCCACCCGGCGCTGGGCACCCTGGCCGACTTCAAGGGGTTCGTGCACCGGGCCCACGAGCTGGGCATGGAGGTGGCGCTGGACCTGGCGCTGCAGTGCGCCCCGGACCACCCCTGGGTGCGGGAACACCCCGAGTGGTTCACCGTCCGCCCCGACGGGTCCATCGCCTACGCGGAGAACCCACCGAAGAAGTACCAGGACATCTACCCGCTCAACTTCGACAACGACCCCGAGGGCCTCTACCAGGAGGTGCTCCGGATCGTGCTGCACTGGGTGGAGCACGGGGTGCGGATCTTCCGGGTGGACAACCCGCACACCAAGCCACCGGACTTCTGGCACTGGCTGATCTGGCGGGTCAAGGAGACCCACCCGGATGTGCTGTTCCTGTCCGAGGCCTTCACCCGGCCCGCCCGGCTCTACGGGCTGGCCCGGCTCGGCTTCACGCAGAACTACACCTACTTCACCTGGCGCACCACCAAACAGGAACTGGTCGACTTCGGGACGGAACTGGTCGCCCACGCCGACGAGGCCCGCCCCAACCTGTTCGTCAACACCCCGGACATCCTGCACGCCAGCCTGCAGACCGGGCTGCCGGCGATGTTCGCGCTGCGCGCCGCCCTGGCCGCCACCCTCTCCCCCACCTGGGGCGTGTACTCCGGCTACGAGCTGTACGAGCACGTCCCGCTGCGGGAGGGCAGCGAGGAGTACCTGGACTCGGAGAAGTACCAGCTGCGCCCCCGCGACTACGCCACCGCCCTGGCCGAGGGGCGGTCACTGGAACCCTGGCTCCGGCGGCTCAACCAGATCCGCCGGGCGCACCCGGCGCTGCAGCAGCTGCGCACCCTGCGGTTCCACCACGTCGACAACGACGCCCTGATCGCCTACTCCAAGCAGGACCCGGCCGGCGGCGACACCGTGATCGTCGTGGTGAACCTCGACCCGCGGCAGGCCCAGGAGGGCACGCTCTGGCTGGATCTTCCCGCCCTGGGCATGGACTGGCACGAGCGGTTCACCGTCCACGACGAGGTCAGCGGGGAGACCTACGACTGGGGGCAGGCCAACTACGTCCGGCTGGAGCCGTGGCGGGCGGTGGCACACATCCTGCACGTGCGGCGCCGATGAGTCGGCAGGGGCGGACACTCCCCTCGAGGCACCGCTCCTCGAGGTACTGCGCGCGACCACAGCGACCGGGGCTGCTTCGCACCACTCGTCCGTGGGAACTCCACAGCGGGGGCTCAGGCGGCGGTCCGGCCCGAACGATCCCCGGAGTAACTGCTCGCCAAGGTCTGCGTTGCGAGGTGCGAACCATGGCCCTGGACCACCGTCCGGATTCGGAACTCGGTCTCGAGGGTGTTCCGCACACCGGTGCGGAGACGATGCCCGACGGGCACATGACCGAGCCTCAGGCCGAGGACTTCCGGCGCGCCCGGATGCTTCCCCGTGAGCCGGAGTGGTACAAGCGCGCGGTCTTCTACGAGGTCCTGGTTCGGGCGTTCTACGACTCCAACGGGGACGGCACCGGTGACCTGCGGGGACTGACCGAGAAACTGGACTACCTGAAGTGGCTGGGCGTGGACTGCCTGTGGCTCCCGCCGTTCTACGCCTCCCCCCTGCGGGACGGGGGCTACGACATCAGTGACTTCCGGGCGGTGTTGCCGGAGTTCGGCACGGTGGACGACTTCGTCAACCTGTTGGACGAGGCGCACCGGCGTGGCATCCGGGTGATCACCGACCTGGTGCTCAACCACACCTCCGACGCCCACCCCTGGTTCCAGGCGTCCCGCCACGACCCGGACGGCCCCTACGGCGACTTCTACGTCTGGAGCGACACCGACCAGCGCTACGCGGACGCCCGCATCATCTTCGTGGACACCGAGACCTCGAACTGGACCTTCGACCCGGTGCGGGGCCAGTTCTACTGGCACCGGTTCTTCTCCCACCAGCCGGACCTGAACTACGACAACCCGGCGGTGCAGGAGGCGATGCTCGACGTCATCCGGTTCTGGCTGGACCTGGGTATCGACGGCTTCCGACTGGACGCGGTGCCGTACCTGTTCGAGCGGGACGGCACCAACTGCGAGAACCTGCCGGAGACCCACGCCTTCCTCAAACGCTGTCGCAAGATCGTCGACGACGAGTACCCGGGCCGGGTGCTGCTGGCCGAGGCCAACCAGTGGCCGGCCGACGTGGTGGAGTACTTCGGCGATCCGGCGGTCGGCGGCGACGAGTGCCACATGGCGTTCCACTTCCCGCTGATGCCCCGCATCTTCATGGCGGTGCGCCGGGAGTCGCGCTTCCCGATCTCGGAGATCCTCGCCCAGACGCCGCCCATCCCCTCCAGCTGCCAGTGGGGGATCTTCCTGCGCAACCACGACGAGCTGACCCTGGAGATGGTCACCGACGAGGAGCGCGACTACATGTACGCCGAGTACGCCAAGGATCCCCGGATGAAGGCCAACATCGGGATCCGCCGGCGGCTCGCGCCCCTGCTGGAGAACGACCGCAACCAGCTGGAGCTGTTCACCGCCCTGCTGCTGTCCCTGCCGGGTTCCCCGGTCCTGTACTACGGCGACGAGATCGGCATGGGCGACAACATCTGGCTCGGGGACCGCGACGGCGTACGCACCCCCATGCAGTGGACCCCCGACCGCAACGCCGGGTTCTCCCGCTGCGATCCCAACCGGATCTACCTGCCGGTCATCGCCGACCCGGTCTACGGCTACCAGGCCGTCAACGTGGAGGCGCAGCTCAACAACAGCTCCTCCCTGCTGCACTGGACCCGGCACATGCTGGAGATCCGGCGCCGTCACCCGGCGTTCGGTCTCGGCGACTTCGCCGAACTCGGCTCGTCCAACCCGAGCGTGCTGGCCTACCAGCGCCGGTACATCGGTGAGGACGGCGAGAAGGACATCCTGCTGTGCGTCAACAACCTGTCCCGGTTCCCGCAGCCGGTGGAACTGGACCTGTCCGAGTACGTGGGTGCGGTCCCGGTGGAACTCACCGGCGGGGTCCGGTTCCCGCGCATCGGTGAGCTGCCGTACCTGCTCACCCTGCCCGGCCACGGTTTCTACTGGTTCGAGCTCCGCCAACCAGACGACGAGCGGGCTGAGCCTCCCGGGCCACCACCCGTACCGCCCGCACCGAGCGAGGACGGCGATGCCCGATGAACCTGTTCGACTCGCGACATGACCTACCCGCCCTCTCGGAGGCCCTGGCCGACGCACTGGCCGAGTGGCTGCCCACCCAACGCTGGTTCGCCGGCAAGGGGCGACCGGTGCTGTCCGTGCGCCCGTTGCGTTCGACCGTGCTGGTGTCCGGCGACCCGCTGCTGCTACACCTGATCGTCACGGTCGACCAGGGGGTGCGGCCGCTCGACCGCTACCAGCTCCTCATCGGCGCGCGCACCGAACTGAGCGAGCACCTGGCCCACTGCTGGATCACCACCCGGCACGGGCTGGCCTGCTACGACGCGGTGCACGACCCCGCGTTGACCAGCAAGCTGCTGGAGCTGCTCCAGGAGGGCATCGAGCGCGACGGGCTGCGTTTCGCGCTGGAAGAGCACGTGACCGACCTGGACACCGGGTTGCGTTCCCGCCCGGTGACCGCCGAGCAGAGCAACACCTCGCTGGTCTTCGGTCAGCGCTACATCCTCAAGCTGTTCCGTCGGTTGAACGTGGGGCGCAACCCCGACCTGGAACTGCACCGCGCACTGCACCGGGTCGGGTGCCGGCACGTGGCCGAGGTGCTGGGCTCGGTGCACACCGACCTGGACGGCACCCCGATGACCCTGGCCATGCTGCAGCAGTTCCTGCCCGACGCCGTCGACGGCTGGGCCATGGCCACGGCGAGCGTGCGCGACCTGATGGCCGAGGCGGACCTGCACGCCGACGAGGTGGGCGGGGACTTCGCCGCGGAGGCGCACCGCCTCGGCCAGGCCGTGGCCGAGGTGCACGCCGACCTGAGCCGGGCCCTGGGGTACCGCGTCGCGGGGCAGGAACAGGTCGACGCGGCGGTCGACGCGATGCAGCGGCGGCTGGACTCGGTGCTGCGGTTGGTGCCGGAACTGGCCGATCACGAGGCCGCGCTGCGTGCGGCCTTCGAACGTGCCCGGCAGACCCCCGGGCCGGTGCACGTGCAGTACATCCACGGCGACCTGCACCTGGGACAGGTGCTGCGCAGCGTCAGTGGCTGGGTGCTCATCGACTTCGAGGGGGAGCCGGCCGGATCGGCCGCCGACCGGACGGCGCTGCGCTCCCCGCTGCGCGACGTGGCGGGCATGCTGCGCTCCTTCGACTACGCGGCACACCAGCTGCTCATCGGCCGCCCCGACGACCACCAGCTCGGGGTGCGGGCCCTGGAGTGGGCCGACCGCAACCGCACCGCGTTCTGTGCGGGCTACGCCGAGACGTCCGCCTTCGGCGATCCACGCCGGCAGGAGTCGCTGCTGCGGGCGCTGGAACTGGACAAGGCGGTCTACGAGGTGGCCTACGAGTACAGCAACCGGCCGGAGTGGTTGCCCGTGCCCCTCGCCTCGATTGCCAGGATCACCAGGGAGGAGGGAGCGTGAGCGTGAGTCGCCTGGCCGGGGACGACCACCACACCGAAGGAGGCGGGACGGACGCCGCTCCGCCCCCGGAGCTGGACGTGGCCCGGTTGCTGGCCGGTTCGCACCACGATCCGCACTCGGTCCTGGGCGCCCACCCCCACCCGGCGGGCACGGTCGTCCGGGCGTTGCGCCCGAACGCCGACGCGGTGACCGTGCTGCTCCCCGACGAGGAGGGCGCCACACGGCGGTTCCCCCTGGAACGGATCCACCCCGACGGACTGTTCTCCGGGGTGGTGCCCGTGCCACCGACCGACTACCGGCTCGAGGTGCGCTACGGCGACCACGTGCTGGTCACCGACGACCCCTACCGGTGGCTGCCGACGTTGGGCGACCTCGACCTGTACCTGATCGGCGAGGGCCGGCACGAACGACTGTGGGAGGTGCTGGGCGCCCACGAGCGCAGCTACGAGACCCCGCTGGGCACCGTCTCGGGCACCTCGTTCGCGGTGTGGGCACCCAACGCCCAGGGCGTCCGGGTGTGCGGGGACTTCGACCACTGGGACGGCCGGGCCACCCCGATGCGGGTGCTGGGCGGATCGGGGGTGTGGGAACTCTTCGTACCGGGGGTGGCCCCCGGTACCCGCTACAAGTTCCGGATCCTCGGCCCGGACGGCTGCTGGCACGAGAAGGCCGACCCGTTGGCGTTCGCCACCGAGCTTCCTCCGGCCACCGCGTCGGTGGTGCACACCTCCGACTACCTGTGGAACGACGAGGAGTGGATGGAAAAGCGGGCCCGCACCGACTGGACCCGGGCCCCGGTGAGCATCTACGAGGTGCACCTGGGGTCGTGGCGTCCGGGCCTGGGCTACCGGGAGCTGGCCCACGAGCTGGCCGACTACGTGACCGAGATGGGCTTCACCCACGTGGAGCTGCTACCGATCACCGAGCACCCCTTCGGGGGCTCCTGGGGCTACCAGACCACCTCGTACTTCGCTCCTACCGCCCGCTACGGCAGCCCCGACGACTTCCGCTACTTCGTCGACCACCTGCACTCCCGGGACATCGGGGTGATCCTGGACTGGGTGCCGGCGCACTTCCCGCGGGACGAGTGGGCGCTGGCCCGGTTCGACGGCACCCCGCTGTACGAACACGCCGACCCCCGGCGCGGGGAGCACCCGGACTGGGGCACCTACGTGTTCAACTACGGCCGGCACGAGGTGCGCAACTTCCTCATCGCCTCGGCGGTGTACTGGCTGGAGGAGTTCCACGTCGACGGCCTGCGGGTGGACGCGGTGGCCTCGATGCTCTACCTGGACTACTCCCGCCGGGAGGGCGAGTGGGTGCCCAACAAGTACGGCGGGCGGGAGGACCTGGAAGCCATCCACTTCATGCAGGAGCTCAACGCCACCGCCTACCGACGACACCCCGGGATCATGATGATCGCGGAGGAGTCCACCGCCTGGTCCGGGGTCACCCGTCCCACCTACGCCGACGGTCTCGGCTTCGGCTTCAAGTGGAACATGGGCTGGATGCACGACACCCTGCAGTACCTGCAGCGGGATCCGGTCCACCGCTCCTACCACCACAACGAGATCACCTTCTCGATGCTGTACGCGTGGAGCGAGAACTACGTGCTCCCGCTGTCCCACGACGAGGTGGTGCACGGCAAGGGCTCGTTGTGGACCCGGATGCCGGGGGACGCGTGGAAGAAGGCCGCCGGGGTGCGGTCGCTGCTGGGCTACATGTGGTCCCACCCGGGCAAGCAGCTGCTGTTCATGGGCGGGGAGTTCGGCCAGCCCTGGGAGTGGTCGGCGGAGGCGTCGCTGCCGTGGCACCTGCTGGAGGAGTACGGCGGCATGAACTACCACCGCGGTATCCAGCGGATGGTGGCCCGGCTCAACGAGCTGTACCGCGCCACGCCGGCCCTCCACACCCAGGACACCCGGCCCGAGGGCTTCTCCTGGCTGGACGAGCACGACTGGCAGCACAACACGCTGAGCTTCCTGCGACACGGTGACGACGGTTCGGTGCTGGCCTGCGTGGTCAACTTCGCCGGGACCGTGCACCACAACCACCGGGTGGCCCTGCCCCGGGAGGGCCGGTGGCGGGTGCTGCTGAACACCGACGCGCCCCACTACGGCGGTTCCGGGGCCGGCCCGGCGGAGAACGACGTGCTCGTCGTCCCACCCGAACCGCACCACGGGCGACCGGCGTCCGTGACCCTGGACCTGCCCGCCCTCGCCGTGCTCTGGCTGGCCCCCGAGCCGTGACGGGCTGACCCGGTCCCCGTCCCACACCCGCCTCGTCCTCCTCCTGTGAGTCGGGCGGGAGTTTCCCTGACCGGCCCCGCCGGGACCGCCCGGGATGTCAAGCTGATCGGGTGCGGGTACGGAACGGAGGCCGTCACCGGGTGCGGGGGGCACTGCTCGGGCTGCTCACCGTCCTCGGCGTGCTCGGCGGCTGCTCCGTCACCGTGCCGGGCACGCCGAACGCCGGGACCGGTGCGGTGCGCGGCGAGGTCGACACCTCGTTCGTCCACGGGGCCGGACGCACGCCCGTGGACCAGGTGGCGGCGGCCGTGCTGCTGGACGTGCAGGAGTACTGGCGCCGGTCCTTCCCCGAGACGTTCGGCACGCCGTGGCAGGAGCTGCGCGGCGGGTTCCACTCGGTGGACACCACCGAACCGGACACCACACCACCGCCGTGTGCCGACAGCGCCACCGAGGTCGAGGGGAACGCCTACTACTGCTCCCGGGCCGACGCGATCGTCTGGGACCGGGCCGCGCTGCTGCCGGTGCTGCGTGAACGCTTCGGCGACGTCGCCGTGGTGGTGGTACTGGCCCACGAGGTGGGACACGCCGTGCACCACCGGGCGGGGATCGGTGCCGCGGAACGGCTCGAGCAGCCCGAGCGCTACCCCACGATCCTCACCGAGGCCATGGCCGACTGCTACGCCGGTTCGTTCCTGCGCTGGGTGGTCGACGGGCACGCGGGCCACCTGGACGTGACCCCGGGTGAGCTGGACGCCGCGCTCGATGCCATGATCACCTTCCGGGACCCCCTGGGCACCGACCGCACCGATCGCGAGGCGCACGGCAACGCCTTCGACCGGGTGTCGGCGTTCCAGGACGGCTACCAGCACGGGGCCGGATTGTGCGCGGGTATGACGGTGGACAACCGGCGGTTCACGCTGCGCGACTTCACCAGCCTGGAGGACCAGGCCAGCGGCGGGAACATGGAGTTCCACCGGATGGTGGCCGCGGTCAGCGACGACCTGAACCGCTACTTCACCGCTCTGGTCACCCGGCACGGACACACCTGGCGTCCCCCGACCCTGCGCGAGACCACCGGCACCCCGCGGTGCGCGGGTGAACAGGGCCCGGTGGCGTTCTGCCCGACGGACGGAGCCGTGGAACTGGACCCCTCCGGGGATCTGCCGCGGCTGCACCGGGACACGGGGGACTACGCCACCGGCACCCTGCTGGCCACCCGATACGGTTTGGCCGCACTCGCCGCCATGGGTCGCCCCGTCGACGGCGAGGAGGCGGGACGAGCCGCGGTGTGTCTCGCCGGCGCCTACACCGGCGAGGTCTTCCAGCGGCAGGAGGGCTTCGGTTTGTCACCGGGGGATCTGGACGAGGCGATCCAGGTCCTGTTGCACCACGACTACGGGTCCCGCGGCGCTCCTGCAGGTGCGGTGCCGTCCGGGTTCGACCGGGTGGCGCTGTTCCGTACCGGAACGCTCCAGGGACCGCAGGCCTGCGGTATCGACTGAGGGAGGACGAGGAATGACCAGCCCAGTCCGGCGAGGACGCCGGAACTGGCTTCGCGCCGCCATGTGCGCGCTGGCCGCCGTGACGGCCATGGCGGTGCTCACCGGGTGCACCACGCAGAAGGTGGCCGGTCAGCCGGTCGCCTTCGGCGGCATCGACACGGTCACCGTCGGTGGGCTGCCGATCGTGGACGGTCCGAGCGGGCCGAAGGCGGGCGTGGCGAACGCCAATCTGCCGGTGGAGAACACCGACCACGGGGAGATCGACGCCCTCGCGGTGAACGCGGTCGTGGATCTGCAGGAGTACTGGACCGAGCACTTCCAGACCGACTTCAACACGCGGTTCGTCCCGATCAGCAAGCTGGCGTCCTGGGACTCCCGGAGCAACAAGGGCGTGGTGCTGTGCCAGATGGACACCAAGGGCCAGATCAACGCCTTCTACTGCAGTATCGACGACGTCATCGCCTGGGACCGGGGCCAGCTCCTGCCCATGATCATCAAGCAGTTCGGCGAGATGGCGGTGGTCGCAGTGCTGGCGCACGAGTTCGGACACGCCGTGCAGTACCGCCTGGCCGCCGCGGGCTCGGTGACCGGGCTCCCGGAGGAGGCCCTGGTCAACCGGAACAGCCCGAGCATCATGCTGGAGCAGCAGGCCGACTGCTACACCGGCGCGTTCTTCCGGCACGTGGCCGAGGGTGGGTCGAAGTACTTCGAGCTCTCCACCGGTGAGGGGCTGAACAAGGCGATGGCCACCCTGTTCTCCATCCGGGACCGGGTGGGCTCCGACTTCCGCGGCGAGCAGGCACACGGCAGCGCGTTCGACCGGACCGCGGCGTTCCAGATCGGGTTCATCGAGGGCCCCAAGCGGTGCGCCTCCATGTCGATGAAGGACATCGAGCCGCGGCTGACCGAGTTCGCCTTCAAGAAGAAGCAGGACACGGGCAAGGGTGACCTGCCGGTCACGGCGGACACGGTGAAGGTGATCGAGGAGAGCCTCAACGCGGTGTTCGAGGACACCGGGGCACAGCCGCCGGCCGTGCAGACCACTCCGGTGCAGTGCCCGGACGGGGGCAACACCGAGCCGGTGGCCTACTGCCCGTCCACCAACACCGTCTCGATGGACCTGGAGGAGCTGGCCAGGATCGCCACTCCGCCGACCCCGGAGGGCCCCTTCGACGTACCGCCGGACTTCGAGACCGGTATCGGTGACTTCGCCGCGTTCGGCGAGATCGCCTCCCGGTACGTGCTGTCGGTGCAGAAGGCCATCGGGCTGGAGCTGTCCGGGGAGACCGCAGGGCTGCGCACCGCCTGCCTGGTGGGCGCGTGGGCGGGGCTGCTGGTGGAGCACCCGCTGAACAAGCGCAACCCGGTGGGGAGCCTGCGCATCTCCCCCGGTGACATGGACGAGGCGGTGGCCGAGCTGCTCACCAACCGCAGCCTGATCGCGGCGGACGTCAACGGCAACGCGGTGAAGTCCGGGTTCGCCCGGGTCGACGCCCTGCGCATGGGGTTCATCGAGGGTGCCGCTCCCTGCACCCAGAAGTTCGAGTGAGTCGGAGGAACCGCACACGGCGGGGCCCGGTCGCTGCAGCGACCGGGCCCCGCCGTGTCAGGTCGTCCCTGTGCCCCGACGCACGGGGCCGGTGGTCAGAACAGCGCGCTGGCCAGGGCGCGGCGGGCGTTGTTCACCCGTGGGTCGTCGGTCGGGAACAGCTCGAACAGCCCGATCAGGTGCTGCCGGACCCGGTCCCGCTCCTCGCCCGAGGTACGGCGCACGGTGGCGACCAGCCGCTGGAACGCCTGCTCCACCTGCTGCGAGGCCACCTCGGCGTCGGCGGCGGCGAGCTGGGCGTCGATGTCGTCCGGGGCGGCGTCCGCCCTGGCGATCGCACCGGGGTCGATCTGCGCGGCCCGGGCCTCGAAACGCACCTGGACCAGCGCGGCCTTCGCCTGCTCGTTGGTCGGGTCGCTGTCCAGGATCTTCTGGTAGGCGGCCTCGGCCGCGGCGAAGTCACCGCGCTCCAGCGCCGCCTCGGCCTCGGCGAACCGCGGGTCCTCCGGCTCCTGCGGGGCCGCACCGGCCGCCTCCTCGGCCGCCCGGATGCCGGGCAGCTGGTCGCGCAGGGCGTCCAGCAGCGACTTGATCCACTGGCGGACCTGCGGCTCCGGCTGGGCGCCGGCGAAGGCGTGAACCGGCTGGCCCGCGGCGATGGCAACCACGGTCGGGATCGACTGGACGCCGAAGATCTGGGCGATGCGCGGGTTGGCGTCGACGTCGACCTTGGCCAGCACCCAGGCGCCCCGTCCTTCCGCGGCGAGGCGTTCCAGCACCGGGGAGAGCTGCTTGCAGGGGCCGCACCAGGACGCCCACAGATCGACGATGACCGGCACCTGCAGCGACCGTTCCAGCACCTCGGTCTGGAACGTCGCCTCGGTGACGTCGATGACCCACTTCCCACCGTCGGAGGAAGCACCGTCGGTGGGGGTGTTCTGCGGGGCGGCCGCCTGACGGGCCGCCTCGGCCCTGGCCTTGAGCGCCGACAGGTCGACGGCACCGGAGAACGCGGCGGACAGTGCTGCGGTCTGGCGGGGATCAGGCCTCGTCACGGTTCCATCTTGACACGATCGGCCCAACCGGCGCCGTCCGACCCGACCACGCTACGTCGCGGAGCCGTCCCGCAAGGCGAGGATCCTGCGGGGATCCAGACCCATCGGGTTGACCCGTATCGCGTCGTTCCGCTCGGCCAACGTCCGCACCACCGGGGTGAGCAGCTCGGCGAACCGGGCCGTTCCCTCGGCCCCCAGCGCGTGCCACGGTGCCGTGGCCGCCTCGTCGGTGCGTTCCTCCACCCAGACACGCAGGGCCCGACCGTCCGAGGTCAACACCGCGGGCTCGCCGTCGGCGGCGCCGGGGTGCAGCAGACCGAGCTCGACCACCCGCCGCTCGGCGGCCCGCCACTCCTCCTCCGGCCAGGGACGCATGCTGCGCATCAGCTCCGCGGGCATGCCCTGGTCGGCGGCGAACAACACCAGGGCCTCGCAGGGCCCCAGCCCGGCGGCGACGAGCGCGGCCACGTGCCCGTCGCCCCGGGACTCCCGCAGCAGGGTGGTGGCGTGCCACAGCACCAGGTGGGGTTGTTCAGGCCACGGCAGCAGGCTGTTCGCGGCGGCCAGCAGGCGGCCGGCGGTGGGGGCGGCCAGCGCCGCCCGCCGGGCCAGTCCGGCCGCCTCGGCGAGCTCGGCCGAGTCGAGCACCTCCGCACCCAGCAGCCGGTGCAGCGCGGCGTCCACCGCGGTCAGCCGCGCCTGCAGGTACTGCTCCGGTGTGGCGACCTGCCAGGCGTACGGCAGCGCCCGGTGCACCAGGGCCGGAGGGAAGCTGTAGAACAACGCGGTGACCAGCACCGGTGGAGCGGCGCCCAGGGGTGCCGCCCGCATGGCGAAGTACCCCATCCACCCGCCCCGGCAGCCCAGGGCGTCCGCGGCCGCCCTGGACTCCGGGGTGAAGTAGACGACGTCGTGGTAGGGCTCGAACAACCACCACATCCGGCGGGCGAGGTGGGGGCCGCCCGCACCGTCACCGGAGTGCACCACGCCCCTCCTCGGGTCGCTCAGAACCGGGCCGGCTCGGTGTAGACACCCCACTCGGCGCGCAGCGCGTCGCAGATCTCCCCGAGGGTGGCCTCGGCGCGCACCGCCTCCAGCATCGGCTCGATCAGGTTGCCGTCGCCCCGGGCCACCTCGACCATCTGGGCCAGGGCCCGGTCCACCGCAGCCTGGTCCCGCCTGGCCCGCCGCTCGGCCAGCAGCGCACGCTGCGCGACCTCCACCTCGTGGCTGACCCGCAGGATCTCCAGGTCGTCGGAGAGCGACTCGACGTGGCAGTTGACCCCGACCATCTTCTTGTCGCCCTTCTCCAGCGCCTGCTGGTAGGCGAACGCGGAGTCGGCGATCTCGCCGGTGAACCAGCCCTCCTCGATACCGCGGAGGATGCCGGAGGTCATCTCACCGATCGGGTACTCCCCCGAGGGCACGGCCTGCCGGGCCATGTCCTTGATCCGGTCGAAGATGCGTTCCGCCTCGGCCTCGATCCGGTCGGTGAGGGCCTCGACGTACCAGGAGCCGCCGAGCGGGTCGGCGACGTTGGCCACGCCGGTCTCCTCCATGATCACCTGCTGGGTGCGCAGTGCGATCTGGGCGGCCTTCTCGCTGGGCAGGGCCAGCACCTCGTCCAGGGCGTTGGTGTGCAAGGAGTTCGTCCCGCCGAGCACCGCGGCCAGTGCCTCGATCGCGGTGCGCACGATGTTGTTCTCCGGTTGCTGGGCGGTCAGCGACACCCCGGCGGTCTGGGTGTGGAACCGCAGCCACTGCGCCTTGGGGGTCTTGGCCCCGTAGACGTCACGCATCCAGCGGGCCCAGATACGGCGGGCGGCGCGGAACTTGGCGATCTCCTCGAAGAAGTCGATGTGCGCGTCGAAGAAGAAGCTCAGTCCGGGCGCGAACGTGTCGATGTCCAGGCCGCGGGACAGGCCGAGCTCGACGTAGCCGAAACCGTCGGCGAGGGTGAAGGCGAGCTCCTGCGCGGCGGTCGCCCCGGCCTCGCGGATGTGGTAGCCGGACACCGACAGCGGCTTGTAGGCCGGGATGTTGTGCGCGCAGAACTCCATCAGGTCGCCGATGAGACGCAGGTGCGGCTCCGGCTCGAACAGCCACTCCTTCTGCGCGATGTACTCCTTGAAGATGTCGGTCTGCAGGGTGCCGTTGAGCTTGCGGATGTCCGCGCCCTGCCGCTCGGCGGCCACCAGGTACATACAGAAGATGGGCACGGCCGGCCCGGAGATGGTCATGGACGTGGTGACCTGCTCCAACGGGATGTCCCGGAACAGCACGTCCATGTCGGCGGCGGAGTCGATGGCCACACCGCAGTGACCGACCTCGCCGTGCGAGCGCGGGTCGTCGGAGTCACGCCCCATCAGGGTGGGCATGTCGAAGGCGACCGACAGACCCCCGCCACCCCGGGCGAGGATCATCTTGTAGCGCTCGTTGGTCTGCTCGGCGTTGCCGAACCCGGCGAACTGGCGGATGGTCCAGGTCTTGCCGCGGTACCCGGTGGTGTGCAGACCGCGGGTGAACGGGTACTCACCCGGCCAGCCGATGCGTTCGAACCCTTCGACGACCTCGCCCGGTTTCGGCCCGTAGACCGGGTCGACCTCCATGCCGGACAGTGTGGTGAAGTCCGCGTCACGGATCTGCCCCTTGGCCTGCGCCTCGGCGTAGCGCCGCTGCCAGCGCTCCCGCCCGGCCTGGGGGTCGGCGTAGCTGTCGTCGTAACCCTTCACGGGCATGGCGGCCTCCGGGTGGACGTCATCGTCGGTACCCAAATGGTAGGACTTCCTAGTATTCGCGACAGCATGTCGCATGTCACTGTCACAGCCGGTGCCGCACCGACACGCGGAGTGACGGGTGCGGCACCGGCTGTGCGTCCGTCGCCGACAGCCGCCCGACGGCCGCTCAGGCCGAGGGCTGCTCCCCGGCCAGGTGCCGTTCCACCCGCTCCACCTTGGCGCGGAGCTGACCGGTGTGCCCGGGGCGGATGTCGGCCTTGAGCACCAGGCTCACCCGCGGTGCGTGGGCCTGCACCGCCTCCACGGCCCGCCGCACCACGTCCATCACCTCGTCCCAGCTCTCGCCCTCGACGTTGGTGAACATCGCGTTGGTCTCGTTCGGCAGCCCGGACTCGCGCACCACCCGCACCGCGTCGGCCACCGCCTTGCTCACGCTCTCCGAGTCACCACCCAACGGAGTGACACTGAACGCCACCAGCACCGTCGTTCCTCCTCGTCACCTGTTCACGATCACCGGCCTGCCGCAGGACGTGGGCCGAGTACCGCTCAGCGTCGCTCATCGCCGCTGGTAGCGTCCCCGGCATGGCGGCCAACCGCTCCCTGTCGTTCGACCCGATCGCCCGCGCCCGCACACTGTGGGAGGAGCGCATCGGCCCCGCGGAGGCCATGGCAGCCGTCACGAGCGTGATGCGGGTACAGCAGATCCTGCTGTCCGCCGTGGACTCGGCGCTCCGCCCCCTGGGACTGACCTTCGCCCGGTACGAGGCGCTGGTGCTGCTGGTGTTCTCCCGGCGCGGGAGCCTGCCCATGCGGGTGATGGGTGAGCGGTTGCAGCTCCACCCGACCAGCGTCACCAACATCGTCGACCGCCTGGAACGGGACGGACTGGTCCGTCGCCTGCCCCACCCCACCGACCGGCGCACCACCCTGGTGGAGATCACCGACGCGGGCCGGGACCGCATGAAGGTGGCGACCGAGGCCGTGACCAGGATCGACTTCGGGTTGCGCGGGCTCACCACGGAGCAGACCGAACAGCTCACCACACTGCTGGCCCGGGTCCGGCACGCCGCGGGCGACTTCGAGGAGGAACCCGGCGGCGCCGACGACTGACCGGGGCCGGGTCCTCCGCCGCACGGAGACACGCGGCGAGGGCGGGGTGCGAGTCCCGAACCGGGCCCGCACCCCGCCCTGGGCGGCAACCGTGTCCACACGCCGCACCGCCGACCGTCCGGCACCGGCCGTCAGTTGTCCTCCCAGCGGAACAGCCGCGCCGCGATGGCGCCGACGACCAGGGTGAAGCCGAGCAGCACGCCGATCGGCAGCAGCAACGCCTCCGCTCCCTGACCGCGCACCATGACATCGAGCATGCCGTCGTTCATGTGCCGGAGCGGCATGACGACCGACACCGTCTGCAGCCACGCCGGGGCGGCGTTGATGTCGAAGAAGGTGCCGGACAGGAACGCCATCGGCAGCACCACGACGTTCACCACCCCGCTGGCCGCCTCCTCCGTCTTGGTGAACGCGCCGGCCAACATCCCCATGGCGAAGAAGGCCAGCACGCCCGCCACCAGTAGCGGCAGCGTCAGCCACCACTGTCCGTTCAGCTGCAGCCCGAACACCGGGGTCAGCGCGACGAGGGTGAACAGCACCGCCTGCACCACCGCGATCCCGATGGTCACCAGCAGCCGCGAGGTGAGCACGGTGGTCACCGGGACCGGGGAGAGCCTGATCCGTCGCAACACCTGCTTGCGTCGCCAGGACACCAGGGTCAGCGCCGCACCGAAGCTGGCCGACACGGCGATACCCCAGGACAGGATGCTGGGCGCGATGTACTGGATCGGTTTGAGCGAGGTGTCCTCCACCTGCTCCATCCGCAGCTGGAGCGCGGGGGGCTGCCCGGTGGCCGCCAGGTTGAGCTGGTTCACCACTCCGTTCACCAGGCCCTGCACCATCCCGGCCCTGGCCTGGTCACTGGCGGCGAACCGCAGCTCCACCTCCTCGTCCCGGATCAGCAGCGCGCCGGGCAGGTCTCCGTTACGGACCTGCTCCACCGCGGCCTCGGCGTCGGAGAACCGCTGCAGCTCCACCGCACCGGTCGACTCCAACGCCTCCACCACCGGGCCGTCACCCACCACGGCGAGCTCGGTGCGCGTGTCCCCGGCGTCCCGGAACAGCAGCCCGAACACCACCAGGAACATCATCGGGAACAGGAAGGTGAAGAACAGGCTCACCCGGTCGCGCACGAAGCCCTTGAGCATGGCGACGGAGAGGCTGCGGAACGAGCTCATGCGCGGTACTCCCGTCCGGTCAGGTGCAGGAAGACGTCCTCGAGGGTGGCGCCGCGGACTTGCAGACCGTCGAGGGTGCCGCGCTCGGCGAGAGCGGCCAGGACGGGCGCAGGGGTCCTGGTGGTGATGGTCAGGGAGACGCCGTCGTCGGAGGCCTCGTCCACGCCGGGGATCGCCCGGGCCTCCTCCAACGGCAGCACCTTGGACTCCAGCAGCACATGGGTGGCCGCCTCCAGACCGCGGACCAGCTTGGCCGGCGCGTCGAGCGCCAGGATCCGCCCCTGGTCCATGATCGCCACCCGGTCGCAGAGGATCTCCGCCTCGTCCAGGTAGTGCGTGGTGTAGATGATGGTCTTGCCACGCTCACGGATGGCGCGCAGCACGTCCCACAGGTTGCGCCGGGCCTGCGGGTCCAACGCCGCCGTGGGTTCGTCCAGGAACACCACGTCCGGATCGTGGACCAGGGCACAGGCGATGGACAGCCGCTGCCGCTGACCGCCGGAGAGCTTGTCCTCGCGGACCTCGGCCTTGTCCGCCAGCCCGACCAGTTCCAGCATGTCCGCCGCGGTGCCCCGACTGACGCCGTACAGCGCGGCGAAGGTCTCCAGCTGCTCGCGCGCGGTCAACCGTTCGAAGAAGGACGAGGCCTGAAGCTGCACACCGATCCGCGGCAGCAACCGGTGGTTGCGCGGCCACGGTGTCTCGCCTAGCACCCGCACCACGCCCGAGTCCGGCTCCCGGAGCCCTTCGACGATCTCCAGTGTGGTGGTCTTGCCCGCTCCGTTCGGCCCCAGAATCCCGAAGAACTCCCCCTCGGCAACGGTGAACGAGACCCCGTCCACCGCGTGGAGCTCCCCGTAGGACTTGTGCAGGTCCTCGACCACGATGACGGGGTCGGAACCCGAGCGATCGGTGGTTTCCCCAGCCCGGTTCATAACCGCACGGTACTGGCCGCCCACCCGTCACCTGCTCACTTTTCGTCGAACATCAGGTGAAAACAGGGAGAGCCCCTAGCCCGAATGCACGAACGCCATCGCCTGGCCAGCCGCGAACGTTACTCTACGTAGTCGTCTTCTGATGTGCCCATCCCTCTCACCGTCGCAGGGGTACCCGGATCCGTCGACCGGGTCACCCCGAGACGCGCACCTCACACGGCGGGGACCGGGTGGTCACCGCCCCCCGGGAACGCGACGGCACTTCGGGGGAACGGGAAGCAGTGCGCCCCACCGGACCGAGGCGAGGTGGTGCACGACGACGAGGGTCAACTTCCGGGGCGACCCGAACCGCGGCCGCTCCGAACGGTCACGGCTCGTCGAACTCGCCGTCCTTGGCGCCGAGCACGAACGCCTCCCACTCGGCGTGGTCGAACACCAGCACCGGACCGTCGGGCTCGGCCCCGTTGCGCATCAACACCCACTCGTCGAGGAAGGCCACCTCGACCCCGGGGGTGCCGTCGTCGGTGGAGGTGATCCACTCGGCCCGGCTCAGGTCCAGCTCTTCCGCCTTCGGCTTGTCCGCCATGGCCTGCATGGTAGCGCTCCGGTTCCGATCGTCGGGTCACGCCGCGCAGATCGGCCCCGATCACGCGTCCCCGCAGCTCTCCGCCCCCGTGGAGCCGTCACACACGGGGCACGCGGAACCGGATCCCGGCCCGCACCCACCACCGGGCCCCGTCCGCACCGCGGTGGTTCCCCGGGCGCCCGGCCGTCCTCAGTGGACGGCGCCGCGCAACAGGTTGCCCTCGGTGGACAGGTAGTGGTCGCGGTAGTCGAACCGGCGCACGTCACCGAACATCAGCCAGTAGTACTTGGTCTGCTCGCTCCACCAGTAGCCGGGACAGGAGTCACCCTGCCGCGGTGGGGTGGTGGTGACGTCGTCCAGGACCGTGTAGCCGTAGCGGGCCCTGGAGGTGCGCTTCATGTGCGCGTAGTGGACCCAGGCACGCCACCGGTAGATCTCGTCCCCGGTGCTCAGCCACAGGAACAACGCCGAGTCGACGAACTCGGGGCGCAACTGGTTGCCGCGCCAGGTCGCGCCGAGCGTGGTGTAGTCGATGCCCTCCGGCAGTACGCCGTAGCGGTCCTGCACCACGTTCCACGAGTCGTGGTAGGCCCGCCCCTCCGCGACCAGTCCGGACTCGGCGAGCAGACCCGCGTAGAACGAGGCGAGCTCGCTCTGCCCACGGTCGGTCACCTGACCGGTGAACGCGTCGACCTGGGCGAACCACAGCCGCCCGTCCACCCGCTCCGCCTGGTGCCGCAGGATCGCCGCGGTCAGCACGTCGTACCAGTACCGCAGGTCCGGGTCACCGAACAGGGCGTGGCCGTCCCACAGGTACTCGTAGTAGGAGTCCGCGGGCGGGCCGACCGTGGCCACCCGGTTCAACCACTCCCCGGTCTCGGCGTGCACCGCGTACGGCAGCAGGTCCAGCGAGCTGCGGCGGGTGAAGGTCACCTCGAACGCCCGCTTGGCCACCTCGTAGTACCGGCTCCGCCCGGTCCACCGGGACAGCGTCCCGAACTCGGCGATGTAGGTGCCGGTCTCGGCCAGGTTGGTCTCCGGCTGACCGACCTGACCGGTGGCCAGGTTGACGTAACGGTAGGGCACCCCGCTGGGGGAGCGGGTGAAGGCGGGCAGCAGCCGGTCGGCGAGGTCGACCGCCAGGTCCAGCAGCCGTTCCCGCCCGGTGCAGTGGTACCCGGACAACAGTCCGCCCAGCATGCGGATGTTGGTCTCGAACACCTGGAACGGTGCGTCGATGTCGAAGCGGAGATTGCCCTCGATCCACTCGACGGCCTGCTCCAGCTCGGTGTCCAGCCCCATCAGCCACAGGGTGTCCAGTGCCTCCACCGCCGTCAGACCGACCGGGTGCCCCTGGGCGAAGAAGTCCTCGTGACCGCCGGAGACAGGCTTGATCTGGTCCCGGCCCAGTGCGCGCTCGGCGTAGTGACGCCACGCCCACCGGAACTCGGCGCGCACGTCCGCCGCGACCGCACGCCAGTCCGCGGGTGGAGCGGGCACCGAGGGCACATCCCCCACCATGACATCTCCTCCGGGCGGGGGTGGCGCCGTGGGCGAGGACGGTGCGGCCAGGGCGCCCCGCCCGGCCAGCGCGCCGAGCCCGAGCCCGGCGGCGGCACCGGCAAACACCCTGAGCAGGTTCCGTCTGTGCAGCAGGGGATCCACCACGAGCACCTCCGCCCCGGGTCCACGCCCGCCGGTCCGCCCGTCGCCACCCGACCGAACGACGACGTCCCCGCCGACCGACCTCCGTCACGACGGTGACGCTGCGAGCAGTACCAAACACACTGGGTAAGGCCCCTGCGGCCGTCAAGGTCGGCCAGAGGTCCTGTCCGGTTCCGGACAGCACACCGCCCGAAAGGCCGAGGCCAAGAGGGTGATTCCCCGGCGGCGACACGAGCGCCCCAGGCCCCCGACCAGCCAATTCACTCACACGTAGTAATGACCAGTCACGCTGTGTCGATTGACCTACGTCACAGTCCTGGTGTCCAATGCCCCCGATATGACAACGATGTCCACCAGGTCGGGAGCACCGGGAACCGCGACCCGAAGAATCCGCCGAGCCACGATGAACGACGTGGCTCGGCTGGCCGGGGTCAGCATCAAGACGGTCTCCCGGGTGGTCAACGACGAACCGGGGGTGCACCCGGCCACCGCACAACGCGTCCTCGAGGCGATCGACCAGCTCGGGTTCCGCCGCAACCTGGGCGCGCGCAACCTGCGGCGCGGACTGTCCACCGGCATCCTCGGCCTGGTGCTGGAGGACGTGGCCAACCCCTTCTACTCGCAGCTCACCCGTGCGGTGGAGGAGGTCGCCCAGCAGCACGGACGACAGGTGCTCACCGGCTCCTCCGACGAGGACCCGAACCGGGAACGCGAACTCGTCCTGGAGTTCTGCGCACGCCGGGTGGACGGGCTGCTCGTCGTACCGGCGAGCACACAGCACAGCTACCTGGTCCCGGAGTTACGGGCCGGCACTCCCATGGTGTTCCTGGACCGGCCCGCAGGTGTCCTCTCGGTGGACACCGTCCTGGTGGACAACCACGGCGGTGTCGTGGAGGCGGTGCGGCACCTGGCCTCGTTCGGCCACCGGCGCATCGCGTTCCTCGGCGACGCCCCGGACATCTTCACCGCCGCAGAACGGCTCCGCGGCTACCGCGAGGGCTGCGTGCGCGCCGGGCTGTGCTACGACGACGGGCTGGTCGTGATGGGCCCGCACGACGAGCGGACCGTGGCCGCGGCACTGCGGCGCCTGCTGCACGGGCCGGCCCCGGCCACCGCCCTGATCACCGGCAACAACCGGATCACCGTCCACGCCCTGCGTGCCCTGGCCGGTCAGCCGTGCCGCCCCGCGCTGGTGGGTTTCGACGACTTCGAACTGGCCGATCTGCTCGACCCGCCGGTCAGCGTCATCGCGCACGACGCGGCCGCACTGGGCCGAGCGGCCGCCGAGATGCTCTTCGCCCGGCTGGAGGGCGACACCTCACCACCGCGCCGAATCGTGCTCCCGGTGCGGTTGGTGCCACGTGGTTCCGGGGAGGTACGCGCCCATGAGGCAGGTTGAGCCCAGCCCGACCGCGGTCCGTGACCGGGGGTCACTGGCCACGTCCGACCGACCCATTCCCATGCTGCTGGACGCCAACCAGCCGCCCCGCTTCTACCGGGGTGGGGCGGAGATCGCCCGTCTGCGGGGTCGGACGGTACCCGGCGACGGGGCGGCGACGTGGACCCCCGAGGACTGGGTCGCCTCCACCACCACGCTGTTCGGCGAACCCGAGGCGGGCCTGAGCCGGCTGCCCAACGGGCGGCTGCTCCGGGACGCGGTGCACGCCGACCCCACCGGCTGGCTGGGCCCCGAGCACACGGCCGAGTTCGGCGCCGACCCCGCCCTGCTGGTCAAGCTGCTGGACGCCGGGCAGCGTCTGCCGGTGCACTGTCACCCGTCGAACGAGTTCGCCCGCACCCACCTGGGCTGCCGGTACGGCAAGACCGAGGCATGGGTGGTGATCGGCACCCGCGGCCCGGACCCGACGGTGCGCCTGGGGTTCCGGCAGGACGTGTCGGCCGACCAGCTGCGCTCGTGGGTGGCCGCACAGGACCGCACGGCGATGCTCGCCGCCCTGAACACGGTGCACGTGCGCCCCGGGGACACCGTCCTGGTACCCGCCGGCATGCCGCACGCGATCGGCGAGGGCGTGTTCCTCGTGGAGCTGCAGCAGCCCACCGACCTCACGGTGCTGCTGGAGCGGGAGGGGTTCTCAGGGCCCGAGGGATGGCACCTCGGGCTGGGCGCCGACACCGCCCTGACGTGCGTGGACCGCTCCGGCTGGGACTATCCGCGCCTGTCCGGTCTGCTGCGCAGCACCAGCCAGTACCACCGGCCCTTCGTGAACCTGCTGCCGGAGACCGCCGCGCCGTTCTTCCGTGCCGACCGGCTGCACCCGGAGCCGGAGGTGGAACTGGAGCCGTCGTTCGCGGTGCTGGTGGGACTGGAGGGCACCGGCGCCCTGCGCACCGAGCACGGCGACGAGCTGCCGGTACAACGGGGCAGCACGGTGGTCGTGCCGCACGGCGCGGGTGTCTGTCGGCTGATCGGTGACGTGGTCGCCGTCCGCTGCCGTCCGCCCGCGGTGCACCCCGACCGGAAAGACGGCCGATGACCACCCCGCTGTGGCCCGCCCGGCCGGCGCGGCACGGTGGACGAGCTCATCTCGGGCACCGGACACGGAGCGGCGGGAGGTACCCGACGGGAGTGTGGAGAGGCGGAGAAAAAACATCCGCCGGTCGTCGGCGTTGAGCATCGACGACCGGCGGGTACGTAGCCCTGACGGGATTTGAACCCGCGTTACCGCCTTGAGAGGGCGGCGTCCTAGGCCGCTAGACGACAGGGCCGCATCGCTTGCGGGGAAAGACTACCACCCCGGATTCACCGGAACGGACCACCTCCGTGGTGATCTTCACCACCCCGGGTGGCCGTGCCCAGCAGCCGGTGGTGCCGGCCCCGTTCGCCCGGGCGGTACGTCACCATCCGGGCGAACGGGCGAACGGGCGATCGGGACGATCAGACGCGGTCCAGCCGACGGGGCAGTGCCGGCCAGTGGCGGGTGCGGTCCCCGGACAGGGCCCGGGCGAAACCGGCCCACCGCTCGGCGGGGACCGTTCCGGCCGGCGCCGACGGGGACAGGCCGGCCTCGACCAGCAACCGCCGGGCCCGCCGCTCCCCGACCAGGTCGCCCAGGAGTGGTCGGACCGGACGTTCCGGCTCGGCGTACGCGGCCTGCAGCATCACCCACAACACCCGCAGCGCCTGACCGTCCAGCCGGGGGCGGGGCCGCACGGCGAGATGGGCGGCGTCCACGGCGGGCGCGGGGTCGAAGCACCCGGCCGGAATCCGTCGGCGCAGGACCAGTTCGTGGCGGGCGGCCCACCACGCTCCCTCCGGCGCACGTGGACACGGTCGGGTGATTCTCCGGGCCAGCTCCCACTGCACGATCAGCTCGGCACCGGCCAGGGCGGTACGCGACGGGTTCAGCAGTCGACGCAACAGCAGGGTGGAGATCGCGAACGGGATGCTGGCCACGACCAGGTAGGGACGCCGGGGCAGCGGCACCGACTGCGCGTCGGCGTGCACCACCCGGACCCGGTCGCACGCCGCGAACCGTTTCCGGAGCAGCGTCACGAACCGGGGATTCCGCTCGATGGCCAGGACACGAGCTCCGGTCCGTGCCAACGGGGCGGTGATCGCCCCGGTGCCGGCACCCACGTCGAGGACCAGGTCACCCGGGCCGGGCCCGGCCGAACGCACCAGGCCGAGGGCCACCTCGTGGGCCCGCAGGATGTGGATGCCGGGAGCGTTGGCGGCGCGGCTGGGTTCAGACACGCGCCATCACGATCACGAACATGATCAACTTCCGGGGGTGAGGGCCGTCAGGACGAGACGACGGACCACGCCCGGTCACCGGTCAGGGCACGTGCGAGGACAGCTGATCCACGAGTGATCCACGAGTGGTGGAACGGACCCGGAACAGGATCAGCTCAGGTCACACAGGAGACGTCGGCCGTCACGGGCCGAGCGGCGACGAGGCCGGAACCCGGGCGGAGCGTGGTCCGGCAGCGGCCCACCGGTGGCCGGGAACGGCCACACCGGTGTGTGGACCGCCGCGCTCAGCCCCGGAGCCGGCAGAAGTACAGGGTGGTGGGTGCCCACGTCACACCGCCAGGCTAACGAGCCCGGTTCCCAGCGGCACCCGAATTTCCCGCGTCGGCGGGGTGCAGGTCCCCACCGGCGGGTGATCGACGGTCCCCGGTCAGCCCTGCGCCGGCCGGTCGAACACGGGGACGGTGTCCAGGAGGAACGACACGTCGGAACCGGCGGGCAGCTCCCGCGGCGACTCGCCCCGACGGAACAGTCGGGCCGGCAGGTCCCCGCCCAGGACGGCCCGCCCGTCCCGCACCTGCAGCCAGGTGCCCTCGCGCAACGCCAGCACCGGGACGTCGTTCTCCTCCAGGAACTCCGTCAGGCGTTGGTCGCGGGTCTCCCCCATGAACGTGCTGTTCGGGTCGGGGTCCAGGTAGTGGGGGTTGATCTGGAACGGCACCAGTCCGAGCGCGGTGAAGGACTCCGGCTGCACGATCGGCATGTCGTTGGTGGTGCGGATGCTGGGCGCACCCAGGTTCGTGCCGGCGCTGGACCCCAGGTAGGGAACCCCGCCGTCCCGCACGGCCTCCCGCAGCGGGTCCACCAGCCCGCGGCGCTGCAACGTCGCCAGCAACCGGAACGTGTTGCCGCCCCCGACGAACACCGCCGACGCCTCCCGGAGCGCGGCCACCGGGTCCGCCGCGGCGTCAGACCACGGACCCGCAACCCCAGGGGGCGCAGCGCCTCGCCCACCCGGTGGGCGTACCAGTCGTGGTCGGCCAGGGCGAACGGCACGAACAGCAGCTCGTCCCGCCCCGCCAGGTGGTCGGTGATCGCCTCGAACGCGTGCTCCAGGAAGCCGCGCCCGTAGGCCTCCGAGTTGGACAGCAACAGCAGTCGCACAGCCCGCTCCCCCCTGCTCGTCGGCCGGCGTTCCGGGAATCACCCGGTCCCGCCACCCTAGGTGACGGCACCATCCGGCAGGGTGACGGCCGTACCGGTCACATCCGGTCACGCAGTCCGGCGACCAGCTCGTCGGCCGCGGTGTACGGGTCGACCTCGCCGGTGACCACCCGCTTGGCCACGGCCTGCAGCGCACTGCCACCGTGGATGTCGCCGAGCCGGGCGCGCAACTGGTCCATGGCGATCGCCTCGATCTCCGCCTCGGCCCGCCGCTGCCGCCGCTGCTCCAGCTCGCCGTGGTCGATCATCCACCGGCGGTGCTCCTCGATCGCGGCGACCACGTCGTCGACACCCTCGCCCTTGGCGGCCACGGTCTTGACGATGGGCGGACGCCAGATCGCGCCCTCCCGCTCCCGCCGGCCCAGCGAGATCATGTACTTCAGGTCGCGCACCGTCTGGTCGGCACCGTCCCGGTCCGCCTTGTTCACCACGAACACGTCGGCGACCTCCAGGATGCCGGCCTTGGCCGCCTGGATGCCGTCCCCCATGCCGGGGGCGAGCAGCACCAGCGTGGTGTCGGCCAGGGAGACCACCTCGACCTCGGACTGACCGACACCCACGGTCTCCAGCAGCACCACGTCACACCCGGCGGCGTCCAGCACCCGCAGTGCCTGCGGGGTGGCCCAGGCCAGGCCGCCCAGGTGCCCCCGGCTGGCCATGGACCGGATGAACACCCCGGGGTCGGTGGCGTGCTCCTGCATCCGGACCCGGTCCCCCAGCAGCGCCCCGCCGGAGAAGGGCGAGGACGGGTCGACCGCGAGCACCCCGACCCGCTTGCCCTGCTTGCGGAACGCGGAGACCAGGGCGGAGGTCGAGGTGGACTTGCCGACCCCCGGTGAACCGGTCAACCCGATCACCTGGGCGTGACCGGTGTAGGGGGCGAGTGCCTCGGCCACCTCACGGAGCTGCGGACTGGCGTCCTCGACCAGCGAGATCAGCCGGGCGACCGCCCGCGGTTGCCCGTCACGCGCCCGCGCGACCAGATCCGCGACATCGACCGTGCGTGCCATCAGCCCTGCTTCTCAGTCCTTCTTGGGAACCCGGACGATCAACGCGTCGCCCTGACCACCACCACCGCACAGCGCGGCCGCACCGATCCCACCGCCACGACGCCGCAGCTCCAGCGCCAGGTGCAGGACGATCCGGGCACCGGACATGCCGATGGGGTGGCCCAGCGCGATGGCACCGCCGTTGACGTTGACCTTCTCCTCGATGGCGGCCTCGTCGAAGCCCAGCTTGCGGGCGGAGACGATGCCGACCGCGGCGAACGCCTCGTTGATCTCGACCAGGTCCAGGTCGGTGGGCTGGATGCCCTCCTTGGCGCAGGCCGCCTTGATCGCGTTGGACGGCTGCTCGTGCAGGCTGGCGTCCGGGCCGGCCACCACGCCGTGCGCGCCGATCTCGGCGATCCACTCCAGGCCCAGCTCCTCGGCCTTGGCCTTGCTCATCACCACGACCGCGGCGGCGCCGTCGGAGATCTGCGAGGACGAACCGGCGGTGATGGTGCCGTCCGCGGCGAACGCCGGGCGCAGCCGGGCCAGGCCCTCGACCGTGGTGTCGGGCCGGACGCCCTCGTCGTGCTGGAACAGCACCGGGTCGCCCTTGCGCTGCGGGATGGGCACCGGGACGATCTCCTCGGCGAAGATCCCCTTCTCCGCGGCGGCCGCGGCCCGCTGGTGCGAGCGGGCGGAGAAGGCGTCCTGCTCCTCGCGGGTGAGCCCGTAGCGGGAGTTGTACTTCTCGGTGGACAGGCCCATCGCGACCTGGTCGAAGGCGCAGAACAGGCCGTCGTGGGCCATGTGGTCCAGCAGCTGCACCTCGCCGTACTTGAAGCCGGAGCGGGACTTGGGCAGCAGGTGCGGGGCCTGGGTCATCGACTCCTGCCCACCGGCCACCACGATGTCGAACTCACCGGCCCGGATGAGCTGGTCCGCCAGGGCGATGGCGTCGAGACCGGACAGGCAGACCTTGTTGATGGTCAGCGCGGGCACGGTCATGGGGATGCCCGCGGCCACCGCCGCCTGACGGGCGGGGATCTGCCCGGCCCCGGCGGTGAGCACCTGCCCCATGATCACGTACTGCACCTGCTCCGGAGAGACACCGGCCCGCTCCAGGGCAGCCTTGATCGCGATACCGCCGAGCTGGGCGGCGGAGAAGTCCTTGAGCGACCCGAGCAGCCGGCCCATGGGGGTACGGGCGCCGGCGACGATCACCGAACCGGTCACGGTTGCCTCCAGCAACGGTGCTAGCGCTTGTTAACGTTGACCATACTCGGGCCGTCCGCTCCCCCGCTGTGACGGGCCGCACAGGATCGAGCCGGTCGTAGCGGGGTACGCACCCGACCAGCACCGGTCACGCGTGGTGTCACCATCGCCACAGATCCACACGCCACTCCCCCCGCCCGGTCCTACCCTCACGCCATGCTGGAGCCAGTGCAGTCGTACGTCACCGCCGTGGACCACGTGGGCGTCGCGGTACCCGACCTGGACGCCGCGATCGCCTTCTACCGGGACACCTTCGGGCTGGAGGTGGCCCACACCGAGGTCAACGAGGAACAGGGCGTCCGGGAGGCGATGCTGCGCGCACCCGGCGACACCGGCACGGGAACCGCGATCCAGCTCCTGGCCCCGCTGCGCCCCGACTCGGCGATCGGGAAGTTCCTGGACCGCAGCGGCCCGGGACTGCAGCAGCTCGCCTACCGGGTCACCGACATCGAGGCCGCCGGTGCGGCACTGCGGGCCAAGGGACTGCGTCTGCTCTACGACGAGCCGAAGCGCGGGACGGCCGGCAGCCGGATCAACTTCGTGCACCCCAAGGACGCCGGCGGAGTCCTGGTCGAACTGGTCGAACCGGCTGCGGAGCACTGAACGGCCCCGCCGAGCCCGCGAACGGGGCCTCCGGTCGTGCCGGTGTCTCAGGCCCCGAGGTCGTCCGCCGTGGGGGCCGGGCCGACGGCGTCGTCGTCCGGTTCCGTGTCCCCCGGCTCCGCCCCGGTCGACGGGGGAACGCTCCCGTCCCCGGTCCCCAGGAGCAACACCGCGGTGTCCATCCAGCCGGAGCTGACTCCGGCGACCAGGTCGACCCAGCGACGGATACGACGCGGATCCGGCGGCAGCACCGGTACCGCGAGTGCCCCGGACAGGACCGCCCCGGAGACGTCCGCCGCGACCGGCCGGAGCCCCAGCGCACCTCCGGCCCCGTACCGTCCCGTGGAACGCAACCGAACCCGCGGAGCCGGGATCTCCCCCACGGACGGCTCCCGTACCACGGCCACGGGCCCGCGCCACGCCCACCGGGCCAACAGCCGGGCGGCGACACCGTCCGACCACGCAGGGTTCTCCCCGTCGGTGAGCACCAGGGCCACGCACCGCGCGGCGGGTTCCCCGGGTGTCCGGGGTGGCTCCGTGTTCCCCTCCCCGTGCTTCCCGTCCAGCGGCGTGGGCGACTCCGCAGGAGGTTCCGGTGGCCCCCACAGGCAGACACGGATGCTCCGGAAACACCCCTGCCGCTCCAGGAGTGCCTGCAGGGCCCCGGCCCGTTCGGCCGCCGCGGACCCGTCCACCAGGAGAACCAGGGCGGGGTCCTCGTCCGGCCTCCGCTGCGGTGGGGCGTGCCGGGCCGGTTCCTGGCGCGCCACGTCGTCGGCCCCGTCCGTGCCCCGTCCCGGCCGCGGCAGCACGAGCGCCCGCAGGGGGCGCAGCACCCGCGGTATCCCCCGACTCCGCGCCGACGGAGACGTGGTCTCGACCGCCACGGAGACTCCGGTCGTCATGACGGTGTTCGGCTGGTCCGCCTCCTGGTCGGACCAACCCAGGGTCCACTCCCCGGCGTGCGGCGGCGCCGAGGGCCGCCCTCCCCACCCGGATCGGGGCGGCGTCAGGCCCCGGGGCGGCTTCGGGCCCCGGTCCGCGATGGCCGCACGCACATCCTGCTGATCGGTCACTTCACGCTCCGGCTTGTGCGGCCGCTCCGGCCCACCACCTGAAGCGGTGGACCGGCGCCGGGGCGCTCCCGGCACGGCTTCCAGGTCCTATCTCGACGTGCTCGAGGACGGGTCGGGGGCAGGCCCGGTCCACCACCCCGTCCCGGTGCTCCGCGGCGACACGTCCCGCCCGAGGCGGGTCCCGCCGGGCGTTCCGACGGTCCCGGGTGGCGCGGGAAGGCTCACCCCGGAACGGATCGGACACCTCCCGGCCCTCGGTGCCCGCGCGCGGTCGTCCGCCACCTCGGGCCCCGACCGGGCACGCAGGGGCGTCACCGGTGGTCGTCGCGGTCGACGTGATCCGGCACGACGATCACGAGCGCCCACGACGATCATGCCGGACACCGGTCCCGCGCCGTCACGTCCGAGCGAATCCTCGCAACGTCTGGGGGAACCTTCGTGCGGTCGCTCACAGGAAGCTCGCCGCAGCTTTCCACCCATCGTAATTTCCGGCCACCTGCGCTGGTGAGGGGCGAACCCGGGTGCCCATCCCCGCCGGTCCGGAACGGGAGGTAAGCCGTGCAGAAGATCCTCGACGCGATCCTCAACGACGACCTGGACGCCCTTGGTTCGATCCCGGTGCCCAAGACCTACCGCGGTGTCACCGTGCACGCCGACGAGGTCGACATGTTCGAGGGGGTCCCCCACCGGGAGAAGGACCCCCGCCGCTCACTGCACGTGGACGAGATCCCCACTCCCGAACTGGGTCCGGGGGAGGCGCTGGTGGCCGTGATGGCCAGTGCCATCAACTACAACACCGTGTGGAGCTCGATCTTCGAGCCCATGCCCACGTTCACCTTCCTGCGCCGCTACGGGAGGACCTCACCGCTGGCGGCCCGGCACGACCAGCCCTACCACGTGGTGGGCTCCGACCTGGCCGGCGTGGTGCTGCGGACCGGGCCGGGCGTGCACGCCTGGAAGCCGGGTGACGAGGTGGTCGCGCACTGCCTGAGCGTGGAACTGGAGCACCCCGACGGGCACGACGACACCATGCTCGACCCCGAGCAGCGGATCTGGGGGTTCGAGACCAACTTCGGTGGTCTCGCCGAGCTCGCCCTGGTCAAGGCCAACCAGCTCATGCCCAAGCCGGCCCACCTGACCTGGGAGGAGGCCGCCTGTCCGGGTCTGGTCAACTCCACCGCCTACCGGCAACTGGTGTCGCGCAACGGTGCCGGGATGAAGCAGGGCGACATCGTGCTGATCTGGGGCGCCTCGGGCGGTCTGGGCTCGTACGCCACCCAGCTCGCGCTCAACGGCGGAGCGATCCCGGTGTGTGTGGTCTCCAGCGAGGAGAAGGCCGAGATCTGCCGGCGGATGGGCGCCGAACTGATCATCAACCGCAAGGCCGAGGGGTACCGGTTCTGGAAGGACGAGCACACCCAGGACCCCAGCGAGTGGAAGCGGTTCGGTGCGCGTATCCGTGAGCTGACCGGTGGGGAGGACCCCGACATCGTCTTCGAGCACCCGGGCCGGGAGACCTTCGGGGCCAGCGTCTACGTCGCACGCCGGGGCGGCACCATCGTCACCTGCGCCGCGACCTCCGGGTACCTGCACCAGTACGACAACCGGTACCTGTGGATGAACCTCAAGCGGATCGTCGGCTCGCACTTCGCCAACTACCGGGAGGCGTGGGAGGCCAACCGGCTGATCACCAAGGGCCGGATCCACCCCACGCTCTCCAAGACCTACCCGCTGGAGCAGACCGGCCAGGCCGCCTACGAGGTGCACACCAACGCCCACCAGGGCAAGGTCGGTGTGCTGTGCCTGGCCCCGCAGGAGGGTCTGGGCGTGCGCGACGAGGAGTTCCGTGCCCGGCACCTGGAGGCGATCAACCGCTTCCGCGGCGTGTGATCGAGACACCACGGTCTCGGCTCGGCGGTGGACGCACAGGTCCACATCGGGCTCCGACCTCCTGGGTGGCGTCCTCGGGACGTCACCCAGGAGGTGGGTACACAGTGGACGGCATTCGGCCTTCGGGTGCATCCGGTGGCCTGGCCGATCGGGGTGGTGACCGCTCCGGGTAGCGTGAGACCATGGGCCTTGCCGACGACCGTGATCTGGTCCCGCTCGGAGCGGGCTTCGACATCGTGCGGCGCGGCTACGACCGCGCCCAGGTCGACGAGCACCTGGAACGACTGGAAGCCGATCTGCGCATCCTGGTCGCCGACCGGGACGCCGCGGTCTCCCAGGCAAGTGACCTGGCTCGACAACTGGAAGCTGCCCGCGTCGAGATCGAGAACCTCCGGGCACAGGTGGACCGGCTGGCACAGCCCCCCACCACCGTCGAGGGGATGAGCGAACGGCTGCAGCGCATGCTGCGGCTCGCCCAGGACGAGGCGGCAGAGATCAAGTCACGTGCCCAGGCGGAGGCCACGCACATCCGGGCCAAGGCCGACCAGGAGGCCACCGAGCTGCGTACCCGTTACGAGCAGCTCATCGCCGACATGGACAAGCGGCGCGAGGAGATGGAGGCCGAGCACCGCGGTGTCCTGGAGCGCGCCCGAGCCGAGGCCGACCGCATGCTCGCCGAGGCCGACCAGAAACGCAAGCAGCTGGATGCCGAGGCCGAGGCGCGGCGGCGCCAGGTCGAGGAGGACTTCGAGATCGCCATGGCGTCCCGACGTGCGGAGGCCATGCGTGCCCTGGCCGAGCGGGAGGCCGCGAGCAAGGCGGAGGCGGAGCGCCGGATCCGTGAGGCCACCGAGGAGGCCAGCCGGCGCGTGCACGAGGCCACCGCCGAGGCCCGTCGGCGCACCGAGGAGGCCAACCGCCACCTGCGGGAGTGCAGCGCCGAGGCCGACCGACGGTTGCGGGAGGCCGAGAACCGGATCGCCGACGCCAAGGCCGAAGCCGAACGCCTCATCCGGGAGGCCAACGCCGAGGCCCAGCGCCGCACCACCGAGGCCAACCAGCAGGCCGACAAGCGCCTGGCCGAAGCGAAGGCGCAGGCCGACAAGCTGGTCCAGGACGCCACCGCACAGGCCGACAAGCGCCTCGCCGACGCCAAGGCCGAAGCCGAACGCCTCGTCCAGGAGGCCAACGCCGAGGCCCAGCGCCGCACCACCGAGGCCAACCAGCAGGCCGACAAGCAGCTGCAGGAAGCCGAGAAGCGCCTCGCCGACGCCAAGGCCGAAGCCGAACGCCTCGTCCGGGAAGCCACCGCCGAAGCCCAGCGCCGCACCACCCTGGCCGCCGACCGGGTGGCCCGGCTGCGGAACCTGCGCAACCGGATCCACGAGCAGCTCAGCTCCTTCCACGACGAGCTGGAGTCGCTGCAGGCGCTGGTCGCCGAGGCCACGCCGGCGATGGAGCCGCTGGACGAGGAGGCGGAGGTGCTTCGGCTGCTCTCCGACGAGTCCGATCCGGAGCGGACCGAGGAGCTGGGCGACGTCACGGGGAAGGGCGCTGTGACGGACGAGTCCGACACGGAGCGCACCGAGGAGATGAACCCGACCGTGGACGGGGCCGGCGGAGCGCCCGGCGCCACTGCGGGAGGTGCCCCCGAGACGGACGCCGAACGCACCGCCGAGGTGGCCGCCGAGCCGGTGGACGTCGAGAAGCCGAGCAAGGCCGGGGAGGCGGAGGCCCCCCAGGGGAAGGCCGAGCAGCCGCAGGCGCCCACCCCGCAGGAGCAGAAGGGTGAGCAGGCTGCGGCGGAGAAGCCGGAGAAGACGCAGGACGCCCCGAAGACGGCGGGCACCCCGGAGGCCCCCACCACCCGGTTCACGGTCAGCAGCTCCGGCACCCTCGACCAGCCCACCCAGCGCATCCAGCTGCCCGGCAAGTCGTCCGCGTCGAAGCAGAACAGCCGGCAGAAGGACGGGAAGGCCGCGGCGGAGAAGGCACAGCGCGGTGCCGTCGAGCAGAACCGTTCCGGTCAGGAGCGCACCGAGAACCGGTCTCCGCGGCAGCAGCGCACGTGATCCCGGTGCCACCGTCGAGGGTGGGAGCCGGTCACCGGCGTCGTCCGGCCCGGCCTCCCGCCCTCGTGGTCGTCACACGCGTTCGGCCACCCGACGTACCCAGGCCAGGGTGACCTCGGCGAAGGCGTCCGGGTCCTCCAGCGGGGGCAGGTGACCGCACCGGGGAAGCACCACCAGTTCGGCATCGGGGATGCTCCCGGCGAGGTCCTGCGCGACCTCGGGCGGGGTGACCCGGTCCTCCTCGCCCACCACCACCAGGGTCGGCACCTGCACCCGGCGGAGCAGGCCCGTGCTGTCCGGACGCGCGGCCATGGCCCGTTGCGCCCAGGCCACCCCCGCCGCCGGCTGTGTCCGCACCAGTTCCTGTGCGGTGGCGACCACGTGCGGCCGTTCCCGGTGGGTGGTGTCCCCCAGCAGGTTGGGCAGCATGGTGTCGGCCAGCCAGCCGACACCCTCCCGCTCGGCGCGCTCGGCGGCGGCCAGCCGGTTCGCCCGCTGCTCCGGCCCGTCGGCACCGGCACGGGTGTCGACCAGCAGGAGCCCGGCGACCCGGTGCGGCGCGGCCCGCAGCAACGCCATCGCCACGTACCCGCCCATCGAGCACCCGCCGACCAGGACGCGATCCAACCCGCGCTCGTCGAGCTCCCGCAACACGTCGGCCGCGACGACGTCCAGGCTCGGCTCCGGGAGGCGCTCGCCGTCCTCACCGGACAGGACCAGGGGTGTCTTGCCCATGCCGCGCTGGTCCGGGGCGATCACCCGGATGTGCTCGACCAGGGACTCCTCGACACCGCGCCACATGCGGGAGTCGACGGGGAAGGCGTGCAACAACACGAGGGGCGTACCAAATCCGGTGTCGGTCATGTGCACGGCTCCCCATCCTGCCCGGCACGGGCGCACCACGCCTGTCGCCGCCCGCCCGCCGAACCGCGTCGTGCCGCTGCGCGAGGGCGCGCTGGGGGCGGCTGACCAGGGCACAGGTCACGTCCTCGCCCCGGGAACCGGTCGGGCCCGCCCGGCCGACCGAGCTCAGTTCCCCACGATCGTGACCTGCCGGGTCTCGGACGGACCGTCCCAGGTGCGGGGCAGCGGGGTGGGAACCCCCGGTGCGACACGGGCGACGATCGCGTCCAGCACCTCCTCGGTGTATCCGACGAACAGGTGCTTGGCACCGGGGAAGTCGACCACCTCGGCCTGCGGTATCGCCGCGAACCGACGACGCGCCTCGTCCGGGCGCAGGTAGTCGTCGAACTCCGGTACCAGACAGTGCACCGGCTTGCCGGACTCCGCCCAGACCTGCAGGTGCTCGGGCTTGCTGAACCGCAGCGGCGGGGAGATCAGCACCGCTCCGCGCACGATCGGGTCGCACCCGTACATCAGGGTCAGATCCGTGCCGAACGACCAGCCCACCAGCCACACGTTCGGCAGGTCGTGGAACTCGGCGTACTCCAGGGCCGCGGCGACGTCGAAGCGTTCCCCCACGGCGTTGTCGAAACTGCCCTCGCTGCGACCGGCCTCGCTGGCGGTGCCGCGGGTGTTGAAGCGCAGCACGGCCAGGTCGGCCAGCGCGGGCAGGCGCCAGGCGGCCTTGCGGTACAGGTGCGAGTCCATCATCCCGCCGTGGGTGGGCAGCGGGTGCAGACAGACCAGGGTGGCCCGTGGCTCCCGGTCCACGGGCAGGGCCAGCTCGCCGACGAGGTTCAGCCCATCGGCGGTGTGCAGCGTGATCGGCTCCCGACGTGCGGGCAGCACGGTGTTGGCACGGATCTCGGTGCTCATCACCTCAGATCCTGCCATCTTCCACGGGCCTGTCACCCTTCCAGGGGTGTGACGGTGAACGTCGCACCGCGGCCGACACCGGTCTCGGCGTGCGGGGCGGGCCGGTCTACCACCAGCGCCGGGTGGGACGGCGGGTGTGCCGTCCCCGCCAGCAACCGGTGTGCCAGTGCCGGCGTTCCTCGGCCGCGCCCAGTCCCTCGGCGGGCCAGGCCACCACGTGCGGAACCCCCGGGCGAATCTCGTGGTCGCAGCCGGGACAACGGTAGGTCTTGACGCTCTGCGCGCCGGGTATATCCCGCACCAGCCAGTCCCCGTCCGGCCCCGACTCGGTACGCGGCCACCCCGCCCCGGACAGGGGGCGCGGCTCGTTGCTCCGACGGGACGACCCGGAACGGGACGCCCGGGAGCGACGGGGGTTGTTCCGGCGAGGCACGAGATAACACGGTAACGTGACCGCCCGATCGGTCCTGCTCTCGGTCACCTGCGACGTGTACGACCGTGACTCGGGGTGACCACGGTTCGCCGTCGAACCATCCGCCCGGACATGCCGCCCGGTGCGGGGGATCACCTCATCCGCGGACATCACCCGATGTCAGGTCGCCGCCCACCCCGGGGGGTGGCCCAGAATGTACGCGTGCCTACCTACGCCTACCGCTGCCGCGAGTGTGCCCAGCAGTTCGAGGTCAAGCGGCCCATGAGCGCCGCGTCCGACCCCGCTGAGTGCCCGCAGGGACACACCGACACGGTCAAGCTGCTGACCACGGTGGGGCTCACCGGCCGAGCCGGGGTCGGGGCCGCGGCGAGCACCCCCGCCCCTGCCGGTGGGTGCTGCGGTGGCGGTTGCTGCGGCGGCTGAGCAGCAGCACCCCGACCCGTTCCGTCTCGGGTCCCTCCGACCGTCAGGTGTCCGCAGGCGCGTGACCGCCGCCCGGGTGTTCAGGGCCGGTGCCCGTTCCGTGTGCCGGTCCCGGCCGGCGCCTGCTCCCGGTCCTGCACGCACTCCTCGGCGAAGGCGAGCACCCGCAGGTGATAGGGCCGGGCGGCCCAGCCCAGGCTGATGTTGTGACCGGCGTTGGGCTGGTGGGCGAACGTCACCCGGGGCGAGTTCGGCAGCAGGGCGGCGAGCTCGTCGAGGGCCTCCGGGTCGTGCCGCCACCAGTGTTCGTGCTCGGCGAAGGTGAACCGCACCGGCACCCGGACCCGCGCCGCCACCTCGGCGATGCGCTGCGGCCAGTACGGCACCTCCTCCGCCTCCCGTGGAGGCATCGGTCCGGTCAGGCTCTGACTCGCCACGAAGGTCCCCGGTGGGTACAGCAGGACCGGTCCCCAGTGCATGCGGGCGAGGTCGCGCAGCTCCACCGGCCCCTCGACCCGGTGCAGGGCCGCCATGTGCTCGACCGCGTCCGGACCGAGCCGGTGCCCGCACCCGGAGATGTCCAGGCCGAGCAGCTCGGCGCCCGACGAGGTCGGACCGGTCCAGTCGGCGGCGAGCCGTAGCGCGAGTTTGCCGCCGTAGGAGTGCCCGACCAGCAGGAACCCGGCCCCGACCGGGTGGTGGGCGGCGAAACGGTCCAGTGCGGTGCGGACGGTCCGGGCCTGTTCGGCCAACCGCTGGCCCTGGGGCAGCGCACCCGCCGAGTGCCCGTAACCGGGGCGGTCCACGGCCAGCACGGTGAATCCCAGCTCGGTGCCCAGGTCCAGGAGCGACAGTCCCGGGTGGACCCGGCTGTGGAAGTAGCCGGCACGCATCCCGCCGCCGTGCAGGGCGACCAGTACCGCACGCGGCGTCCGGTGCGGCTCGGCCAACAACGCGGAGAGGCCGAGCCCGTCACCGGCGTCGAGGACGATCTCCCGCACCGCCGGTCCGGTGGCCACCTGGTCGACGGTCACTGCGTCCCTCCTCCGGTGTGAGGTGCCGTCGGGGTGTCCTCCATGGCACCGGTCAACGATCCAGTCCGCCTCGAGAACCCGACCAGGCCGCAGGACCACCCGCACACCACACACCGGGGCCCCGGGACCGCCGTACGGTCCCGGGGCCCGACACGTTCCGGACGTGCTCGACGACCGTGGCCGCGCTCAGCTGTAGTCGCGGAACCCCTTGCCGGTCTTGCGACCCAGCCGCCCGGCGGTCACCAGGTGCTCCAGCAGCGGGGCCGGCGCGAAACCGGCCTCACGGAACTCCAGGTACAGGGTGCGCTGGATGGCCAGGGCGACGTCCAGCCCCACCACGTCGAGCAGCTCGAACGGGCCCATCGGCAGGCCGCAGCCCACCTTCATCGCGTTGTCGATGTCGTCGGCGGAGGCGTAGTGCGCCTCCAGCATCTTCACCGCGTCGTTCAGGTAGGGGAACAGCAGCGCGTTGACGATGAACCCGGCGCGGTCCCCGCAGGTCACCGCGTGCTTGCCCAGCTTGTCGCACACCGCCCTGGCGGTGGCCAGCACCTCCGGTGCGGTGGAGATGGTGTGCACCACCTCGACCAGCTTCATCACCGGGGCCGGGTTGAAGAAGTGCAGGCCCACCACGTCCTGCGGGCGCGAGGTGGCGGCGGCGCACTCGATGACCGGCAGCGAGGAGGTGGTGGTGGCCAGGACCGCCCCCGGCTTGCACACCTCGTCCAGGGTCTCGAACACGGCCTTCTTGACCGTCAGGTCCTCGGCGACCGCCTCCACCACCAGGTCGCAGTCGCCCAGGTCCTCGATGTCGGTGGTGGTGCGGATACGGCCCAGCGCGGCGTCGCGCTCGTCCTCGCCGAGCTTGCCCCGCAGCACCGCCTTCTCCAGGGAGCGACGCACCACGTCCAGGGCCGCGGCGGCCTTCTGCTCGCTGCGTGCCCGCATCACCACGTCGTAACCGGCCTTGGCGAACACCTCAACGATGCCGGTGGCCATGGTGCCGGTGCCCACCACACCGACCCGGTTCACCTCGCGGGGCGCCACCGTGTCCTCGGTCTTCTCCACCGGGGTGAGCGCGTCGGGCACCACGGTGGGCGAGTCCGGCGCGTCGTAGGTGTAGAAGCCGCGCCCGGTCTTCCGGCCCAGCCACCCGGCGGTGATCATCTGCTTGAGCAGCGGCGCCGGGGCGTGCAGCCGGTTGCGCGACTGGTGGTACATCGTGTCGAGGATCTCGTAGGCGGTGTCCAGCCCGATCAGGTCGAGCAGCTGCAGCGGACCCATCGGGTAGCCGCAGCCCAGACGCATCGCCGCGTCCAGGTCCTCCCGGGTGGCGTAGCGGCTCTCGAACATCCGCACCGCGTGGTTGAGGTACCCGAACAGCAGCGCGTTGGCGATGAAGCCGGCCCGGTCACCGATCACCACCGGGACCTTGCCCAGCCGCTTGGCGAGTTCGACGACGTCGTCGACCACCTCGGGCTCGGTGACGACGGTGCGGACCACCTCGACGAGCTTGAGCACCGGGGCCGGGTTGAAGAAGTGCATCCCGACGACCTTGCCGGGCCGGCCGGTGTGCACACCGATCTCGGTGATCGACAGGGACGAGGTGTTGGAGGCCAGCACGACGTCCGGCCGGCACACCCGGTCCAGCTCGGCGAAGATCCGGGCCTTGAGTTCCATGCGCTCCGGCACGGCCTCGACGACGAAGTCGGCCTCGCTCAGGTCGGACAGCTGGGTGGTGAAGCGGATGCGGTCGAGCAGCGCCCGCTGCTCACCCTCGTGCAGCTTGCCCCGGCGGACCGCCCGATCGGTCGAGTGCTCGATGTGCCCGCGCCCGCGGCGCACACCCTCCTCGTCGGCCTCGACCGCGACGACCCGGAAGCCGTTGCGGGCGAACACCTCGGCGATTCCGGCACCCATGGTGCCGAGCCCCACCACACCGACCGTGGAGATCTCCCGGGCCACAGCCATCCTCCCACTTCGTCGAGGGCCGTACGCGGCGTCGGGCTGACTGCGCAGCGCCGATCCTCCCGGATACTGCCATGCCGTGTCCGGGGGACGGGGTGACCTTCACCACGGGTGCGTGGGGCGGTTCACTCGTCGAAACGTCGTTCGTTCAGCTCGTGGATGCGCCGCAGGGCCTCCCGTGCCTCCGGGCCGCGCGCCCGCACCACCACCCGGTCCCCGCCCCGGGCGCCCAGGGCCATGAGGGCGAGCACGCTGCGGGCGTCGACTTCCTGTTCCCGGAAGCCGATCACCACCTCGGCCTGCAGCTCGTTGATCGCCCGGGCGAGCAGGGCGGCGGGCCGGGCGTGCAGGCCGACCTCGTTGCGCAGTTCGATCTCGGCCACCTCCTCGGTGACCGGCTCCGCCGCCACCCCGGTGGCTCCGGCCGCGTCGGCTGCGGACCCGGCCGTCGGTGTCCCCGCCGCGGCCGCCACGTCCCCGGCGACCCCGGCCGCGGCCGCGGCGGCCTCCGCCACACCGTCCAGGTCGGCCCCGCCCTGGGCGGCGACCGCGGCGGCCACCGCACCCTCCACGAAGGGGGCCTCCACCACGAACGCCCGTGACGGGTCGCCGAGAGCCTCCACCGCCAGCTCGGCGGTCATCTGTGCGCTGCCCAGGTCGTAGAGCACGACCACACCGTCGCCACCGTCGGCCCGGTCCAACGCGTTGGCCACCGAGTCGTAGTCGGTGCCCAGACCACCGTCGGGCAGTCCGCCGACGGGCAGCACGGTCACGTCCGGTGCCATCTGGGCGGCCAGCTCGGCCACCCCCTGGGCGAGCTGGGCGCTGTGCGAGACCAGCACGAGCCCGACCGTCACACCTCACCTCCCGCGGCTCGGGCCAGGGTGCGCAGGATCAGCGTGCAGGAACGTGCCCCCGGGTCGAGGTGTCCGGCGCTGCGCTCGCCCAGGTAGGACGCCCGGCCCTTGCGGGCGATCAGGGGCACCGTGGCGTCCGCTCCCCGCTGTGCGGCGTCCGCGGCGGCGGACAACACCGCCGCGGGGTCACCGCCGGCGTCCGCGGCGGACCGTGCGGCCTCCACGGCCGGGGTGAGGGCGTCGACCATGGTCTTGTCCCCCGGCGCGGCCTTGCCACGGGCCACCACTCCCTCCAGTGCGGCCGCCAACGCGGTGGCCACGGCGTTGCCGTCCAGTTCGGTGGCGTCCTTGACCGCGGTGGCCGCACGCAGGAACGCCGTCCCGTACAGCGGGCCGGCGGCACCGCCGACCGTGGAGATGAGGGTGGACGCCACCGTGCGCAGGACGGCGGCGGGCGTCTCGAAACCCCCACCGGCCAGTTTGGACGTCACCGCGGCGAACCCACGGTGCATGTTCTCGCCGTGGTCACCGTCTCCGATCGCTCGGTCCAGGTCGATCAGTTCCCTGCGGTGCTCGTCGAGCGTCCCGGCCACGGCCCGGACGGCCGTGACCACGTCGTCCGCCGTGCACGCCATCGTCACATCCCCCACCGCAGGGCCGGGGTCCGCACGGGGGCGTCCCACAGCTCGGTCAGCTCGTCGTCCAGTCGCAGCAGGGTGATGCTCATGCCCTGCATCTCCAGGCTGGTGATGTAGGGGCCCACCAGTCGACGTTCCACGCGGATGCCGCGCTCGGCCAGCAGCCGTTCGGCGATCCCGTGTGCCAGGTAGAGCTCGATCAGCGGGGTGCCGCCCATGGAGTTGGTGAACAGCAGCACCCGGTCGCCCTCGCGGAACGGCAGGTCCTCGACCACGCCCTCGACCAGTCGGCTCACGATGCGGTCCGCCGGTTCCAACGGCACCCTCTCCCGCCCGGGTTCGCCGTGGATGCCGATACCGATCTCCATCTCGTTCTCGCCCAGGACGAAGGTGGGCTCACCGGCGTGCGGGACGGTGCAGGGGGTGAGTGCCATGCCGAACGAGCGCACGTTCGCCACCACCCGGCGGGCCAGGTTCTCGCAGGCGTCCAGGTCGTCGCCGCGTTCGGCCGCGGCCCCCACGATCTTCTCCAGCAGCACCGTGCCGCCGACCCCGCGCCGTCCCGCGGTGTACAGGGAGTCCTTCACCGCGACGTCGTCGTCGATCACCACGGTGCGCACGTCGACGTCCTCGGCCGCGACCAGTTCGGCGGCGGTCTCGAAGTTGAGCACGTCGCCGGTGTAGTTCTTCACCAGAAGCAGCGCACCGGCCCCGCCGTCGGCCGCGGAGATCGCCGCCTGCACCTGGTCCGGGGTGGGCGAGGTGAAGACCGCGCCGGGGCAGGCCGCGTCGAGCATGCCGGCGCCGACGAAACCGGCGTGCAGCGGTTCGTGACCCGAACCGCCTCCGGAGATCACGGCGACCTTCCCGCGGACCGGAGCGTCGGCGCGCACCACGAACGCCGGAGCGGGGTTGACGCGCAGCAGATCGGGGTGGGCTGCGGCCATGCCCTGCAGGGCTTCGGCCACCACCGTGGACGGATCGTTGATGATCTTCTTCACGACGACCTCCTGTCCTCGCGGGACACCCGCCCGACCGACCCCGCACAGCGGACGTGCGAGGTGCGGGGTCTGGCGGCCTGTGCCGTGCGCGAACGCCCGTGCGCCCTTCCTACCGCAGTGACCGGGGTGGCGAAAGCCGGAACACACCCCCGGCACCGGGCGTGATCGGGCGCACGGGCTCGCCTCACTCGTTCGGGGGAAAGCGATGGCCCTCCCCCGGGTGGGCTCCCCGGTGGTGCCGCCGCTCGGCCCGGCGGGCCGGTCGGTTCAGCGCCCGTACACCGCGCGGACCAGACGGAGCAGGGTGCGCACGGTGCGCGCACCGCGGTCGAAGCTCATCGGCTGCAGCAGCGGCCGCATCCGGCGCCGGGTCACCGCCTGGGGCCGAGCGAACTCGCGCAGCCCGTCCTCGCCGTGGATGCGTCCGAAGCCGGAGGCACCGACCCCGCCGAACGGCAACGCCGGCACCGCGGCGAAGGAGATCACCGAGTTCACCGACACCATGCCGCTGCGCATCCGGCGGGCCAGTTCCGCCCCGCGCGAGCGGGAGAACACCGCTCCGCCCAGCCCGTAGTCGGTGCTGTTGGCCCGACGCACGGCCTCGTCGACGTCCGGGACCCGGTTGATCACGATCACCGGCCCGAAGGTCTCCTCGGTGACCGCGCAGGAGTTCTCCGGCACGTCGAGGAGCACCACCGGCTCCACGAAGGGCGGCCGGATCGACTCGGGACCACCCACCACGGCACGCGCACCGCGGCTCAGGGCGTCCTCGATGTGTCGCCGGATCACCTCCACCTGCGAGGCCATGGTCATCGGCCCCAGGTCGGCGGCGGGGTCGGCACCGACCCGCAGGGTGCGCGCCCGCTGGGTCAGCAGCTCGACGAAGCGGTCGGCGACCTGCTCGACCACGTACACCCGCTCCACACCGACACAGGTCTGGCCGGCGTTGGCCATGGCGCCCCACAGCGCGGCGTCCGCCGCCGCGGACAGGTCCGCGTCCTCGGCGACGATCAGGGCGTCCTTGCCGCCGCACTCCACCAGCACCGGGGTGAGCGTCTCGGCGCACGTCGCCATCACCCGCTTGCCGGTCTCGGTCGAGCCGGTGAAGGCGATCTTGTCCACTCCGGCCCGGCACAGCGCGGCACCGGTCTGCCCGAACCCGGTGACCACGGACAGCACGGGCTGCTCCGGCACCACCTCGGCGAACGTGCTGGCCAGCCAGTGTCCGACGCCCGGGGTGAGTTCGCTGGGTTTGAACACCACGGCGTTACCGGCGGCGAGGGCGTAGGCGATCGACCCCATGGGGGTGAAGGCCGGGTAGTTCCACGGGCCGATGACGCCGACCACGCCCAGCGGCAGGTACTCCACGGTCGCGGCGTGGTCGTACATCAGCAGCCCGGAGGACACGCGGCGGCGGCGCAGCACCCGCTCGGCGTTGCGCGCGGCCCAGTGCAGGTGGTCGACGACCAGCACCAGCTCCAGGCGGGCGTCGTCGAGCGGCTTGCCGGTCTCGGCGGAGATCAGCTCCGCGGCCTCGGCCAGCCGGGAGACGACGAGGCGGCGCCAGGCGTCGAGACGCCGGCGCCGCCCGTCGAATCCCAGCTCGGCCCACCAGTGCGCGGCCTGGCGCGCCCGCTCGACCGCGGCTCGCACCTCCTCGGGGCCGTGCACCGGGTACTCACCGAGCACCTCGCCGGTGCGGGGGTCGTGGGACGCGAAACGCCGCTTCTCGGGCTCAGGTACGGCGTCCGGGACGGCTGCCGTCCCGGTGGGGTCGTGGTCCGGCGCGATACCGTCGGGGGCGATCTGGGTCATCGGCGCGCCTCCAGGGTGCGGGACTTCGACCTACTGGAGAGTAGGGGATCATCCGCGCTTCCGGCAGACCTCTCGACCGTCTCGGCCCGTCACGACCGGGACGCCGAGCCCCGGGACACCCCTCAGGCCTTCGGCAGCTTGGGCAGCAACGACCGGGCCAGATCCGTGCTCTTCGCGCAGGTGTCCAGGTCCGGCTTGTTGCGGATGTTGCCCAGCTCGATCCTCACCACCTCGGCCTGCTGGCCCACCGGACGGTGTATCCAGCGCACCTCGCAGGACGGGTAGACCTCCTCGTTCAGCTCCTGGTAGACGGTCACTCCCTCGAGATCCACCGGGGTGTAATCGGCGTAGGTGCGGTTGGCCGGGTCGGTGCCGACGTCGAAGAACAGATCCAGGCTCACACCCTCGTAGTCCCAGGTGCAGGAGTTCAGGCTGGTCGACCTGACCTCCGCCTGCCCACCCAGGGCGTCGGCGACGGCCGCCGGTTCGAGGATCGCGCACGGGTCGACAGTGGCCAGCGAGCCCGCTTCGGCAGGACGCAGCGGCGGGTCCACCCGTACCCGGGTGGCGACGGCCTCGGTGACCTCCCGTCCGACCTTGCACGGGTCACCCGCCTCGTAAACGACCTGCACCACGATGCCGCGTGGCTGCGCACCGCCCTCGACGATCAGGGTGACGAAGCAGGCGTCCCCGTTGGACAGCTCCCGTTCGGCGGCCGGCACGCCGTCGATCTGGGTGTTGGCCCGGTCCACCTCGAGCAGGGCCGACAGCCCCAGCTCGACCGTGATGCTCAGCTGCTCGCCGTCGTCGTCCACCATGTAGTTGCTGCAGCTGGAGAACCCCGCCGGGGACGGGTTGGCCGGCTTGCCGAACGCGTTGAGCGTCTCGTTGTCCAGCAGGGCGCACGGGTCGATCTGACGCAGCTTGTCCGGCGCGTACGCCGGATCGGCGAGTCCTTCCGGCACCTCGACGGTTCCCTCGGACTCGGACGCACCGCTCGACGAGTTCTCCTTGGTCTGCGCCGGCACGGTGGTGCGTTTGTGGGTGACCTTCGTCAGGTCCGGTGTGTCCGCACTGCAGCCGGCCAGGAAAGTGGCGCAGAGCAGAACGGCGGGCACGGCTGGGCGAAACAGACGAACGATCACACGCTGCACGTTATCGAGCCGGGCTCGAGAGCTGGTACGGAACCCGGAATCCGGTGACGGTCGATCGCTGAAGACGGTGGCAGGCATCACACTCTGCAACGGGAACGATCCAGAAGATCGGAACGCTGACACAGGTGGAGACAGCAGCGAGCAACAAAGAGGGGGTTTGCGCATTGCGCCGCACGGAGCTCCGCTCCCGTGAATCCGCAAGCACCAGGACGTTGCGTGCCCGGGTGAGCCAGGCGGTCCGGTGGATCGACTCCTGGACCCTGGAGGCGTTCAACCCGGTCTTCCCACACCGGAGCCGACGGAACTGACTCCACCGACCCGGAGCACGGCGTGGCGCCGGCGGAATCCTTCCGCCGGCGCCACGTTCCGTCTCGGCCCGGATGTCAGCCCTCGTCGGTGGGACGCTCCGACGCGCCGGCCTCGACCGGCTGCGGCACCGTCAGCGGCCTGAGCCACGCCCACACGCCGAAGAACACGGTGGCGCCCAGCAACGCCAGCCCGGTCCACAGGTTGATGTTCACCCCGGCCGCCTTGTCCAGATCGGCCTGGGAGGTGAACCCGATCCCCAGGACCGTCAACACGACCCCGTAGATCGCGAAGGTCAGCGCGATGATCCAGCGCAGGTCGAACAGGCCGGCACGCCGGCTGGTCGCCTGCGCCCCCGACGCACGTCGATCGGTCACGGTGTCCTCCTTCAGGCGAAGATCACGCTGAGCACCAGGGTCAGCACCAGGACGCCGATGCCCAGAAGCAGCGGCGACCGGTACCAGCCGGCGTCCTCACCGGTGGTCGAGTGCCGCAGGCTCTCCTTCGGCGTCAACCCGTACACCAGGCCCACCAACTCGGCCTCCGGCTTCGGCTTGGTCCCCAGGCTGACCAGCACGCTCACCGTGACGTCGACGACGAAGGCCAGGCCCGCGCCCAGGAAGCTCGCCCCCTGCCCGGGCAGGTTGATCACGCCGGACTCGTTCAGCACGAACACCGTGACCGCGGCCAGGGTGCCGAAGACCAGACCGCTCCAGCCGGCGGCCGGGGTCATCCGACGCCAGAACATGCCGAGGATGAACGTGGCGAACAGCGGCGCGTTGAAGAACGAGAACAGCGCCTGGATGTAGTCCATGATGTTGCCGTAGCCGGAGGCGATGAACGCCGTCCCGATGGCGACCACGATGCCGCCCACCGTCGCCAGGCGCCCGACACGCAGGTAGTACTCGTCCGACCGGTCCTTGACGACGTAGCTCTGCCACAGGTCGTAGGTGAAGACGGTGTTGAACGAGCTGACGTTCGCCGCCACACCGGCCATGAACGAGGCCAGCAGACCGGTGATGGCGATACCCAGCACACCGTTGGGCAGCAACTCCCGGATCAGCAGCGGCAGCGTGTCGTTGTACTCCACGCCCGAGGAGGTGTCGCCGGCCTTGAGCGCGGCGATCTCCGGCACGACGACCGCCGCCACCATGCCGGGGAGGACCACCAGCGCGGGGATCAGGGCCTTCGGGTAGGCACCGATGATCGGGGTACGCATCGCGGCCGACATGCTCTTGGCCGACATGGCGCGCTGCACCTCGGCGAAGTTGGTGGTCCAGTAGCCGAAGGACAGCACGAAGCCGAGACCGAACACCAGACCGAGCACGCTCAGCGTGGCGTCGGTGATGCCGGTCAGGCTGGTGGCCGGCCAGGAGGAGAGCTGCTCGGCCCCACCGGGACCCGCGGTGACCTTGTCCACCAGCCCCTGCCAGCCACCGACCTTGGCCAGACCGACGATGGTCACCGGCAGCAGGGCGGCCACGATCACGAAGAACTGCAGGACCTCGTTGTAGATGGCCGCGGACAGACCGCCCAGCGTGGTGTAGGTGAGGACCACCACGGCGGCGATCACGATGGACAGCGGGATGGGCCAGCCCAGCATCAGGTTCAGCAGCAGGGCCAGGGCGTAGAGGTTGACCCCGGCGATGAGGACCTGCGCAAGGGCGAAGCTGATCGCGTTGACCAGGTGCGCGCCCCTACCGAAGCGTCGCCGCAGGAACTCGGGGACACTGCGCACCTTGGAGCCGTAGTAGAACGGCATCATCACCAGGCCCAGGAAGACCATGGCCGGGATGGCGCCGATCCAGTAGTAGTGCACGGTCGGGACGCCGTGCTGGGCCCCGTTGGCGGCCATGCCGAGCAGCTCCAGGGCGCCCAGGTTGGCCGAGATGAAGGCCAGTCCGGTCACCCAGGCCGGCAGCGACCGGCCGGACAGGAAGAAGTCCAGGCTGCTCGAGACCGATCGGCGAGCCAGGTAGCCGATGCCCAGGACGATCACGAAGTAGATCGCGAGCAGGGCGTAGTCAAGCGCGCTGATGTCGAGCCGTAGGTCGGACTGTGCGTACGCCGACACCCTGGCCCACCTCCCCACATCAACATCAACAAACACAATTCACCAAGAATGGCGACAATTCGCGCACACTACCCCACCACGCCCCGGCTGACCGTGGAACCCTCCGTGATGTCCGGCGAACAGTGGAGGACCGGACCGAGTGGGTGGGCCGGGGAAGGCGTCGACCCGGTTGTCGGTCGGTTCACCGGAAAAAGGCCGCTCCCCGGGCGGCGAGGGGCACCGTCCGGGGAGCTGGGAGGCGCACCCCGGAGCACACATGCCATCGGCCCGGGGAGGGGGGATGTGGGGATGAGGGCATCCGGCGGGGGGTGACGCCGGGCCCAGGTGCCGTGGCAATGCGCTCGGCCGGGCGCGCCGGTCTGGGTGGTCGGAGAACCGCGTCGCCCCGATCAGGCGGGTGCGCCGGCGACGAGCTTCACCGACTCCGGTCCGCGCCAGTGCAGCTCGACCTCGCACAGGCGCTTGAACTTGCGGCCGTCACGCAGCTGCCACAGGGCAACCAGCCAACGGCCGGGTGGCTCGGTCCACCGGGTCAGGTAGTCCTCCGCGGCGACCTGGGCGTACTCCTGGACCCCCTTGCCCACGTAGGGACCGTGGTCGTCCACGTCCTCCACGTGTTCGAGCACACGCCGACCGCGGTCGATGCGGAACAGCTCGACGCGATGCCAGTAACTCCACGCCATGCTTGCTCAGGCCCCCTCACCACGACAGGTACCGCCCCGACGACCACGACCGCCGGGGCCCGTGGCCGGTGTGTTGTAACGTCCGAGCGCGCACCGTCAACAGCGCAGCACTCTACGTGATCGCCCAGACCGTAGCTGGCAATTGCCAATCAGCACATGCCCCAGTCGGGTAACAGCCCTTTCCGCGCCGATTTTCACTCGGAAGTGCTGCGGACCGGTGACGATGTTCACGCTCCGCAACAAGAAGCAGCCGTCGGTCCTGGACCGCATGGCAGGAGGTTCGCCCATGACGACCGTCCAGAGCCCCACCGTTCGACGTCGCCGACTGGCCATGGAACTCCGCCGTCTCCGCGAGGAGGCGAACCGCAGCTGCGAGGAGGTCGCCCGCCACCTCGGATGCTCCCCCTCCAAGATCAGTCGGATCGAGCTCGCCCGCCGTCCGGCCAGCATCGGCGACGTCCGACTCCTGCTGGACTACTACGGCGTCGACGGGGCCCAGGCCGAGGCCCTGCTGGCGTTGGCCAAGGACGCCAAGCAGAAGGGCTGGTGGCACGCGCACGAGGACGCCCTCCCGGAGAGCTTCCAGGTCTTCGTCGGGCTGGAGACCGAGGCGTCTGCGATCCGCACCTTCGAGCCGCTGCTGATCCCGGGGCTGCTGCAGACCGAGGAGTACGCGCGTGCCGTGCTGCTGACCGCGGTCGGCGCCGATCCGTCCGACGTGGAGCAGCGCGCCCAGGTACGCATGACGCGACAGGCCGTGCTGCACCGTCCCAACCCGGTCCGGCTGTGGGCGTTGCTCGACGAGGCGGCCCTGCACCGTCCGGTGGGCGGGCCGACCGTGATGCGCGCCCAGCTGGAACGACTCGTGGAACTGGCCGAGCTGCCGCACATCACGCTGCAGGTGCTGCCGTTCTCCGCCGGCGCCCACCCGGCGATGTCCGGGGCGTTCGTGATGTTGGAGTTTCCCTCACCGAACGATCCCACGATCGTGTACTTGGACAGCCTCACTGGCGGTCTGTATACGGAAAAGGCCGCAGAAATCGAGCGGTTCTCCCTGATGTGGGAACACCTACGGGCGAAGGCGTGCGCCCCCGATGAATCCGTCGCACTCATCGCGGCGAAGGCGAAGGAGCTGGCGTGACCACCAACGGCGGCAAGCGGCTGGGCCGAACCCTGCCGCACACTGTCTGGAAGAAGAGCAGCTACAGCGACAACCTGGGCAACTGCGTCGAGACGGCCCTGCTGCCGGACGGCACCGCGGTGCGCGACTCGAAGAACCCGTCCGGCCCGGTGCTGCACTTCTCCGCACCGGTCTGGCAGGCCTTCCTCTCCAGAGCGAAGGCCGGCCTGCTCGATCTGGAGTGATCGAGACGCAGGTGAGGACATGGGGCGGCCGAGTTCTCGGCCGCCCCTTTTTCGCCCTTGTCGACACGGACAGTAAGAGAAGAATTCCCACTATCGTGGGAAATGGACAGCGGAATACCACGAGCCGTGAACGAGGAAGTTCTCTCCCCCCGCCACGGCGACACTCTGAATCGTATCCAGTGAGGAACGTCACAACGACACTCGTTGTGTTCCTTCTGTCCGATTCATTCCCCTATCGAAGATCACTTTTCTTTCCACCGAAGGACTTACCTCGCCTTGACGGTGAGTGACGTGATGCGACATTCGACGGGTCTTTCTCCACCCACCGGGTGAAAGATCATCATCTCCGTCCGGTGATCCCCTCGCGCAGTGCACGGTTGTCCGGGACAGGACGACGGAGGACACACACGATGGGAGAACCGACGCACCGGACGCTGCGGATCCAGTGGATCCAGATCAAGAGCGACCAGGACTGGCAGGAACCCTACGACCTGGACGGACGGCTGGTCGCGGTGCTCGGCCCCATCGACCGTGGCAAGACGTCCATGGTGGACTGCATCGACTACCTCCTCGGCCGGTCGGTGACGTTCCGGGGTGCGGTGGCCACTCACCTTCGCGGTGTCCGGGCCCAGCTGCGCATCGGTGACGGCACCTTCGTGCTGTGCCGCACCCGCAGACCGGACGGCCCGGAAGCCCCCGAGGTCCAGGTCTCGGAGGCGAACGGCACCCCGATCGGCACGTTCCCGGTCACCACCACCGACGGACAGACCACCATCTCCGACTGGCTGCTGGAACAGTTCGGCCTGCGGGAGCTGTTCGGCTCGGTGACGCTGCCGAAGGGCCGTACCCCCTCCTTCGCCGAGGACCTGCTGCCCTACCTGCACATCCGGCAGGAGGACATCGACCGCTTCGTCGTCCGCTCCTCCACGTCCTCCGAGGAGGACCAAGCCCGACTGAAGGTGGCGCGGCTCCTGCTGGGGCTGGACAGCACGGAGGTGGCCCGCGTCGAAGCGCACCTGAGAGCCCTGAAGAACACGATCAAACGCCAGAGTACGGAGCTGCGGAGACTCGAGACGTTCCTGGAGGACTCCGAGAGCACCCGACGCGAAACCCTGGACGCGGAGATCGCCCGGCTCCGTGCCGAGGAGAAGAAGGCCGACGAGCGCCACACCACCCTGTGCAACCAGCTCCAGGCCGCCACCCACTTCGTCGCGGACCTGCGGCGACAGGCCGACCAGGCGCACCACGACCTGCTCGAGGCCCAGCGCCGGATGCGTGAGGCGGCGGAACACCACCACAAGGTCCTCGGCACGCTCACCGCCCTGGACCGGGCGGTGGCCGAGCTGGAGGCGGACGGCGTCACCCCTGTCGAGCAGAGCTCGCTCGAGCTGGCGTACGCCACGTGCCCGGCCTGCGGCAGCGACCTGACCGGGCGCGTGGTCGACCCCGGTCACTGCAGCCTGTGCACCCTCCCGCTCCCGGAGACGGCCCGGGGCGAGGAGCTCGCCCACCTGCGCCGGGCCAGGCAGCGGGCCCGGCAGGAACTGGAGGAGAGCGGCCCCGCCCAGGAACGGGCCCGGCAGGAACTGGAGGACGCACAGCGGGAGTTCGACCGGATCCGGCAGCTGCTCGACGAACGCACCAGGACCGTGGTCACCCCGTACGTGGACACCATCGCCACCGCCCGGGCCGACCTGGAGTCGATCCGCGCCCGGCTCGCCGAGCTGGAACGGCTGCGCAGACCGTACGAACGGCTGGCCCGGCGCCGTGAGCAACTCGACGCACAGAAGGCGGACAAGAAGAAGGCACAGCAGGACCTCACCCGGCTCCGGGCCGAGCTGGACCAGAGCCAGGCAGGTCTGGACCGGCTGAACGAGCTGTTCCTCGAGAACATCAGGGCCTTCGGACTCCCCTGGGCCACCGGCAAGGCTCGTCTGGACCCGAAAACCCTGCTCCCCCTGGTCGACGAACAGTCCTTCGACCAGCGTGGCGGTGGCTCCCGCACCGCCGTGTCCGTCGCCTACAGCCTCGCACTGCTGATGTACGCGCTGGAGAGCCCGCACCTCTTCCGGCTGCCCACCCTGCTGATCCTGGACTCACCGCAGAAGAACCTGGGTCACAACGCGGAGGACCAGGAGGTCGCGGCACGGATCTACCACCGGATCGGCGACTACTTCGAGCAGCGGCGGCAGACACTGGGCGGCCGGTACGAGCACTTCCAGCTGATCGTCGTGGACAACGACCTTCCCGCGGAGGTCCGGCCCCACTTCCAGAAGATCGTCGAGTTCGGGGAGGGTCATCTCCCCGGTTTCGTCCGCGGCCTCACCGATCCGCACGCCACCCCACCACCCCGGACCAGGTGACGGGACGGCGAACCGTACCGAGACCCGTCGTCAGGAGGCGCGCCGAACCAGGTGACGACGTGCCACCGCGAGTACGGCCGTCCCCAGCAGGGTGAGCAGGAAGACCACGCCCCCGCCGCCGAGGACGAGCGGGAGGTAGTCGGGCAGCTCGCCCACCGGACGGGCCAGGTACACCCCGTAGCCCACGGCACAACCGAGGAACCCGACCACGGCCACCGGCAGCACCACCCGCCGGGCCACCGTGGTGGTGGCGAGCACCAGGAGCCCGGCCACCGTGGCACACACGCCGAGGAAGCCCAGCACCAGCAGACTCACGTCGGTCATGCCGTAGGGATCGTCGATCACCCCGGCCGCCACCACGCACAGCACCGACATCACCGCGAAGGCCGCGACCGCTGCCGTCACAAGCCGCCGCTCCCGCACCTGCACCCTCCCCTCGGCACCGACCGGCTCGCCGGTCCCCGCCGTGGCGCACGAGCCGGTCCCCTAGATGATCACACGCGCCCCCGGGTCGCGCCCGGCATACGTCGAACAGGCGCAGGTCGTCAGAACAGGCGCAGGTCGTCGCTCTCCCGGCCGCGCAGCGCGTCGTAGTCCAGCACCACGCACCGGATGCCCCGGTCCTCGGCCAGCACCCGGGCCTGTGGCCTGATCTGCTGTGCCGCGAACACCCCGCGCACCGGGGCCAGCAGTGGGTCCCGGTTGAGCAGTTCCAGGTAGCGGGTCAGCTGTTCCACCCCGTCGATCTCACCGCGACGCTTGACCTCCACCGCCACCGTGCCGCCCTCGGCGTCCCGGCACAGGATGTCCACCGGGCCGATCGCGGTGGGGTACTCCCGCCGGATCAGCGTCCACCCCTCACCGAGGGTGGTGATGTGCTCGGCGAGCAGCTCCTGTAGGTGTGCCTCCACCCCGTCCTTGACCAGGCCGGGCTCCGGGCCCAGCTCGTGCGAGGAGTCGTGCAGCACCTCGTCGATGGTGATGACCAGCTTCTCGCCCGCCTTGTTCTGCACCGTCCAGACACCGTCGTCCTCGGTCAGCCAGCACGGCGGGCTCATCCAGTTCAACGGCTTGTAGGCACGGTCGTCGGAGTGCACCGACACCGACCCGTCGGCCTTGACCAGCAGCAACCGCTGGGCCATGGGCAGGTGTGCGGTCAGCCGACCTACGTAGTCCACCTGGCAGCGGGCGATCACGAGACGCACCCGGCCAGGGTAGGCAGGGCCGAACCACGACCGGCGCCGGGTACCGCTCGCCCTCCCGGCCGCGTCCCTGTGGTCCGGGCGGTCGTGTCCGACGTGGCGTGCCCCGCTCCGGCTGAACGGGTCGGGGCCCGCAGGCATGATGGGCCCTCGTGGAGACGCTCGACAGCCGTGAGGTCTACGCCAACCCCTGGATGCGGGTGCGGGAGGACGGCATCCGCCGCACCGACGGTTCCGTCGGCATCTACGGAGTGGTGGACAAGCCGGACTACGCCCTGGTGATCCCCCTCGACGGGGACCGGGTGCAGCTCGTCGAGCAGTACCGCTACCCGCTGGGCATGCGACGCTGGGAGTTCCCGCAGGGCACCGCACCGGGCCTGGCGCACACCGACCCGCTGGAGCTGGCGGCGCGGGAACTGCGGGAGGAGACCGGGCTGCGCGCCGGACGGCTGGTGGAGCTGGGCCTGCTCGACGTGGCGCCGGGAATGTCCAGCCAGCGGGGTCGGGCGTTCCTGGCCACCGAGCTGGTGCCCGGCCCCCCGGAGCGGGAGCACGAGGAGCAGGACATGCGCACCGCGTGGTTCACCCGCGCCGAGTTCGAGGACATGATCACCCGTGGCGAGGTCACGGACGCACAGTCCATCGCCGCCTACACCCTGCTGTTGCTGTACGAGCGTCGGCACGGCCGGACCGTCGTCGCCGAGGCGGGGCGGGCCGGGTGAACAGCGCGGCACCACTCCACCGGGAGCGGGTTCCGGACCGGCCGCACCCGGCCGTCGCCGCCGCCTGGACCCAGGTCTTCCGCGCCCCACACGTGCTGCGGGTGGTACCGGACGGCTGTATGGACGTGCTGTGGACACCGCACGGGCTGCAGGTCGCCGGCCCGGACACCGGTCCCCAGCTCGTGCCCGGTGAACCCGGTCAGGTGTACGTGGGGGTGCGGATGCGTCCCAGGTACGGGGCGCACCTGCTGGGGGTACCAGCCGCCGCGGTACGGGACGCCCGACCGCCGTTGGCCGAGTTCTGGCCGGCACCCGAGGTGGACCGGTTGACCGAGCAGCTCGCCGCCACCCCGGACCCGACGACCGCCGCGCGGCTCCTGGAGCGGGCGGTGTGTGCGCGGTTCGCCGCCCTCGGGTCACCGGATCCCGTGCTCACCGTGCTGGCCCGTGTGGTGCGTCGTACCACCGTCGCCGAGGCCGCGGACCGGATCGGGCTCAGCGAACGTCAGCTGCGTCGGCGCTGCCTGGACGCCTTCGGATACGGCCCCAAGACCCTGCAACGCGTGCTGCGTTTCCAGCACGCCCTCCGCCTGGCCCGGGGTGGTGTGCCCCTCGCCACCGTTGCCGCCGAGGCCGGCTACGCCGACCAGGCCCACCTGGCCCGTGAGGTCCGGGCGCTGGCCGGCGCGCCGCTGCGCGTGCTGCTCCGCTGAGCGGGCCCGGTTCCCCGGGGTCAGGACGTGCGGGCCGGCAGGGGTGCGAACAGGTCGACACCGTTGCCGTCGGGGTCGTGCAGCACCGCGTACCGCTGGCCCCAGACGGCGTCCCACGGTGCCCGCTGCCCGTGGTAGCCGGCCGCGGTCAGTTCCCGGTACAGCGTGTCCACCGCCTCCGGGTCCGACAGCTCGAAGGCCAGGGACACCCGCGGGCCACCGCTCGGCTCGGTCCACTCCGGATCGAAGCCGCGCACGGTCTCCACCGTGTCCCAGAGCAGCCGCAGCCCGCCGGGCAGCGCGTACTCGACGTGTGCCTCGCGGTCGGCCTCTGGCGGGATGTCCAGCCCGAGCCGCCGGTAGAAGGCCAGCGACCCGGCCATGTCCTGTACGACGAGCCCGATCGCGGAGATGTTCGCTCGCACGGGTCCTCCCCCGTATCACCCGGAACCCGCCACGGCCGGTCGCACGGCGCCTGCCCGGGCGGGTCCACACCGAACCGTTCGACGGGTCCGACGCTAGACACGGCCCGTGTCCCCGGTCTTGAACGAATCGGCCATCAGGGGACCGGGGTCGCCCGACCCGGTGGGACCGAACGGTTTTCACCCGATCATGCGGGTCCCACCAGGCGAGATCCCTCGTTCGAGTCCTTGCTTCCGGCGGCGGCGGGCCCGACCATTGCTCGGTAAACGGTGCGTGTTGTGTCGATTACGAAAAGTGACAGGTGAGTCGGACGTCCAGGAGGGGATCATGAGCCTGCCCACCGCCATGTTCCTCGTCCTCGTGAGTGCACTGGTGGGAGCGGCAGCGCTGTGGTGGTCCCTGGAGCCACCGCACCAGCCCGACCGGCCCGACCACCGGCCCTCCTCGCCCGACCGCTCCCCGCACGTGGTCCGCACCGGTCGCACCGAACGTTCCGTGCTGCGCCGCAGCACGCCGACCGGGCCGTCCTCCCTCACGGACCGCATGACCGGCACGCCGCTCGGGACACGCTGGTCCCGTATCCGGCGCCGCACCGACCCCACCCTCGACACGACGTCGAGTGGGTCGCGGCGCTGACCGCCCGTGGCCGGTGCACCGACCCGGCCGCCACGGAACCAGGGACGGTCCCGGGGAAATCCCGGATGACCCGGCGACGGTCGGCGGAAGAATGGGGTCGTGTCCAGGACCGAGGACCGGCCGACCGGTTCCCGGTGGCGTGACGGTGACGCCACCGGAGCCGGAATCACCGATCTGGTGGCCACGTTGGACCGTCGGCTGCGCGGCCCACGACGCGCCAAGGACGACCTGCTCACCGAGGTACGTGACGGGCTGCACGACGCGGCCGAGGCGTACCGGGCGGCCGGACTCACCCCGGACGAGGCGGAACGCCGGGCGGTCACCGAGTTCGGCTCACCGTACGAGCTGGCCGTGGAGTTCCAGGCGGAACTGACCGTCGCCCAGAGCCGCCGCACCTGCCTGGCACTGCTCCTGCTCCCCCTGCTGGTGGTGGGGTGGGACCTGGTGTGGCTGGTACGTCCCGGAGGTGCCCTGCTCCCCGAGGTCGGGGCGTCGCTGGCCCGGGGATTCGACCTGACCGCGCTGCTGGCCGCGGTCGGGGCGGTCCTGGCCCTGCTGGGCAGCCGATGGGCCCGGCATCCGCGGGCGTCGACGTGGCTGGCCCGGGTCACCGGGGCGATGGCCGTGGCCGCCCTGCTGGCCAACCTGGTGGTCATCACCCTGATGCTCACCGCCGATCCCGCCGGGGCCCGCGCCGACGTCATGGCCTGGCCGGCGGTGCTGGTGGGCTGGGTGTTCTCCGCCACCGCCCTGACGGTGCTGTTCCGCTCGGCGCTGCGGTGTCTCCGGCTCACCGGTCGGGCCGCCGGGCATCCGGTGCCCCGCGACGCGCGGTAGCCCCGGCGCGGGTCAGTCGGTCCAGTTCGGCCTGCGCTTCTCCAGGAAGGCGGCCATGCCCTCCTTGGCGCTCGGGGTCTGTGACGAGGCTGCCATCACCTCCAGCGCGATGGCGTACGCGTCGGCCTCCGGCCGGTCGAGCTGCGCGTACAGCGTGCGCTTGCCGAGCGCCTTGCTCGCCCGGCTGCCCCGGGTGGCCCGGGCCAGCAGGTCGTCCACCGCCGCGTCCAGTTCGGCGTCCGGCACCACCCGGTTCACCAGGCCCCACTCGGCGGCGGTACGGGCGTCGATCACGTCGCCGGTGAGCGCCATCTCCATCAGGCGCTTACGCCCGATGGCCCGCGCCACCGGTACCGCCGGGGTGTGGCAGAACCAGCCGCCCTTGCCACCGGGCAGGGCGAACCCGGCCGACTCGGCGGCCACGGCCAGGTCGCAGGAGGCGACGAGCTGGCAGCCCGCCGCGGTGGCCAGGGCGTGCACCCGGGCGATGACCACCTGCGGCACCTCCTGGATGGTGCGCATCAGTTCGGTGCACAGCACGAGCAGATCCCGCACTCCGGTCAGGTCGCGGGAGGCCACGTCCGCGAAGTCGTGACCGGCGGAGAACACCGGCCCGTTCCCGGCCAGCACGATGCCACCGGCGTCGGTCTCCCCCGCGGCGCGGAAGGCGTCGAGCAACTCGGCGAGGTGGTCGGCAGAGAGCGCGTTGCGTCGCTCCGGCCGGTTCATGGTGATCCGCACGGTGTCGCCGTCTCGGGAGACGAGGATGTTCTTCCACCTGCTCTGGACGTCCATGACGTCATCCCTCCGCGGTCTCGGGAACGAGTCCGGTCCAACCCGATCGAGGGCAGCGTCGACCAGGAGCCGTGTCCGGTCAACCGGGTCGGGCCGGGAACCGGCGTGGCGGGGTCGGACCGGTAGGCCGTCCGAACGGCCGGAATGCCCCGGACGGACCACCCACCCTTGCTCACCCGAAATGGTGAAGCTGTACGGCACAGTGCCGTTCCACCCGTTCAGCGGTGCCCCAGCGCCTCCGGAAAGCTGTCCCATTACTCCTGACGTCGCCGCCACCTCCCCGGACGACGTGATCACCCCGACCGGGTCCGGTGTGGAGGTGTGCCGCCGTGACGCCACCGAGCAGCCGCGCCCGGTCCTGCGGGGCGCTCCCGGCGACACCGGACACCCGGGCCCGGCGCGGGGTGACCGGGCTTCCCACCACCCCGGTGGAGGAGGAGGTGTTCGATGGCGCTTCCCCTGGTGTGGATGGCCGACGTGCTCCGGACCGCCGGAGTGGAGGTGGTCGAGTACCCGGGGTGGCGTGAGCGTGCCGCGTCCGGGGCGTTCGCCCCGCGGGCGGTGATGTGGCACCACGACGCCTCGGCGGCCGGGCCGTCCCCGGGCATGCCCCGGATGATCGCCGAGCAGGGCAACGCCGCGACACCGCCTCCGCTGGCGCACGCCTGGGTGGACACCG
>DATCJU010000096.1:0-19386 GCA_036562635.1 Pseudonocardiaceae bacterium
GGCGGCGACCCTGCCGGTGGTCCACGTGATGCTCCAGGCGGTCCGGGACTGGTACCGCCAGACCGGGGAGCGCCGGGGTGTGAAACCAGCCGGCGGCATCCGGACCACGAAGGACGCCGTCGCCCACCTCGTGGCGGCGCACGAGGTCGCCGGGCCCGAGTGGCTGTCGGCGGAGCTGTTCCGGATCGGAGCGTCCAGTCTGCTCGCCGACCTGCTGCGGCAGCGGCGCATCCTGCTGGACGGCTACTACAGCGCACCCGACTACCTGGCGGTGGACTGACCATGACCTCGACCGGTTCGTCCGGAACCACCACGTCCCGACCTGCACGCTGGGAGTACGACCCGGCCCCGGTGCCCGCGGCACTGGCCGACGTCCGACCGAACTACCGGCCGTTCGTCGACGGCCGGTTCGTCGACGGCGCCGGCGAGCCGCTGCACCCGGTCAACCCGGCCACCGAGGAAGTACTGACCGAGGTGGCCACCGCCGGCCCGGCCGACGTGGACACGGCGGTGCAGGCCGCCCGGCGCGCGCTGGAGCAGGGCTGGGGCTCGCTGCGGGGTGTCGAACGCGCCCGCCGGCTCCACCGGATCGCCGAGCTCCTCCAGCAGCGCAGCCAGGAACTGGCCGTGCTGGAGTCCCTGGACAGCGGCAAGCCGATCCGGGAGGCGACCCAGGACGTGTCCTCAGCCGCGGCGCACTTCTTCCACTACGCCGGGTGGGCGGACAAGCTGGAGTACGCCGGGTACGGCCCGAACCCGCGCCCGGTCGGGGTGGTGGCCCAGATCGTGCCGTCCGACCTGCCGCTGCTGCTGGCCGCCCGGATGGTGGCACCCGCCCTGGCCTGTGGCAGCTCCGTGATCCTCAAGCCGGCGGCGAGCACGCCACTCACCGCACTGGTGCTCGCCGAGATCTGCCGAGAGGCCGAGCTGCCGGCCGGAGCGCTGAACGTCCTGCCGGGCGACGGTGGGGTGGGCGCGGCACTGGCCGAGCACCCCGGGGTGGACGCGGTCGCCTTCAGCGGCTCGGCCGAGGTGGGCAGGCGGATCCGACAGGCGACGGCCGGCTCGGACAGGCGGTTGCTGCTGGAGCTGGGCGGTGCGGGGGTCAACGTGGTGTTCGACGACGCCCCGCTGGACCAGGCGGTCGAGGGCGTGGTCACCGGGGCCTGCCTGCACCGGGGCCAGGCCCGTGGTGCCGGCTCCCGACTGCTGGTGCAGGAGTCGATCGCCGAGGAACTGACGGACCGGCTGCGCACGCGGCTGGCCACACTGCGGGTGGGCGACCCCCTGGACCCCAACACCGAGCTGGGTGCGCTCGGCTCCCGGCGCCGGCTGGATCGGGTCCGGGAACTCCTCGCGAACGCCGAGGCGGAGGGTGCCCGGCGTTGGAGCAGCCCGTACCCGCTGCCCGACCGGGGGTACTTCCTCGCGGCGACGATGCTGTCCGACGTGCAGCAGTCCATGCGGGTGGCACGGGAGGAGATCCGTGGCCCCGTGGTGTCGGTGCTGACCTTCCGCACGCCCGAGGAGGCGGTGACCAAGGCGAACGCCACACCGCACGGCCTGACCGCCGGGGTGTGGACCGAGAAGGGTTCCCGGGCGCTGTGGACGGCCCAGCGGCTCCGGGCCGGGGTGGTCTGGGCCAACACGTTCCACCGCCTCGACCCCACCGCCCCCGTGGGTGCCCGGCGTGAGTCGGGCTTCGGCCACCAGAACGGTCCGGCCGGGCTGGAGGCCTACCTCGATGCCTGATCCCCGCACGCTCGGCGCGCCCCGTTCCGGCGCGCCCGTCCCCACCAGCTCCGGGAGGTACCACCGGTGAGCAGCGACAGCACGGGCACGGCCCTGCACGAACCCACTCATGCCGCGGTCTCCGCCGCCCGTCGGGCGTTCGGGGACTGGGCGGGCAGGGACGCCACCGAGCGCGGCCGGGTGCTCTACCGGGCCGGACTCGCCGTCGAGCGGGACCGGGACCGGCTGGCCGAGCAGGTCGCGGAGGCCGAGAACGTGTCCGCGGACCAGGCCCGCGCCCTCGTGGACACCGCGGTCGAGCGGTGGTTGTGGTACGCCGGGTGGGCGGACAAACTCGGCGTGGTGTTCGGCGGCGCCAACCCCGTGGCGGGACCGTTCCTGAGCGTCACCGCCCCGGAGCCGATCGGCGTGGTGGGCGTGCTCGCCCCGCAGCGGTCCACGCTGCTGGGACTGGTGAGTGTCGTCGCCCCCGTGCTCGCCACGGGCAACACGTGCGTGGTGGTCCCCGGTGGGTCACGGCCCGGCCCGGCACGGGTGCTGGCCGAGGCACTGGCCGGTGGCGGCCTGCCCGGCGGGGTGTTGAACCTGGTGTCGGGACGACCGGGCGAGCTGGGTCGGGTGCTGGCCGCACACGCCGGCGTGGACGGCCTCGACCTCACCGGTGCCGACGCCCAGGACCGGGCCGAGTTGGAACGCACGGCCGCGAACACGGTCAAGCGGACGCCCCGGACGCCGGTCGACGAGCCCGACTGGACCGAACGTCCCGGGTTGGAACGGCTGCGGTCATTCGTGGAGCTCAAGACCGTCTGGCACACCGTCGGTACCTGAACACGAGGTGGTGTGCCGTGTGTGCCGCCGCCCTTCCCGACCGGGGCGGCGGCACACACGCGTCACCGGGTCACCGGGTCACCGGGTCCGCCAGTCCAACCGGCCGTCCGGTGTGACCGTCGGCAGGCTGTGACCGAGCTGGGTGCCGGTCGTCACGGCGTACACCACGGCCTCCAGCATGGCGGCCACCCCGGGCCACTGTGGGCCCTCGACCCGACACGCCTCGTGATCCCACTCCAGCACACATCCGCGCAACGGTCCCGGCCGTAGGTCCACCACCAGGTCGTTGCCCACACCGTCGAAGGCCAGGGGCACCCAGGCCGGGTGGTAGCTGTTGGCCGGGCCACCGGCCTCCGGTGCGGCCTGCGGTGCGCTCCAGCTGTCCAGCCACACCTTGCGATGGCCCCGCCACGCCTCCAGCGCCCCCACGACGCTGTAGGGCGTGTAGAACGGCGGCAGGACCTCGGCGAACTCACCCTCCTGTGCCCCGTCGCACGCCATCCACCACTCGCGGAGATCGGGGGGTAACTCCACCCCGATCTCCTGTTCCAACACCTGCAGGTCGCTCTCCGTGGCGCCGTCCCTGAGCACCTCGTGAGTGACCGGGGCGTACCGAGCCAGCCAGTTCCGTAGTCGCGTCCATCCCCCATTGACGCCCATGGGGAAATCGTCCCAGGAGATCATCGACTCCGGTGCCCGCCAACCTGGGGCTCCGACCAGGGCATCTGGACGAAGATGACCACATCGGACGCTCGGATGCGGCAATCTGCTGTGCGAGATCGTCACCGGTGTGGCCCGTAGTACCTACCACCTTCCGGGCGATACCGGGAACGACGGGGCCGTTCGGTGCGTCGGCCCACGTGACGACACGCAGAAGGTGTGGGAGGGCCCTTGGGGGAGCAGGGTTTCCGGGTCGACGAGGAGGCGCTGGCGTCCTACGCACACCAGGCGCCCGGTCTGGCCCAGGAGTTGAGTCAGGTTGGTGGTGACGCGCTGAGCAGCGCGGTGTCGGTCCCCGCGGACTGCTTCGGCCGTCTGGGTCAGGAGATCGGGCTGCACGCGGCGTTCCACCAGGCGGCGCAGGCGACGGTGGACGCGGTGACCGCGGCGGCCGACGGGCTGGGCGGGCTCGGGCGGGCCGTCGCCGACTCGCTGGCCGGGTACCAGCGCCAGGACGCCGACACCGCAGCCGACCTGCGGCAGGCCTCGCAGATCTGACCGGGGTCACCACGAGCCGGTCCCGGTGAGCGTCGTTCGAGGGGGAGGAAACACGCCATGGACGTCGCGGGCTACGTGGGCGCTCTGGTGCAGCCCATGCGCGAGCACCTGGCCAAGTTGGAGGGTGACACCGGAGGGGCCACAGCCGCAGCGGACGCACTGGGCTGGGCGAGCTCCACGCTGGAGGACATCAGGGGTCAGCACACCAGCCTGGCCAACACCACGGTGAACGGCTGGTACGGCGACCGGGGCAACGTCTTCCAGGAGCGGGCCGCCCGGTTCGACAGCGCCGTGACGACCCTGGCCGCCAACTGCACCACCATGCAGACGGTGGCCACCACCGCGGTGGAGGTGGTCACCGCCGGTCGCGCGGCCATCCAGGCCCTGATCGACGAGTTCGTCGACTGGGCGAGCGGATTCCTGCAGGCCGCCATGGCCAGCGCGGGTGCCGACGACCGGGGTGCGATACAGCAGGCGTGTGGCGCGGCCAAGGCCAAGGCGGACGAGTACGCCGCCCACACCGCCGCCGAGCTGCAGCGGGTGCGCGACCAGCTCACCCCGCTCGTCGCCCAGCTCAACGGACTCACCCCGGTGGAACCGGCGGAGCTGCGTTCCCTGGGTGACCCGATCGGCGCCGAGTCCGCGGCCGCGCCCACCAGCGCGCAGAGCGCCAACGGTGTGGCGACCTCCGCCTCGTCCGGGGTGGGGTCCGGTGGTGGCTACGGCGGCGGTGGCGGAGGCGGTGGTGGCGGCGGCGGTGGTGGTGGCGGCGGAGGTTTCGGTGGCGGTGGTGGAGCGGTCCACCGCCCGAACCTGCCGGTCGCGATTCCGCCACAGCCCGGCAGCGGGGTGGACATCAACCTGCCCGGTGGGGACACCGTGCAGGCGCCCAACCCGATCGCCGCGGCCGCGGTGCGCAACGCCCTGTCGGCGCTGGGCACGCCGTACGTGTGGGGGGCCTCGGACCCGCCGCGCGGCACCGACTGCAGTGGCCTGACCAAGTGGGCGTACGGGCTGGCCGGCCTGGAGATCCCCCGGCACTCGGCGTCCCAGGCGATCGGGGCCGTGGTGCCCTCCGCCGACCAACTTTTGCCGGGCGACCTGGTCGTCTGGAAGGGCCACGTGGCGATGTACATCGGCAACGGCCAGATCATCGAGGCCGGCGACCCGGTGCAGATCAACCCGCTGCGGACCACCAACTCCGGTATGCCGTTCCTCGGCTTCTACCGGCCGACCGGATGAGCCGGGCGGGACGAGGTACGCCGGGAGCGCGACGGCCAGGGGCGACAGGACGGGGGAGGCGATGAGTGAAGACCTGGACAGGCAGGTGACCGAGGCGGTGCAGGCCGCGGCGCGCCGGGTGGACGAGACCCGACAGCGGGTCGCCGCGCAGCTGGCCCGCACCGGCCCGGTCGTCGGGCGGGCGTCGTCGGGGGACGGTGCGGTGGCCGTGGAGGTGGCTCCCGGCGGCATGCTGCGCGACGTGCGCATCAGCCCGGCCGCGATGCGGATGGGGCCGGACGCGCTGGCGCGGGAGGTTCTCGCCCTGGCCGGTCAGGCCGCTCGGAACGCCGCCGCCCAGCTGCACGCCTCGCTGCGGGACGTGCTCGACCCGGCGACGACGCGCGGGTTGGAGGAGCTGGGGTTGCCCGCCGGGCCGGTCGGCGGGTGGAACGACGAGGCGGACGACGACGTCGACCCGCTGTTCCGGAGGTTCCGGTGAGCCGTGGTGACCGACCGGTCGGACGCGGTGACCGGCGAGGCACGGGTGTCCCGCACGAGCGGAAGGAGGGGCTGTGACCCGACCCGAGCACGGGGAACCGACGGTGGACGACCTGGTGGCCCAGGCCGAGCAGCGGCGACGTTCCAGCGAGCACCTGGAGCGGGCACTGGCCTCGGTCACCGGAACGGCACACAGCCAGGACGGCCTGGTCAGCGCCACGGTCACCGCCCGGGGGGAGCTGCGGGACCTGCGGCTGCACCCGAACGTGATGCGCCTGGACGCGGACAGCCTGGGGCGGCTGATCGTGCAGACGGCCAGGCAGGCGGCCGAGTTCGCGGCCCAGCGCTGCTACGACGTGCTCGCGCCGGTGCTGGGCGACGAGCTCACCGCGGCGGTCGAGGCGATGACCGGGACGGCCCCCGCGCGGGCGGCCGGCTGGGACGCCGCGGCGAACATGCGGCCGCCGCTGGTCGCCGGGCACGGCGCACCGGTTCCGGCGGCGGGCTCCTCCCCCGGGCAGCACGGCCCGGGCGCGGGGCGGCGGAACAGCTGGTCGGACGACGACCACGACCCGGACGACATCTTCTCCTTCGACCCGTCCACGTTGCGTTCCGACCGCTGACCGACCGGATCGGGCCTGGTCCGGTCACCACCTGCGCGGGGAGCCGGCGAGACGGGCTCGTCGACACCCCGCGCAGGGTGATCGGTAGGCTGCCGCCGTCACGTCGGCGGGGAGGTTCGGATGGCCCAGGACATCGTTCCGATCGAGCTCAGCCTGCCTCAGGGTGACCTGGTCACGCTGTGGGCACCGCGGTGGCGTGAGGACGGTGAGGAGTGGGAGGCCTTCCTCGGTCACGGGGACGACCTCTACGCGTTCCCGTCCGCCGCGGAGCTGGCCGCGTTCGTGCGCACCGCCACCGAGCACGATCTGATCGAGCACCCGGTCTGGCACGTCGTGCCGGGGTTGGCGGCGACCGAGCTGGTGCCGGACGAGGAGCACCGGTTCGACCTGGTGGGTGTGCCGGATCTGGTGGCCCAGGACCCGAACACCTGGACGCTGGGCGAGCTGGCCGACACCGTGGCGTTCCTGCGCTCGTTGGCCGACGTCTGCGACCTGGAGGTGGTCCACGAGATCCTCGACTCCGCCGAGGGGTTCGCGCTGCTGCCCGAGGGAACCCTGCCGTTCTCCGGTCGGGAGGGCGAGCGGCGGTGGATCGAGCTGGGTCAGGTGGTGGTCGAGCGCTGGGACGAGCTGCTCGACGCGGTCGACGCGTTGGTGACGGTGCCGGAGGTGGACCCGGCCGCGGTGGAGGAGGCTCGCGCCGAGCTGGCCGAGGAGGGCGACGAGGCCGAGGAGGACGTGCCGGACACCGCGGACGACTTCTGGGCCGAGGTCGGCATCGACCCGATCAAGATCATCACGACTCAGGGCGAGTACTACACGTTGCGCTGCTACCTGGACGACGAGCCGATCTTCCTCGGTTCCGACGGGCGTATCGACGTGTTCACCTCCCCACGTGCACTGGCCCGGTACCTGGCCGACGAGGAGGCCGAGCACGACCTGCGTGACGTGGTCACCTGGCCCGAGGTGGCGACCAGGGCCACCGGAGGCGAACTGGAGATCGAGGTCGCTCCGGAGAACGTCTACGTCCTGCCGGGTCTGGCCGACGACCTGGCCGGGGGCCCGGAGGCCGTCGACCCCCAACAGCTCGAGCTGGCGGTCGAACTGCTCACCGACGCCGCCGACTGGGCCGGGGAGCGGGACGTACGGCAGGAACTGGCGCCCTCGAAGCGGTTGGGGTGGTTGGTCTCGTTCGTGCTGGAGCCCAACCCCACCCGGCTGGCGCCGAGCGCACCGTTCGACGAGGAGGTCGACACCTGGCAGCGGCTGGTCGCGGACTTCGAGGACCGGCTGCGGGTGCACTGACGTTCCACCGGCACCGCGCCCGGTGCGATCGCGTCGGGCGCGGTGCCGCAGGAGCGGTACGGCAGGTCGTACGGTGCTCGGTGGTCAGGCCGCCAGCTGCTCGTACGCCGGCGTGATCACCTCGTCGATGAGAGCGCGCCGCTGGTCGTAGGGGATGAACGCCGACTTCATGGCGTTGACGGTGAACCAGCGCAGCTCGTCCCAGCCGTAGCCGAAGGTCTCCGCCAGCGTGGCCAGCTCGCTGGACAGGGTGCAGTGGCTCATGAGCCGGTTGTCGGTGTTGACCGTGACCCGGAACCGCAGCCGGGTCAGCAGGTCGATCGGGTGCTCGGCGACGGACGTGGCCGCTCCGGTCTGCACGTTGGAGCTGGGGCACACCTCCAGGGCGATACGACGGTCCCGCACGTACGCGGCCAACCGGCCGAGCTGGGCGTTGCCCTCCGCGTCGACCTTGATGTCGTCGGCGATGCGTACGCCGTGGCCGAGTCGCTCGGCCCCGCAGTACTGGACCGCCTCCCAGATGGAGGACACTCCGGCCGCCTCCCCGGCGTGGATGGTGAAGTGTGCGTTCTGCTGCCGCAGGTACTCGAACGCCTCCAGGCAGCGGGTGGGCGGGAAGCCGGCCTCCGGTCCGGCGATGTCGAAGCCGACCACCGCGGCGTCCCGGTAGCGCACGGCGAGCTCGGCGATCTCCCGGGCCCGGTCGTGCTGCCGCATGGCGCACAGCAGGGTGCCGATCCGGATCCGCCGCCCGGCCCGGGCGGCCCACCGCTCACCCTCCCGGAAGCCCTCCTGGACCGCCTCGACGACCTGCTCCAGGGACAGCCCCTTGGCGCAGAACAGCTCGGGCGCGTAGCGCACCTCGGCATAGACCACGCCGTCGGCGGCGAGGTCCTCCGCACACTCGGCGGCCACCCGGACCAGGGCCTCCCGGGTCTGCATCACGCCGACCGTGTGCGCGAAGGTCTCCAGGTAGCGCTCCAGGGAGCCCGAGTCGGCGGCCTCGGCGAACCAGGTCTCCAGGTGCGCGGCGTCGGTGCTCGGCAGGGCGGTGTATCCGCAGTCCCGAGCCAGGTCGATGACGGTCTGCGGTCGCAGGCCGCCGTCGAGGTGGTCGTGCAGCAGCACCTTGGGTGCTCGGCGGATGTGCTCCAGTGTCACCGGAGTCGGCATGGTCACACGGTACCGCCGGGACCGGGATCCCGATCGAGCTACCCGCCGCTCGTCCGCCGTGTCGCACCGCGATACCGCTTCGGAACCGCCCTCTTCACAGAACTACGCCATGAATCCACTCTTACGGGTTGACACACCCGACCGTCGGCGGAAGCCCATCACTCGAGGTCAACATCCTTGCGCCCTCAAACTCACCTGAACAGAGCAACAAGCCGGTCCCTCCGGGCCGGAAGGCGATCGATCGAGCCGATCGGCGGGCCCCGACAGCCGTCGAACGACTCGTTCGAAGCCGGGAAGAATGATCAACTCGCCAGGGGCACTGGGAGGTCACCCGATCAAGTGGCTAGGCTCCCGATGGTCTCCACTCCCCTCGGAAGGTCAGTCCTGCCGTGAACGAGAACAACCACGCGATGTCCTTCGACCGGATGCGCAGCATGCTGCTGCGCGCCGCGGAGATCCGCGAGAGCGAACAGCAGCAGATCTTCGATGCGTTGGACGAGATCCACGCGCGCCTGTCGCCCCTCGAGTCCCTCGGTTCGGTGCGCAAGCGGCTGTCGGAGCTGCCCGACCGCACCGAGATGAGCGTGCTCGCCGAGCGGCTCGACGAGGCGCTCAGCAAGCTGGAGGCACAGGAAGGCACCCTCACCGCCCTCGGGCAGGCGGTGGACAGCCTCGTCGACAAGCTCGCCAAGCCGTTCGCCCAGCTCGACGGCCGCCTGGACGGGGTCGCGGGCCGTTTCGAGGGGGTCGCCGGCCGGATGGACGGTCTGGAGGACCGTCTGAGCCACATCCACAAGCGTCTCGACGACCTGGACGGTCGGTTCGACAAGACCGACATGCGACTGGAGGCGCTGCCCAACGCGATCCAGGGCCCGATGCGCGACCGGATCGACGCGATGGAGACCGCGCTGCGGGGCCGGCTGGACGAGGTGGACGAGGGCGTGCACGAGCACCTCGACGGCACCAAGGAAGCCCTGCAGCGCTCCCTGGACGAGACCATCCGGGACGTCCGGCAGGCCGTCGCCGAGTCCGCCGAGTCCGTGCGGCGCTCGCTGGGCGAGTCCACCGAGTCGGTGCGGCAGGCCGTCGGCGAGTCGACGGAGGAGCTGCGGCGCAGCATCACCGAGTCCACCACCGCCGTCCAGCGGCAGATCGACGAGTCGGCCGACGCCGTGCAGCGCACGGTGCAGGAGTCGGCGGACCGCACCACCGAGCGTCTCGACAGCTCGCTGGCCGAGACCCGCGACTCGGTGCACGGCAAGCTGGACGAGCTGGCCGCCACCCGGCTCAACGCGCTCGCCCAGCGCCTGGAGCAGCTCACCGCCCGGCTGGACGAGGTCGCGTCGCGCCTGGACACCGTGGAGAGCGGCGTGCACAACCGGATCGGCGAGCTGGCCGGGACGGTGGAGCAGGGCATCAACCGCATCGACGCCTCTCTGGCGCACCGCCCGGACTCCCAGTCCATCAGCGAGCTGGTGCGTCAGGCCCACGAGGAGACCGAGCGCCGGCACGCCGGGCAGCTCGACGAGGCCATGGCCACCTTCGCCGAGCTCATCCTCGGCGGTGGGGCCCCGGCGGCCCCGCCCGCCCCGGCCGCCCTGCCGCGCCCACAGCGTCGTGCGGCCCGCTCCCGCAACACCAAGCGGGAGACCACCGAGGGTGACCTCGGCGACCTGAGCGCCGAGAGCGCCTGACCGACGGCTCGCGGACACCCGACGCACAAGGGGTGCACTCCCGACGGGAGTGCACCCCTTGTCGTCTTCGTGCGCAGTGTCGAGGTCAGCCGGTGCTGCGCAGGACGTCGATCACCAGCGGGCCACGCGCCACCGGGTCCTCCCCGACGGGACCGTCGGTGACCTCCAGGCCGCCGCGCAGGGCGTCCAGCGCCGCGGGAACCGCCTCCGGGGTGTCGGTGTGCAGTTCCAGCAGGGGCTGCCCGGCGGCCACCTTCTCCCCCGGTGCGGCCAGGCAGAGCACCCCGGCGGCGTGCTGCACCGCATCCTCCTTGCGGCTCCGGCCGGCGCCCAGCCGCCAGGCGGCGACCCCCACCGCGTAGGCGTCGAGCCGGGTCAGCACCCCGTCCCGCTCGGCGGACACCACGTGCACGTGCGAGGCGGTGGGCAGCGGCGCCTCCGGGTCACCACCCTGCGCCCGGATCATCCGGCACCAGGTCTCGTAGGCCCGCCCCGAGCGGAGCACCTCGGCCGGGTCCACCTCGGTCAGGCCGGTGAGCGCGAGCATCTCCCGGGCCAGGGCCACGGTCAGCTCGACCACGTCCGCCGGACCCCCGCCGCGCAGCACCTCCACCGACTCGGCGACCTCCAGGGCGTTGCCCACCGCACGTCCCAGCGGCACCGACATGTCAGTGAGCAGGGCGCTGACCGCCAGGTCGTGCTCCCGCCCGATGCCCACCAGCACCTCGGCCAGGCGGCGGGCGTCGGCCTCGGTCTTCATGAAAGCCCCCGACCCGACCTTGACGTCGAGCACCAACGCGTCCGCGCCCTCGGCGATCTTCTTGCTCATGATCGAGCTGGCGATCAGCGGGATCGACTCGACGGTGCCGGTGACGTCCCGCAGCGCGTACAGCTTGCGGTCCGCCGGGGCCAGCCCCTCGGTCGGCGCACAGATCACCGCCCCCACCTCGCGCAACTGCCGGACGATCTCGTCCGCCGAGAGCCGCGCACGCCAGCCGGGGATGGACTCCAGCTTGTCCAACGTCCCGCCGGTGTGGCCCAGGCCACGGCCGGAGAGCTGGGGCACGGCGGCACCACAGGCCGCGACCAGCGGAGCCAGAGGCAGGGTGATCTTGTCGCCGACGCCGCCGGTGGAGTGCTTGTCCACCGTCGGGCGGCCCACCCCGGACAGATCCAGCCGTTCCCCCGAGGCCACCATCGCCCTCGTCCATCGGGCGATCTCCTCGACGTCCATGCCGCGCAACAGGATCGCCATGGCCAGCGCGGACATCTGCTCGTCGGCGACCACGCCCCTGGTGTAGGCGTCGACCACCCAGTCGATCTGTTCGGCGGTGAGCGTCCCGCCGTCCCGCTTGACGCGGATCACGTCAACGGCGTTCCAAGGCTCCACGGTGCTCCTTCACCGCCGTGGCCGGGGCCCGCCCCTTCGGGCGCGACCCCGGCCACGACTCGTCGTTCTCACCCGGGAAGGTCGGTGGGTCCGAACGCGTCGGGAAGCACCTCGCGCATGGGCAACACCCCGCGCGGGGTGTCCAGCAGGCAGTCCGGCCCGCCCAACTCGTAGATGATCTGTCGGCAACGGCCGCACGGCATGAGCAACTCCCCGTTGCCGCCGCGACAGGCCACCGCGACGAGTCGCCCGCCACCGGTCAACCGGAGCTGGCCGGCCATGACGCACTCCGCGCACAGACCCACGCCGTAGGAGGCGTTCTCCACGTTGCAGCCGAGCACGACACGGCCGTCGTCGCAGAGCCCGGCCGCACCCACCTGCAGCCCCGAGTAGGGGCAGTAGGCGGACGCGGCAGCCCCCGTTGCGGCCTCCCGCAGCGCGGGCCAGTCCACGGCAGGTGTGGTCACCGGCTAGTCCCCCTCTCCCCGACGGTAGGGCAGTCCGGCGGTCGCCGGCGGCCGCAACCGTTTCGCGGCGATGGCGAGCACCACCAGCGTGACAAAGTGCGGGGTGTAGGGGATGAGCTGTTCGGGCAGTTCGTCGGTGCTCCAGTAGACGTAGTAGACCAGTCCGGCCACCACCGCCGCGATCGCGGCCGCCAGCCACCGCCGCCGGTACAGCAGCACCGCCACCAGGATCACGATCACCAGCACCGTGGCGTACAGCAGCGCGTGGACGGTGGCCCCGCCCTGACGCAGCTGCAGACCGTCGGTGTAACCGAACAACGCCGACCCGGCGAGCAGGCCGCCCGGCCGCCAGTTGCCGAAGATCATGGCGGCGAGGCCGATGTACCCCCGGCCGTTGGTCTGTCCCTCCAGGTAGCCCGGCTGTCCCGGCTGCAGCACCAGCGCGGCACCGCCGAGCCCGGCCAGCGCGCCGGAGACGATCACCGCGACGTACTTGTACCGGTAGACGTTCACCCCCAGGGACTCGGCGGCGACCGGGTTCTCACCGCAGGAACGCAGCCGCAGACCGAACGCGGAGCGCCACAGCACCAGGTAGCTCACCGGCACCAGCAGGATGGCGATCATGGTGAGCGGGGAGACACCGGTGACCAGACCACGCAGCAGCCCCGCGACGTCGGACAGCGCCACCCGCTGTGCCGCCTCCAGGTCGCCGAGCCAGTCGGACAGCGGCTGGGCCGAGTAGGTGTCGAACTTCGGCACCGGCGGCGACTCACGCGGGTTCTGGGAGACCGGAGTGAACAGCAGCGTGGACAGGTACTTGGCCAGACCGGCACCCAACAGGTTGATCGCCACACCGGACACGATGTGGTTGACCCCGAAGGTCACGGTGGCCACCGCGTGCAGCAGCCCGCCGAGGGCGCCGAAGATCGCGGCGGCGACGAGCCCGGCCCACGGACCCCACTGGTAGCCGGCCCAGGCCGCGCCCCAGGTCCCGAGGATCATCATGCCCTCGAGGCCGATGTTGACCACACCGGCACGCTCGGCCCACAGACCACCCAGACCCGCCAACAGGATCGGCAGCGCCAGCCGCACCGCCGACTGGGCGGTACCGGACGAGGTGAGCTGCGGCAGCCCGGTCAGGTAGGAGGTGGTGGACAGCACGGCCACGGCGGCCGCCGTCCACAGCATCGCACTGGCCCACAGGGGCAGGCGCCGCCTGCGGGGCGCCTGCGGCATGGCGACCGGAGCGGCCGCCGGGTTCGCCGGGGTGGACACGCTCACGACGCACCTCCGCTGTTGGACGCGGCCGACACCGGCTCGGCGGACCCACCGTTGGTGGCACCGAGCTGCCGGCCGACCCGGCGCTGCTCGGCGGCCAGCTCGAAGCGCCGGACGACCTCGTAGGCCACCACGACGGACAGCACGATGGATCCCTGCATGATCGTCACGATCTCCCTCGGCACGCCGACGTTGTCCAACGCCAGTGCCGACTTGTCCAGGAACGCCCACAGCAGGGCGCCGAACGCGATGCCCGCGGGGTGGTTGCGTCCGAGCAGGGCGATGGCGATACCGGTGAAGCCGTAGCCGGCCGGCGAAGTGATCAGGTAGGTGTGGTCCCGGCCGAGGAGTTCCGGCATCGCCACCAGACCGGCCACCGCGCCGGAGAGCAGCATGGCGACCAGGATCATCCGCCGGGCGTTGACCCCACCCGCGGTGGCCGCGGTCGGGGACTCGCCCGAGGCCCGCAGTTCGAAGCCGAACCGGGTGCGGTTCATCATCACCCAGTAGCCGACGCCGAGCGCGACCGCCAGCAGCACCAGACCGAACAGGGTGCCGGCGTCACCCAGCGGGATGCCGGGCACCCAGCCGCTCTCGGGGATCTCGGCGGTGCCGATGTTGTTGCCCCGCAGCACACCAAAGGTGTCCTGGCGGATCAGGTAGGCGATGATCCCCCCGGCGATCGCGTTCAGCATGATCGTGGAGATCACCTCGTGCACGTTCCGGGTGACCTTCAGGATCGCCGGGAGCGCGGCGTACAGGGCGCCGGTCAGCATCGCCACCAGGATGATCACCAGGGCGTGCAGGCCGGCGGGGAGCTGGATCGAGGCGCCGACGATGGCCGCGACGACCGCCGCCACCCGGTACTGGCCCTCGACACCGATGTTGAACAGGTTCATCTGGAACCCGATCGCCACCGCCAGGGCCGCCAGGTAGTAGGTGGCCGCCGAGTTGACGATGTCGACGGCCGTGGTGCCCTCACCGACCTGCCCCACCATGGCGCCCAGGGCACGTCCCGGGTTCGCCCCGGAGATCAGCAGGGTCACCGCGCACAGCAGCGCGGAGAACACGATCGCCAGCAGCGGCGGGAGCAGCCGCCCGCGCAGGGTGCCCATCAGCCCTCACCTCCCTGGTCCGCTGCCTCCGCGGCGTCGGACGCCTCGGTGGCGCCGTCGGAGGTGTGCTCGTCCTGCGCCCGGTCCGCACCGGTCATGGCGGCACCGAGTTCCTTCGGTGTCACGGTGGCCGGGTCGGCATCCGCGACGAGCCTGCCGCGCAACATGACCTTGATCGTGTCGGACAGCCCGATCAGCTCGTCCAGGTCCGCGGAGATGAGCAGCACGGCCAGGCCCTCCGCCCGTGCCTGGCGGATGCGGTCCCAGATCAGCGCCTGCGCCCCGACGTCCACACCGCGGGTGGGGTGCGAGGCGATGAGCAGCACCGGGTCCGCGGACAACTCCCGCCCCACCACGAGCTTCTGCTGGTTGCCGCCGGACAGCGCCGCGGCCGGCACCTCGATGCCCGGGGTGCGCACGTCGAACTCGCGCACGATCCGTTCGGTGTCGGCCCGGGCGCCGGCCAGGTCGAGCCACCCGCCACGGGCGACGGGACGGCGGGTCTGGTGCCCGAGGATGCGGTTGGCCCACAGCGGCTGGGACAGCAGCAGACCGTGCCGGGTGCGGTCCTCGGGGACGTAGCCGATACCGGCCTCCCGACGGGCGAGGGTGCCGGCCCTGGTCAGGTCGCGCCCGTTCAGCAGCACCCGGCCCGCGCTGATCCGGCGCATGCCCATGATCGCCTCGACCAGCTCGGTCTGCCCGTTGCCCTCGACACCGGCGATGCCGACCACCTCACCGGCGCGAACCACCAGGTCGATGCCGGAGAGCAGGGCGCGGTCCGAACCGTCGTCGGCACGCAGCTCCAGGCCCTCCAGCCGCAGCACCTCCTGGCCGGCGGCCGCGGACTCCCTGGTCTCCGGGCTGGGCAGCTCGCTGCCGACCATCATCTCGGCCAGTTCCCGACTGCTGATGGTCTTCGGGTCTGCGGTGCCGACCGTGGTGCCACGGCGGATCACGGTGATGCTGTCGGCGATCGCCCGCACCTCGTCGAGCTTGTGCGAGATGAACAGGAACGTGTAGCCCTGGTCCCGCATGGCGCGCAGGCTGGTGAACAGCTCCTCGACCTCCTGCGGCACCAGCACCGCGGTCGGCTCGTCGAGGATGACGATGCGCGCGCCCCGGTACAGCACCTTGAGGATCTCCACGCGCTGGCGGTCGGCCACGCCGAGACGCTCGACCAGCACGTCGGGGTCGATCCGGAAGCCGGTCTGCTCGGCGAGTTCGACGATGCGCCGCCGGGCCCGGTTGCCGATGCCGTGCAGGTGCTCGGCCCCGAGCACCACGTTCTCCAGCACGGTGAGGTTGTCGGCCAGCATGAAGTGCTGGTGCACCATGCCGATACCGGCGGCGATGGCGTCGGCCGGTGACCGGAAGTGCACCTGCCTGCCGTTGATCTCGATGGTCCCCTCGTCCGGGTGCTGCATCCCGTAGAGGATCTTCATCAGGGTCGACTTGCCGGCGCCGTTCTCCCCGCACAGCGCGTGCACCTCGCCGCGGCGCACCCGCAGGTGGATGTCACGGTTGGCCACCACGCCGGGGAACCGTTTGGTGATGCCGGTGAGCACCACGGCGTCCGGGCCGTCCGTACGGTCGGGCGGACCCAGGTCTTCGAGGGTGGGGGTGGTCATGTGGTTGCTGCTCCTTCGAGCTCCCGGCACGCCCGGGGCCCGGGAAGGAGCAACTCCCTCCCGGGCCCACAGGCACGGCTGCTGCCGGGTCAGCTGACCGGCTGGTCGGAAACCTTGATCTGACCGGAGATGATCTGCGCCTTGTACGCCTCGAGCACGTCCTTGATGTCGTCGATCTTGCCGCCCGAGGTGGAGTAGCCGACACCGTCGACGCTGAGGTCGAACACCTTCGGCAGGGAGGCGAGGTCGTTCTTGGCGACCGCCTTGACGTAGTCGTACACGGCGACGTCGACCCGCTTGAGCATCGACGTGATGATCACGTCACGCTCGTTCTCCACCGTCTTCTGGTTGTACTGGTCGGAGTCGACGCCGATGGCCTGCACACCGGCCGCCTTGGCCGCGGTGAACACGCCCTTACCGGAGGCGCCGGCGGCGTGGTAGAGCACGTCCGCACCCGACTCGATCATGCCGCGGGCGGCCTCGTTGCCCTTGTTCGGGTCCTGGAACCCGGTGAAGTCGCCGGCCGGGGTCAGGTACTTCTTCTCGATCTTGATGTCGGGAGCGGCCGCCTTGGCGCCCTGGACGAAACCGGCCTCGAACTTGGCGATCAGCGGGGTCTCCACACCGCCGATGAAGCCGATGTGGCAGTTCTTGCTCTTGTAGGCGGCGGCCACACCGACCAGGAACGAGCCCTGCTCCTCGGCGAAGACCAGCGGGGTGACGTTCGGCGCACCCTCGACCGTCGCGTCGACGATGGCGAACTGGGTGTCCGGGAACTCGGGGGCGACGACCTTGAGCGCCTCGGCGTAGGCGAATCCGACGGCGATGATCGGGTTGTGGCCGTCACGGGCGAGCTGGCGCAGACGCGTCTGCTTGGCGTCCTCCGGCTCCTGCGGCGCCGCGGTCAGCTCGGTGGGCTTGGGCAGGCCCATCTCGGCCTGGGCCCGGTCCAGACCGGCGGCGGCAGCATCGTTGAACGAGGCGTCACCACGGCCACCGATGTCGAAGGCCAGACCGACCTTCAACGCACTCGCGTCCACCTTCTCCTCGGATTCGGTGGTGGTGCTGGTACCGGCTGCGGCCTGCGGCTTCTCCACCGTCTTGCACGGCTGGCCGCCCTGGGCGGCGCCACCCGTGTTCCCACCGCCCGTGTCCTTGGCACACGCGGACAGCGCCAACGCGCTGGTGAGCGCGACGGCCGCGATCGCGAGGCCCCGCATTCGACGCACGGCTGACTCTCCCTCCATGACAACTGGACCGGCCGGGCCGCTCACTGCCACCGCTGTGTGATCCGGCCAGGCTCCAGACGGGTGACCGTACTCACCGGTATCGCGGTCCGATAGCTGGGATGACCCCCTGTGACCGAATCGTTGGCGCCTGAATGGATCCACCCGCCCGCCAGGCGGTCTCCCGTGACGGAGAAGTCACTCTCCGTATTGCCGTGTTCACCGTGGCAGCAGGACGGCGACGGGGTGTCATCCCCACGTCTACCGGAACGAATGCGGCGCTCAGCGTAGGTGGGGCACCCGGTTCCGGCATGTCTGATCAGTCACAAGCACCAGGGACCGGTGGGCCACGAGGTGCGCACGGGACTAGCATCCGGTGGGTCAAGGCCCCGTGAACAGCCCTGTTCGCAACGGCTGGCCACGGGGAGCACAAGTCCACCAGCGACGTTGGAGGCCGTCCGCATGGCCAGCACCACCGCCTCCGAGGCGCGCATGGGCGGCGCGCCGGCGCGGGAGGGCACCTCCCGTACCGGCGGGACGCTCTACCGCGGCGATCTCGGCATGTGGTCGTGGGTAGCGCACCGGATCACCGGTGTGCTCACGTTCTTCTTCCTGTTCGTACACGTGCTGGACACCGCACTGGTACGGGTGTCACCGAACGCCTACGACCAGGTCATCGAGACCTACAAGCACCCGCTCATGGTCCTGCTGGAGCTGGGCCTGGTCGCCGCCGTGCTGTTCCACGCACTGAACGGTGTCCGAGTGATGCTGGTCGACTTCTGGGCCAAGGGCACGCAGTACCAGCGTCCGATGCTGTGGGTCGTCCTCGCCCTGTGGCTGCTGGTGATGGTGCCCGGTGCGTACCACCTGCTCAGCAAGGCGATCACTCAGCTGTTCGGGGGGGCCTGACATGGCAGCCACGATCGAGACGACCGCAGGCCTCCAGGCTCCTCGCCGGCGGCAGCGCCCGGCGGCCCGGCGCAGCAACTTCGAGCTGTACAGCTGGCTCTTCATGCGGCTGTCCGGCCTGGCGCTGATCCTGCTGGTGCTGGGCCACATGACGATCATGCTCTTCCTGGACGGCGGCGTGCAGCGCATCAACTTCGCGTTCGTCGCGGGTCGATGGGCCTCGCCGTTCTGGCAGTTCTGGGACCTGTCGATGCTGTGGCTGGCCCAGCTGCACGGTGCGAACGGCCTGCGCACGATCATCAACGACTACGCGCGCAAGGACGCCACGCGGTTCTGGCTGAAGATGCTGCTCTACACCGCGACAGTGCTGATCGTCGCGCTCGGCACGTTCGTCATCTTCACCTTCGACCCGAACATCGGGAACTGATCCGACACACACCGTTCCCGACCCGTCGGGCGGCAGGGAGAGAGCAATGCAGTTCCACAAGTACGACGTCGTGATCGTCGGCGCGGGCGGTGCCGGCATGCGCGCCGCGATCGAGGCCGGGCAGCGCTGCCGTACCGCCGTGCTGACCAAGCTCTACCCGACCCGATCCCACACCGGCGCGGCGCAGGGCGGTATGTGTGCCGCTCTGGCCAACGTCGAGGAGGACAACTGGGAGTGGCACACCTTCGACACCGTCAAGGGCGGTGACTACCTCGTCGACCAGGATGCCGCGGAGATCATGGCCAAGGAGGCCATCGACGCGGTCATCGACCTGGAGCACATGGGCCTGCCCTTCAACCGCACGCCCGAGGGCAAGATCGACCAGCGTCGCTTCGGCGGCCACACCGCCGAGCACGGCAAGGCCCCCGTGCGCCGCGCCTGCTACGCCGCGGACCGCACCGGCCACATGATCCTGCAGACGCTCTACCAGCAGTGCGTCGCCCGGGACGTGGAGTTCTTCAACGAGTTCTACGTGCTCGACGTGCTGCTCGACACCGACCTGCGCGGCGGGGACGTCCCCGCCGGCCAGGAGGTCAAGGTGGCGGGCGTCGTGGCCTACGACCTGGCC
>DATCJU010000100.1:0-1769 GCA_036562635.1 Pseudonocardiaceae bacterium
GGGCACGCACGTTGTCCGGGAACATCTCGGCGTAGGTGGTGCCGAGCCGGGTGCCGTAGGAGTAGCCCAGGTAGGTCAGCTTCTCGTCCCCGAGCACCGACCGCAGCACGTCCAGGTCCCGGGCCACGTCCCGGGTGCCCACGTTGGCCAGCAGTTCCAGTCCGCTGCGTTCGGCGCACCGGGCCGCCAGTGCCTGCTCCTCGGCCTCGGTCTCGGCCACTCCCTCGGGGGAGGGGTCAAGGTCCAGGTCGAGCCGTTCGGCGTCCCGTTCCTCGTCGGTCAGGCACCGGACGGCGGGTTCGCTGGCACCGACTCCCCGGGGGTCGAAGCCGACGAAGTCGAACCGCTCACCGATCGAGGTCTTCTCGATCTCGGCGCTGAGGGCGGCTGCCGCCTCCATCCCGGAGGCACCGGGCCCGCCCGGGTTGATCAACAGCACTCCGATCCGCCGCTCCGGGTCACCGGCCGGGCGACGCAGGACCGCGAGGCTGATGGTGCGTCCGTCCGGATCGGCGTAGTCCAGCGGCACCTCGACCTGTGTGCACTCCAGGTCCTTCGAGCGGTACAGCCCGCGCTGGTGGCTCATGGTGGCGAAGGGCCTGCAGTCGCCCCAGTACAGGGCCTGGCCGTAGTACCGCTCCAGCCCGGTGGGCACCGTTCCCGCCGGTCCACGTCGCTCGGGGGTGATGGCGGAGGGGGCGCCCTCGACGGCGACGGTGCAGGCACTGGCGCCGAGCATGGCGGCCAGGAGAAGGCCACTGACCCTACGGAGACACCGCACCTTGCCGATCATGCATCAGGTGGGTGACACCGAACGGCCTGGTCGCCATTCCGTTACCGATATCGCCTGTTCAGCAGATCGTGTTCGTCTCCGGCAGTCGGAGGTCGACGAGGTAGTCGACGACCACCTCGTCGACGCACGGCACGCCCTGCAGCGCCACGGTGTGCTGCTCACCCTGGTAGGTCAGCAGCCGGGCGTTCAACGCCCGGGCCAGGTCCACCCCCGCCTGGTACGGGGTGGCCGGGTCACCGGTGGTGGAGATCACCAGCACCTGCGGCAGCCCCGGCACCGACAGCTCGTGCGGCTCGCTGGTCGGCGGCACCGGCCAGAACGCGCAGGCGTCCAAGGCCGGTGACGGCCCGTTGCCGTCGTCCAGGAACGGTGCCGCCTCGCGGTAGCGACGGTCCGCCTCGGCGACGACGGCACGGTCGGTGACGCGCGGGTCGTCCATGCACCGGACCGCGGTCAACGCGTCGAGCACGGTCGTGTACCGGCCGTCCTCCCCGCGGCCGTAGTAGGTGTCGGCCAGCAGCATCAGCGTGTCCCCACGACCCTGGGCCAGCTCGCTCAGCCCTTTCTCCAGCAGGGGCCACAGCTGTTCGCTGTACAACGCCTGGATCACCCCGGTCTGCGCGTCGCCGTGGGAGAGACTGCGCCCGTTCCCGGCCGGGACCGGCTGCTGCAGCAACGGATCCACCAGTGCACGGAACCTCGACACCGCCTGCGCCGGATCGTTCCCCAGCGGGCACTGCTCCCGGGCGGTGCAGGAGGCGGCGAACGCGTCGAAGGACCTCTGGAAACCGGCCGCCTGCGCCACCAGTTGCTCCACCAGGTCCTGGCTGGGATCCACCGCGCCGTCGAGCACCAGGGCACGCACGTTGTCCGGGAACATCTCGGCGTAGGTGGTGCCGAGCCGGGTGCCGTAGGAGTAGCCCAGGTAGGTCAGCTTCTCGTCCCCGAGCACCGACCGCAGCACGTCCAGGTCCCG
>DATCJU010000101.1:0-7459 GCA_036562635.1 Pseudonocardiaceae bacterium
GTTCAACCACCCACCAACACCCAACCACCAGGCCAGGCGCCAGCAGGCTCACACACTCTCAAAGGAACCCCAAAAACAGGGAACCACGTCACTGGCATACATTCGGCACGCTGTTGAGTTCTCAAGGAACACACGCACACCATCACGAGACTCATCATCTCGATCCGGGGCGGGGTGCTCTTCAGAGCTCTTCCGGTCCGTTCCGCTCCCGACCGGCCAACCCCGTGGCTGACCGCTGGAGCCTCGTCCCGGAGGCCGCACCAATCTACCCGGTTCGTGTCGCGGTGTCAACCCGCTCGACCCGGACGAGCCGTTCACCAGCTCCCGCTGGGACCGTCTCCTTCGGCCGTCCTCGCCAGGGCCTCCGCCCCGTCGTCGTCCGGCCTCCCGTGCGGCGAGGAGAAAGTTACGCACACGCGCCGCAGAAGTCAAATCGCCTGGTCAGAGGCTTGACACGGGACGACTGCCCGGCTCCGCCGTGATCCCGGACGGCGGAGCCGGGCAGTCACCCGATCACAGGGCTCGCGTACGCGGACGCAGCCACAGCATGGCGGTGGAGCCGGGCCCCGCCGCCTCTGCGGCGTTCAGCACGTCGTCCGGCGAGATCGGGCTGGTCGCGCCCAGGGGCACCAGGTCATACCCCCAGGTCCCGAACTCGCGCAGCGCCGCACCGGGGTCGTCTCCCAGGGCGGCGACCGCGGACGGGGAGAAGGAACAGATCACATGCGGCCGGTCCCGACGCAGCAGGCGCACCAGCCCTCCCAACGCCCGGTGACCACATCCCGGTGTGTCGACCTTCACCACCGACAACCGCATGCCATTCAGCACGGGGTGGTTCTCCAGCTCCTGGTCCAACCGGACCGCCGGAACCGTGTTCCCGCTCACGGACGCCCCGTCGCCTCCGACCGGTACACCCGTTCCGTCCGGCAGCGCTCCCGAACCCCCGGAGGCCGCGCCGTCCGACGGTGCGACCCCCGTCGGCTGCGCAACCGGCGCCGGACGCACCGCCACCCCGCCGGTCAGCGCCGGTTCCGACGTCAACGTCCCGGGGCCGTCCCACGCCGCGGCCTGCACGAGCACCAGTCGTCCCGCCACGGCCGGTGTGACGTTCACCTCGACGTTGTGCCGCAACAGCTCGGCCGACCGGGCACAGGGTTCGACCGCGACCACGGCGCCCGCGGTGCCGATCCGGCTCAGCACCCGGAGGGTGTGGTAGCCGACGTACGCCCCCACGTCGAGGAACATGCCGCCCGGCTCCATCAACGAGTCGATCAGGCCACCGATCTCCGGCTCCCACGTGCCGTTGGTGGACAACCACGGCAACATCACCGAGTCCTCGGCCGGAAGCCGGAGCAGCCCCGCGTCGCACAGCACCAGGGACGTGGGCCCGAACCGTGCGGACAGCTCCTCCTGACCCCGCGGGTCGTTCCGCTCGTGTTCCCGCAGCACCACCCGGCGCAGCGTGTCGACGGTCCGCATCGCCTGACCGGTCATCTGACGGCTCAGCTCGAGCTCACCCTCCCGGACCCGCGTCACCTCGGCGACCCGGGCCTCGACGGCCTCGACCCGGTCGAGAGTGCGGTTCACGGCCATGGTGAGACGGTCCAGGCGCTCGGCCAGCGTGTCCACCTGCTCCGCCCGCCGGGCCGACTCCGCCGCCAGCGCCTCCTCCAGCGCAGCCAACCGCCGTCCCTGGACCGCCAGGTCCGCCCGCGCCCGGAGCACCCCGTCGTCGGTGCCCAACAACTGGTCGGCGAGCTGCTGCTGCCGCTCGGCCAGCCGTCCCAGCTCCGCGCGGAGCACGTCCAGTTCCGCCAGGCCGATCCCGTCCCGCAGCTGCTCCTGCCGGTGGACCAGCTCCCGTACCGTCCGCTCGACACCGTCCACCAGCGCACCCATCACCTCGCGCAGGTGGTTGTCGTAGTGCCCCAACACCCGCAGCACCGCCTTGCGCAGCGCGGGTGCCATCGGGGTCCGGCTCTGCGCGTCGACGTCCGGTTGACGGTGCAACGCGTGCCGGGCCAGCAGCAGCGGCCGGAGCGGGTCGTCGGCGGGCCCGCGGGCGACCTGGGACCGTCGTGCCCGCCAGGTGCGGTACGCCTGCTCGACACGCTCACGCACCTGCTCGACGGAGCCGGTCAGGTCCCGGGTGCGCAGCACGTGCTCCCGTCCCCGCGCCCCGACCCGCCGGGCGCCCTCCAGGTCCTCGGCCACCGCACGCAGCAGTCGCGCCGCCGCCTGCAGGTCCGGTTCCGTCCCACCCTGGTGGCAGGGGACCAGCACCGCGGCCTCACCACCGGTCGACCCGGCGAACCACTCCGCGACGGCTCCGTGGTCACTGGCCAGGACCGTCACACCGCGCACCGCGGCGGCAGCCAGCAGCAGGGCGGTCCGCTCCCCCGCACCACCGTGGTCCTCGGCACCGATGGTGTGCGCCCGGTGCAACGAGACCACGCAGTCGGCGGCGTCGATCAGCTCGACGGGCAGCCCACCCTCCGGATCCGCCGCGGGCCGTTCCTCCTCGACCAGCACCACCCGTGGGTCCACGGCGGTGGCCAACCGCAGCCGCTCGGCGGCCTCCGGGTACTCCCGGGCGCCGCGCACCAGCAGCACCAGCCGCACGTCCCGGCGCTCGCTGAAGGCGGCCAGGAAGGCCGAGACCAGTCCCAGCGCGTTGCCCCGCCGCTCCTCGGCGTGGTCGGCCAGGCCGACGAACACCACCACGTCCTCGGGCAGGCCCAGCTGCCTGCGGGCGGCGAGCCGGGCGGCGGCGTCCGGCTCACCCGGGTCCGACACCGGCAGGACGACCGCCCGGACGGGGACCCGTCCACCCTGGCCCGCGCTGCGCCGACCGGCCTCGGACAGCACCCACAGCTCGTCGGGCCCCTCCGCCTGGGCCGTGGTGGCGGGTACCGCGTCCGGGCGCAGCTCGATCACGTACCGGTCCCGTGGAGCGGGCGGAGCACCGGGACAACGCACCACCACCGGGTAGATCGGCCGGTCCGAGATCGGCAGCCCGGAGGCACGTACCACGGCACGCAGGGCCCTGCCCAGTTCGCCCTCGCCGAGCACGGCGATCCCGAGCTGGTCCACCAGTTCCGGCCCCGTCTGTCGGCTGGGCTGCCCAATGGCCTCGGGATGCACCCGTCCGGCCGGCACCCCGTGCTGCAGGCACCACTCGCGGAAGGCCGCGGCGTCCGCGCCGAAGGGGTCGGGGAACCGGCGTCGCAGCTCGGCGTCCTCCACCCACACCGCAGCCGTCCACCGAGACCCACCGGTGGCACGCTGCCGCTCGTCGGCCGGGGCGCAGGCCCACTCCAGGAACTCCGCCGCGGCCCGCCCCGCCGGGCTCGTCCCGCCGGAACCTCCCGGGGCGGGCGGAGCGAAGGCGGCGGGCGGGGGCTGCTGTCCGGCGCGCTCGGCGGCCAACCAGACCCGGTGGTACTCGCGCCGCAGTGCCGCGGGCAGCGGGGTGCCGTCCGGCAGTGCCTCGAAACGGTTGGGCAGCACCTCCTTGCCGTGCCGGGCTCGGGCCAGCTCCTGGCGGTAGCGGGCGCACAGCTCGGCCACCAGCGGATGCTCGGACAGCAGCACCCGGGGCCGGTCCGCCACCTCGGCGGACAACAGCCAGGGGCGCTGCGGGTCGAACCCGGCGAAGTGCACGGTGCGCAGTCGCGCCCCGGCCGCGGTGAGGACCCCCTCCTCGGTGCGGCCCAGCTCGCGCTGTCCCGCGTTCCACACCGAGAAGCCCAGCCCCGGGTCCCGCAGCACGTAGTGGTCGACCAGGGCCGGCGCCCCCTCCAGGAAACCGCCCGCGGTGCCGGGGGCTTCCCGGGCCTGCTGGGCCCACGCCGCCAGGAACGACTCGGCGCCCGGGGCCACCGCCAGCAATCCCGGTTCGTACCGGCCGCTGGCGGTCAGCTCCTCCACGGTGGGGCGCAGCCCGTCCCGGGGCAGGGGCTCCAGCACCCGGGGGACCAGCACCAGCGGCGCGGTGGTGAGCGGGGGTAGCACCAGGTCGTCGAGGGGGGCGAACACCTGCACCCGGGGATCGAGGTGCAGCACCGGCCCGTCGACCGTGCGCAGGAGGTGCGCCAACAGGCGGGACTGGAGCACCAGTCGCAACTCCTCGGTGGTGCAGGCGGTGGCCAGCCGGACCAGTTCGACGGGGTCCACACCGATGTCGGCGGGCAGCAGTACCCCGGAGTCCACGGGATCCGTCGAGTCCGGGCCGGCGTCGGAGTCACCGTCGACCAGCAGGACCACGAACCGGGCGTACGGGTGGTGGATCAGGAAGCTCTCGGCCAGCACGCGCAGTGCGGCGAGTTCGCTGCGGAACGCGACGGTGCATGCGGTGAGCCTGGGGGTTTCCGCGTCCGCAGGTTCCGGTTCGGCCGTGGTGGCCGGGGAGTGCTCGTCGGTGGTGGCCGGGGAGTGCTCGGAGGCGCCCTCCTCCACGGGGGCGGGGACCACCACCGGCATTGCCAGGGTAGGTGAGTCGGGTCCACCGACGAACGGCATCGCCACGGTGGGGTACCCGTCCGGGTCCGGCAGGTCCGTCGGACCGGCGGTCCGGTCCGGTTCCCCCTGCCCGGGGGAGTTCGCTTCCCGGGTCGTTCCGTCCTCGGTGCCCTCCGACGACACCTCGTCCACCGGGCCCGGGGTCTGCGGCTTCGGGTGGGGCGGGACGTGTTCCCGCCAGACCGGTTGTTCCGCGGTGTCGACCGGGGTCGGGGTGGTCGCACCGTCACCCCGCTCCTGGTCGGAGGCGGCGCCCCCGGCGGCCGGGGTGATCGTCCCGTGCGGCTCCTGGTCCTCCGGGGGCCGAGCCGCGCCGGGTTCGTCTCCCGGCCCGGGTTCCTCGGCGAGGGTGTCCACCGGCCGGGTGGGTTCCTCCCCGGCGGGGCTCGGACCCTCCGTCACTGCCTCCTGCAGCGGCTCCGCCACCTGTTCCCCCGCTGTTCCGGCTGGTACGGGGGACGATTCTGCGGCGGGCTGGTTCACCTCGGGACTGCGGTCGTGCACGACGCAGAACCTACTGGCGGTGTTTTCGCGGCCACGCCGGGCCACGGTTCCCGCGCGGCCTCACAGCATGGGCAGGTAGGTCTTCAGTTCGTACGGGGTCACCTGCCGCCGGTAGGCCTCCCACTCGGCGCGCTTGTTGCGCAGGAAGAAGTCGAAGACGTGCTCGCCCAGCGTCTCGGCGACCAGCTCCGAGGACTCCATCACCTGCAGCGCCTCGGCCAGGTTCTGCGGCAGGCTCTCGTAGCCGGCGGCCCGGCGTTCCGCCTCGGTGAGTGACCACACGTCGTCCTCGGCCTCCGGCGGCAGCTCGTACCCCTCCTGGATTCCCTTCAGGCCGGCGGCCAGGATCACCGCGTAGGCCAGGTAGGGGTTGCACGCCGAGTCCAGGCTGCGGATCTCCACCCGGCGGGAGGAGGCCTTGCCCGGCGAGTACATGGGCACCCGCACCAGCGCCGAGCGGTTGGCGTGGCCCCAGCACACCGCGGTCGGTGCCTCACCACCGACGATCAGCCGCTTGTAGGAGTTCACCCACTGGTTGGTCACCGCGGTGATCTCGCGGGCATGCCGGAGCAGTCCGGCCACGAACGCCTTGCCGACGGCGGACAGCTCGTAGGGGTCCTCGCTGTCGTAGAACGCGTTGCGGTCCCCCTCGAACAGGCTCACGTGGGTGTGCATGCCCGAGCCCGGCTGGTCGGAGAAGGGCTTGGGCATGAAGGACGCACGCACTCCCTGCTTGAGCGCCACCTCCTTGACCACGTACCGGAAGGTCATCACGTTGTCGGCCATGGTCAGGGCGTCGGCGTAGCGCAGGTCGATCTCCTGCTGTCCCGGTGCGCCCTCGTGGTGGCTGAACTCCACCGAGATGCCCATCGACTCCAGTGCCTCGATGGCGTGCCGCCGGAAGTGGGGCGCCGCGTCGTGACTGGCCTGGTCGAAGTAGCCACCGGAGTCGGCCGGCTCGGGTGGGGTGCCGTCGGTGGGCACGTTGCGCAGCAGGAAGAACTCGATCTCCGGGTGCACGTAGAAGGTGAACCCGGCCTCACTGGCCTTGGCCAGGGCACGCCGCAGCACGTGTCGGGGATCGGCCCAGCAGGGTGAGCCGTCGGGCATCGCGATGTCGCAGAACATCCGGGCCGAGTAGTGCGCCCCGTCCGGGGTCTCCCACGGCAGCACCTGGAAGGTGGAGGGGTCGGGTTTGGCGACCATGTCCGACTCGTACACCCGGGCGAAGCCCTCGATCGCCGAGCCGTCGAAGCCGATGCCCTCCGCGAACGCCCCCTCCAACTCCGCGGGAGCCACCGCAACCGACTTGAGGAAACCGAGCACGTCGGTGAACCACAGCCGCACGAAGCGGATGTCGCGTTCCTCGAGCGTGCGCAGCACGAACTCCTGCTGGCGATCCATGGCCGAAGCCTATGCCACCCGAGGCCGGTGTCACGGTGTCACGTCCACCGGTTCGTCCCCGGACCCCACCACCGGGCCGGGCCGGCGGCAAGGTCACGCGGTGGGCGGCTCAGCAGTCCACGTCCGCATCGGGCAGCGTCAGGTCGACGAGGTAGTCGACGACCACCTCGTCGACGCACGGCACGCCCTGCAGCGCCACGGTGTGCTGGTCGCCGTCGTAGGTCAGCAGTCGGGCGTTCAGCATCCGGGCCAGGTCCACCCCCGCCTGGTACGGGGTGGCCGGGTCACCGGTGGTGGAGATCACCAGCACCTGCGGCAGCCCCGGCACCGACAGCTCGTGCGGCTCGCTGGTCGGCGGCACCGGCCAGAACGCACAGGCGTCCAGCGCCACCGGTTGGTCGGGGTCGATCAGCAGCCGGTTGTCCCCGGCCTGTGCCCGCAGCTGCTCGATCTGTTGCCGGAGCAGCTCGCGGTCCTTCACCGGCGGCTCGTCGACACAACGGATGGCGAGGAACGCGTCCATCTGGGTGGAGTACCGGCCGTCGGTGTCCCGCCCCAGATAGGCGTCAGCCAGCAGCAGGAGTGTGGTGCCCTCGTCGTTCGCCAGCTCCTCCAGACCGTCGCGGAGCAGGATCCAGAGCTCGTCGCTGTACATGGCCTGGATCACCGCGGTGACCGCGTCGTTGTAGGACAGCTTGCGGTCCTTCACCGACAGCGGCTTCTCCTTCAGCGGTTCCAGCATCCGGTTCAGCTCCTGCTCGGCCGTCTCGGGATCGTCCCCCAGCGGACAGTCGTCCCGCTCGGTGCACCACTCCAGGAACGACTCGAGGGCGAGCTGGAACCCCGCGACCTGTCCCGTGACCTGGGCGACGGTGTCCGTGTGCGGGAGCACCGCGCCGTCGAGCACCAGGGCACGCACGTTGTCCGGGAACATCTCGGCGTAGGTGGTGCCGAGCCGGGTGCCGTAGGAGTAGCCCAGGTAGGTCAGCTTCTCGTCCCCGAGCACCGACCGCAGCACGTCCAGGTCCCG
>DATCJU010000121.1:0-18091 GCA_036562635.1 Pseudonocardiaceae bacterium
CACCTTGTCGTCGGTCAACCCGTACGCCTCCCGGGTCGCCGCGATGTTCCGCTGGATCGACACCGCTTCCTTCTGGTTGGCGTTCGGCTTGACCGAGAACTGCTCCAGCACCGTCGGCCACACCGTGCCCACCAGCAGGCCGGACAGCACCAGCAGGACCAGCGCGATCGCCGGCAGCTGCAGGTTGCGCATGAAGGCCCCGGCGAAGAAGGCGATCGCACAGAAGATCGAGATGCACAGCAGGATCAGCTTCGCCGGCAGCAGGGCGTGCAGGTCGGTGTAGGTCGCGCCGTGGAAGTTGGCCTTGCGCTCGGAGAACAGCAGCTCGTAACGGTCGAAGTAGTAGGCGACCGCCTTCAGCAGCACGAAGAGCCCGATCAGCACCGCGAGCTGTGCCCGCGCGGCCAGCGACGCCTGCCCGCGGCCGCCCACCCGGATGCCGCCGAACAGGTAGTGCCCCACCAGGGCGGCGAAGAACGACAGGGTGACCGCGATGAAGCCCCAGTTGAGCAACCAGGTGTAGAAGGGCAGGTTGAAGGCGTAGAACCCGACGTCCTTGCCGAACTCGGGGTCCGTGGTGCCGAAGTCGGTGCCGTTCAGGAAGAGCTGGACGACCTGCCAGTCGTTCTGTGCGGCCCCCGCGGCCATCAGCCCGACCAGCGCGGGCACCCCGATCGCGAACAGACGGGGGCGCTGCATGATGAAGGAGCGGTACCGGGCGACCGGGTCGTCCGGCCCGCTGACCGGCACGAACACCGGACGGGTCCGGTAGGCGATGACGAGGTTCGCCGCCACCACACCGCCGACCACGAGGCCCACGATGACAAACAGCGCCAGCCGGGTGAGCAGTACGGTGTTGAAGACTGAGCGGTAGCCGACCTCACCGAACCACAGCCAGCTTACGTAGGTGTTGAGCAGGCGGGAGCCGCTCACCATGCCCACCAGCAGAATCGCGCCGATGACGAGCAGGATCCGGCTGCGCTTGGACAGGCTCGGCATTCCGACCGAGGGCCGCATGGCCACGAGGCACACTCCTCCAGCCGTGTTCGACGAGGACATCCTGGCCACGTCCGGCCGAGGTGTCGACCGGACGGGCGTCCAGTATGTCCAACTCTAGTGAGGTACACCGGAGTTCCCGAGAAACCGGGCGGCAACGACCCGGTGTTCGTGCACGTACCGGCCCCTCCCCGTGCCCCGGGCGGCCCCGATCCGCGGACAGTGGGAGCATGGGGGCATGTCCGCCGAGAGCACCACGTCCGATCTGATCCCCGCACTTCCTGCGATCGCCAGGGAGGTGGAGGACTTCGTCGCCTCCGCCGGCTGGGACCAGCAGCCCCAGTTGTTCGCCCTGGTGCGGACGTCGGAGCTGCTGGCGAACGAACCGAGCCTGGCCGACCAGCTCAACCCCCAGGCCCCGCTCACCCCGGTGGCCCAGGACCCGCTTCCCGAGGGCGACCTGGCCGAGTCCCTGGCCCGGATCACCTGGCCCGAGACGGTCTCGGGCTGCGCCCTGGCCCAGGAGATCGTCGTCCTGCCGCCCGAGGTCGAGGCCGAGCTTCCGGACGAGACCGACCAGGAGGCCATCGAACGTTTCGTCGCCGAGCACCCACAGCGGCAGGAGGCCCGGCTGGTGGCGGCGGTGCTGCGCGACGGCACGGGTGCCTGCGTGCTGCGGCTGCGTGGGCACGAGGACGAGCCCGACCAGGTCATCGAGCACCCCGATCTGGCGCCCAACCTGGTCGCCGCCCTGCTGGGCACCCTGAGCTGAGCGTCCGCCCGGCACCCGGACCGGGTGCCGGGCTCCCTCCCGAGTCACGCCCCGCCCGGGCCCGGTCGGGACGTCGTTCCCCGGTGCAGTGGCTCAGCAGCTGGGGACGTCGCCTCCGTGCTGCAGTGCCTCCAGGGACCGCACGGCGTCCTCCAGCGTGGTCACCCGCACCAGTCGCAGTCCGTCGGGAACCTCACCGCGCGCCTCGGCACAGTTGCCCTCGGGCACCAGGAAGACCTGGGCTCCCGCCTCCTTCGCGGCGATCATCTTGAACCGGACACCCCCGATCGGCCCCACCCGACCCTGGGTGTCGATCTCCCCGGTACCGGCCACCGCCATGCCACCGGTGAGCTGCCCCGGGGTGAGCTTGTCCACGATCGCCAACGCGAAGATCAGACCGGCGGACGGGCCACCGACGTCGTCGAGTGCGATGTCGATGTCGAACGGCACCTGCGGCTGGTCGATCGGGACGATGCCCAGGAAGCCCTGCTCCCGGTCCTCGCTCCGACCCAGGGTGATCCGCTCGGTCCGCTCCGGCTCCTGACCCCGCTGCACCACCACCTCGATCTGGTCCCCCGGTCGGGTGGCCTCCAGCGCGGCCCGCACCTCGTCGGCCTGGGACACGTGCCGGCCGTTCACCGCGACGAGCCGGTCCCCCGGTTCGAGCACCTGGCCGGACGGGCCTCCCTCCACCACCTCACCGACCACGACCACCATGGGGTAGTTCCGCCCGTGGTGCTGGTTCAGGTAGCGGAGGGCCGCCACCTCGGCCGAGGACTGCGACTGCTCGAAGGCGCGGACGTTCTCCTTCTCGACCTGGTCCTCGGTCTTCTCCGGCGGGAAGTACTCCTCCCGCGGTGCGAGGGCGTACCGTCCGCTGACCCACAGGCCGAGCGCACCGAACAGGGTGATGCCGTCGGCCACCGAGACCGTGGTCATGACGAGTTGTCCACCGGTCTCCTGCTCCGGTTCACCGTCCAGCCGCACGATCTCCTGCCCGTCGCGGCTGCCGAGGGTGTCGTAGGTCGGGCCCGGGCCCAGTGCCACGTAGGGCACGCGCACGGCACCCCCGGCCAGGCCGAGCAGCGCGACCAACAGGAAGCTCAGCACCAGGGTCCAGGTACGGCGAGTCACGAGGCCACAGCGTAAGGGCAGGGACGCACGACATCGATGTTGCGCCCACGGCGAACCGGCGGGCACGGATCATGACTGCCCCGCGTACGGTGGAGATATGACGGATCTGCCGTTCGGGTTCAGCGGCCCGGACCCCGAACAGGACCCCGAGAAGCGGGGCGAAGGCGGCTCCTCGCGGAACGAGCCGGGCAAGAACCGGCCAGGCGGGAGCGGCCCCACTCCACCCGGAGGGTTCCCCCCGGGTGGCTTCCCCCCGGGTGCCGGCGGGTTCCCGCCCGGCTTCCCCGGCGGGGCGTTCGACTTCGGCGCGCTCGGGCAGATGCTCACCCAGCTCGGCCAGATCCTCAGCCATGCGCAGAGCAGCTCCGGGCCGGTCAACTACGGCCTCGCCAAGCAGCTCGCCGTGCAGCGGGTGGCCGGCAGCGGCGGTACCACACCGCCCACCCCGGAACAGGGCAAGGCGGTGGCGGAGGCCGTCCGTCTCGCCGAGGTCTGGCTCGACCCGGTCACCGTGTTGCCCACGGGCACCCGTACCGCGCAGGCCTGGTCGGCCCAGGACTGGGTGGAGCACACGCTGGGGACCTGGCAACGGTTGTGCGATCCGGTGGCGCAACGTGTCTCCGGTGCCTGGGTGGACGCCATGCCCGAGGAGGCCAAGGCGGCCGCCGGCCCCCTGATGGCCATGCTGAACCAGATGGGAGGGCTCGCCTTCGGCTCGCAGCTCGGCAACGCGCTCGGGCAGATGGCCGACGAGGTCCTCGGCTCCACCGACGTCGGTCTACCGCTCGGCCCGGAGGGAGTGGCGGCGCTGCTGCCGGCCAACATCGAGCGGTTCACCGCGGGCCTGGAGCGTCCGGCCGGTGAGGTGATGGTCTTCCTGGCCGCCCGGGAGGCGGCACACCACCGGCTCTTCGCGCACGTGCCGTGGTTGCGGCAGCGGCTGCTGGCCACCGTCGAGGAGTTCGCCCGCGGGATCAAGGTCAACACCTCGGCGTTGGAGGAGCTGGCGACCCAGATCGACCCGATGAACCCGACCTCCATCGAGGAGGCGCTGCGCTCGGGTGTGCTGGAACCGCAGACCACCCCCGAGCAGAAGAACGCGCTGGCCCGGCTGGAAACCCTGCTCGCCCTGGTCGAGGGCTGGGTGGACGTGGTGGTCGGCGACGCGGTCGGCGAGCGGTTGCCCGGTGCGGAGGCACTGCGGGAGACGCTGCGCCGTCGCCGCGCCTCCGGCGGGCCCGCCGAGCAGACCTTCGCCACCCTGGTCGGGCTGGAGCTGCGACCGCGACGTCTGCGGGCCGCCGCTGCCCTGTGGCGCCTGGTGGGCGACCGCTACGGCATCGAGGCCCGGGACCGGATCTGGGCACATCCCGATCTCGTACCCAGCGCCAAGGACCTGGACGACCCGATGGAGTTCGCCGAGCGGCTCGGCTCCGAGTCGACCACCCTGGCGGACCCGATTGCCGAGCTCGGACGAACGGAGGCCGAGGGCGAGCGGGAGGAGGGCCGCAAGGACGACTCCAACCGCGGGGACCGGGGCGACGAGCGACGCGACGACGAACCGGGCGAGGGCCGGAGCTGACCCCGTCGCCGGTCAGGACGCTGTACCCCCGGTGGGCCGGCCCCACCGGGGTCGGTTCCCACCGGGGTCAGGTCCGTTCGGGCGCTCCCTGGTCGGAGCAGGCCGCTTCGTCGGTGTCCTCCCCGAGCCCGGTCACGCCCCACATGGCGGCCGCGGACAGTCCCTCCAGGTAGCCGATGGCCCGTTCGGTCCTGGGGTAGCGCCGGACCAGCTGCCAGAAGTCGTCCCCGTGCCCCGGCACCAACAGGTGCGCCAGTTCGTGCACCAGGACGTAGTCGACGACCCAGCCAGGGGCCTCGCGCAGACGCTCGCTGACCCGGATGGTGCGCTCCCCCGGGGTGCACGAGGCCCAGCGGGTCCGCATCGGCGGCACCCAGCGCACGCTGGCCGGCTCGGCACGGCCGTCCAGGTAGCGGGCGGCCAGTTCCCGGCACCGGGCGAGCAGCGCCGCGTCCGACTCCCTGGCCGGGGAGCGCCGCCGCTGCTCACTGCGATCCAGCCGACGGAGCATCTCGGCCACCCAACGCTCCTCCTCCGCCCTGCTCATCCGGGCGGGAATCAGCACCACGACCGTGTCGCCATCCCGGTAGGCGCTCACGGTCCGGCGACGGCGCCGGCTCCGGCGTACCTCGACCCGCGGTTCGGCCACGGGCCAACCGTATGCGGCGAAGTCGTCCGCCAGGGGGGTGAACCGGAAAAGAGGGCCACCGGTGTGGGTGAAACATGTCGCGGAGTGCGGCCGGCTGGGCGTGCGTACGCGGGTATCCGCAGGGTGCGGGAGTAGCGTGCCCGCAACTCTCGGGGTGGTGGGCGGCCATGGGTGCCAGCGCCCCGGGCGATCCAGGAGCGGAGGAGCCGTCAATGGCCGAGACCTACACCGGCTACTGCGTCAAGTGCCGGGAGAAGCGGGAGTTCGAAGGGAACGTGGAGGAGACCAACGGTCGCCGCATGGCCAAGGGCACCTGTCCGGTGTGCGGCACGCGGATGACCCGAATCCTCGGCAAGGCCTGATCCCGGCCGGGGGCCTCCCGAGGTGCGCCGCCCGGGGCCGGGAGCTCTCCCGGGCGGCGCACCTCGCCGGGGTACCGTCCGAGCCGGCGACGGACCAGACGCAGCGCGGTACCGGTGTGGTCCACCGGCGGCGCACCTAGCACGGATGATCGAAGGTCGACAAGGCCCTCGCTGCCGGTTGTGGATCGCCGCCGCCCCCTGTGGAGAACCGTTCGGACGGATGCGTCGGCGCTGCCAGGCTGCCGGGCATGACGTGCAGTTCCCTGTCCCCCCACTCCCTGCCCCACCACGCCGTCGTCCGGGAGGACGCCCCCACCCGGATGCCACGCGGTACCGCCCCCTCCCTCGGGCTGGGAACGCCCGGTGGGGTTCCCTGTCCTCTCCCCTCCGCCGCCCGGCCCCGTCTGCTCCCCGGGCTCGCCGTACTGCGCCGGGACGGTCACACCGTCCAGCTGGGCCTGGACCCGCGACACGCGGTCGTCGTGGCGGACCTGTCCCCCGGGCTGGTCGCCCTGCTGCCCGAACTCGACGGCCGGCACCGGGTGGACGAGCTGGTCGCGCGGGCCCGCCACGCCGGGGTGCGCCCGGACGAGGTGTCCCACCTGCTGGCCTTGCTCACCCGGGCCGGGCTGCTCGAGGACGCCGCGACCGACCCCGCCGGCACGGGTGGTGGGTGCCCGCCCCGGCTGGCCGCCGAGACACTGACCTGGTGCCTGCGTGCCGGGAGCCCACGTCGGGGTGCGGTGCGGGCGCGGGCCGACGCGACCGTGGCGGTGCACGGGGCCGGGCGGGTCGGTTCCGCGGTGGCCTCGCTGCTCGCCGCCTGCGGGGTGGGGCGGGTGCACCTGGCGGCCGACGGTGCGGTCACCTCCGAGGAGGTCGGCCTGGCCTATCCGGCCTCCGACGTGGGACGCCCACGCGCGGCGGCGGTGGCGGACGCGGTACGCCGGGTCGCTCCCGAGACGAGGGTCGCCGCACGGCCACCACAGGGGGATGTCGACCTGGTCGTGCTGGCCTCCGGACCGGTGGCCGCTCCGGAGCTGGTGACCGCGCTGACCGCGAGACGTGTCCCCCACCTTCCCGTGTCGGTGCGGGAGGGGGTCGCCGTGGTGGGTCCCCTGGTGTTTCCCGGGCGCAGCAGTTGCCTGCGCTGTGTGGCGCTGCACCGACGGGACGCCGACCCGCAGTGGCCGGTGCTCGCGGCCCAGCTCGCGGACCGGCCGCAACCGGCCGATCTGCCGGGTGCAGCGGCGGCTGCGGCGCTCGCCGTGGGACAGGCCCTGCTGGCGCTGGGGTGGGCGTACGGCCCGACCCGCCGCCCGCCCTCGTGGAACGCCGTGCTGGAGTTGGACCCGTTGGACGGGGTGCTGCGCCGCCGTTCGGCGCCGCCGCACCGCGAGTGCGGTTGCGGGGCCTTCGCAGTGTCGGCCTGACAAGGCATGATGACCCCGGGTGACACCCCATCCCATGGTGGTACGAAATGTAGTTTGGCTACGTAAGGGCTTACATGCCGAAACACTTTCGGTAAAGCAGTGCCGTCCGACCCCTGAGCGAAGGAGAATCGCCGCGTGACCGACATCCCCCGCCGGGCCGTGCAGCGCACGATGAAGCTCGCCAGCCTGCCCCTCGGTGTCGCGGGCCGGGCCGCGGCGGGCTGGGGTAAGCGATTGGCCGGCCGTAGCGCCGAGGAAGTGTCGGCCGAGTTCTCCGCCCGCACCGCCGAGCAGTTGTTCGCGGTGCTCGGACAGCTCAAGGGCGGCGCCATGAAGTTCGGCCAGGCGCTGAGCGTGTTCGAGGCCGCCGTGCCGGAGGAACTGGCCGCCCCGTACCGCGATGCGTTGACCAGGCTCCAGTCCGCGGCCCCGCCGATGCCGACCCGCACCGTGCACCGCGTGCTCGCCGAACAACTCGGCCGCAGCTGGACCCGACGGTTCCGCGAGTTCGACGACGAGCCCGCCGCGGCGGCCAGCATCGGACAGGTGCACCACGCGGTGTGGCACGACGGTCGCGAGGTCGCGGTGAAGGTGCAGTACCCCGGGGCGGACGAGGCCCTGCTCGCCGACCTGCGCCAGCTCCAGCGGTTCAGCCGCCTGCTCCAGGCCCTGATCCCGGGAACCGAGGTCAAGCCGCTGCTGGCCGAGCTGCGTGACCGCATGGTCGAGGAACTGGACTACCGCGACGAGGCCAACAGCCAGCGCGCGTTCGCCGCCGCCTTCGACGGCGACGCGGAGGTACACGTGCCCCGGGTCGTGGCGAGCGCGCCCCGGGTGGTGGTCACCGAGTGGGTGACGGGCACGCCCCTGTCGACGATCATCCGGTCCGGGGAGCGGGAGGAGCGGGACCTGGCGGGTCGGCTCCTGTCGGAGTTCCACTTCTCCTCCCCCGCCCGCGCCGGCCTGCTGCACGCCGACCCGCACCCCGGGAACTTCATGATGCTTCCCGACGGCCGGCTGTGCGTGATCGACTTCGGCGCGGTGGCTCGCCTGCCGCACGGCCTGCCCCCCACCTTCGGCCGGATGGTCCGACTCGCTCTGGACCGCAAGCCCGCGGAGCTGATGGAACTGCTGTCCGCGGAGGGGTTCGTACGCCCCGGCATGGTGCTGTCCGCCGAGGAGGCGCTGTCCTACCTGGCCCCGTTCGTCGAGCCACTGCGCCCCGAGCGGTTCCACTTCACCCGGCGGTGGATGCAGAGCCAGGCCGAGCGGGTGGGGGACCTGCGCAACCCCGACTTCCAGACCGGGCGCTCCCTGAACCTGCCCCCGCAGTACCTGCTCATCCACCGGGTGACCCTGGGCACCATCGGTGTGCTCTGTCAGCTCGACGCCTGGGTGCCGGCCAGGGAGATCGTCACCCGGTGGCAGCCGGGCTTCGCCGACCCGGAGGAGACCGACCCGGAACTGGATCCCTACGTGGACGACGAACCGAAACGAGCCGCAGGAAACACCTGACCGGGCTCGTCACCACCAGTCCGAGGGCAGCTTGCCCTCGATGTCCCGCACGTGTGCGCGAGCGCAGCGCGGGCACAACCAGCGGGTACCGCCCCGGTCGTCACACTCGCTGACCCAGGTGAGGGCGGCGACCGGGTCGGACGGCTCCCGCACGGCTCCACACCGGTGACAACCCGCCACCGGCATCCGCGGCTCCGTCACCGCCTCCATACACCGACACCGCCTCTCCCTCGAGGGTTCCCCAGGGAGATACCACACGCACCCCACCACGGCCAGGAACACGCTCCGGCCGGAGCGGGGGGCACCGGGCCGGAAACGGCACGGGCCGGTGCCACCCCGCGCACGCGAGGTGGCACCGGCCCGAACAGCACCGTGTCCCCGAACGGTGCAGCAGCTCAGCTCACGCCGTAACGCCGGGCACGGCGAGCCGCGAAACGCGCCAACCTGTTCCACCGCCGCGCAACGACGAGACGGTGAGCCTCCCGTCGTTGCGCGGCTCGTCGTCGGTCTTCGTGCATTTGGGCTCTGGCAAGGGCTTCGTGCATTAGTTCGTGCATCGTGAAGGTCACGTCTTCCCGGTCGTGATCGGCAGGAGGCACCGCGAACAGCTGCGTGATGTTCATGCCGCGACCTCCTGGGTGCGTGCCGGAGCGGTGTCCAGCTTGGCGACACGCTCTTCCTTGCGCGGACGGCCCCGCGGCCGCTTGCGGGCGATGATCACTCCACGCTCGAAGATCTCACCGCCCCACACGCCCCAGGGCTCACGTCGGGCGAGTGCCCCGGCGAGGCACGCCGCCTTCACCGGGCAGGAGGCGCACAGGGCCTTGGCCTGCTCCAGCTGGGCGGGGCTGTCGGCGAACCACAGGTCGGGGTCGTTGACCCGACAGGGCAGCGCGGCACCGGTGTCCGGCACCTCGTCGAGCAGCTCCACGACTCCGACGCTGGACCCACCGATCGTGGGAGCGATGGAGAGCGACCCGCGAGCGAGCGGGATGGTGGCGGGCAAAGCAGTTCCCTTCCTCATCGTCCCGCCGACCGGGCTCCGGTCGGCGGCTTTCGTTCCTGACAAACACGAAGGCCGCGGATCCGACGTCGCGGTCCGCGGCCTTCGTGAGACTTGTCGCCCCGATACAGCTGATCAGGGACTTCTCTCGTGCGCGGACAGACGGTCGTGACGGTCGGACAGCAGGCCGGCAGCAGCCAGCGATTCGGCGATCGGATCGGTAGTGACGACCACAGCGGGCACACGCAGCTTCCACTGCTGGGCGCGCTGCGCTTCACCATTACCGGAGCGGACCGACATTACGGGCACACCACGGCCTGAGGCGGGCGCCAGGCGACCACAGGAGCCGGCAAGCTGCGTCATCAGAACCACTGCGGTCACCTCCCTTCCACACCCACCACGATCGACCGACACGTTTCCGGCCGGTGCACGCAGGCTATTGCCCTACGCACGACGGTGGCAACCGATTTTTCGGGAATCTCTGTCCCCTGATGGCGAAACATGCGGCGACGGAGTGATGCCGCAGGTCAGCACGGGTTTTCGCCCACGGGGTAGCCGGGGGGAGCCGGACCGCGGGCTCAGGGCTGCTCGCCACGGACCAGGGCCAGCACCTCGGCACCGTAGCGGTCGAGTTTGGCGGCCCCGATCCCGGAGATCGCCACCAATCCGGCCGGGTCCTCCGGCCGCTGCTCGGCGATCGCCATCAGCGTGGCGTCGGTGAACACCACGTAGGCCGGCACCTTGAGCTGCCGGGCCCGCTCCGAACGCCACGCCCGCAACCGGGCCAGCAGCTCCTCGTCCACATCGGACGGACAGCTCTCGCACCGCCCCAGCTTGACGGACAGGGTGCTGGTCAGGGCGCTCCCGCAGATCCGGCACCGCGCCCTGGCCGCACCACGCGGCCGGCCCACCGACACCAGAGCCGCCTCACCACCCGCCGCGCGGGACCGGGTCGGCAACGCCGCCGGGTGGTCGTCGGGCACCAGGCCGTACAGGAAACGGCTGCGCCGCCGGTGCCGTCGTCCCCCGGGCTGCCGGGACAACGCCCAGGACAGCCACAGGCGCTCCCGTGCCCGGGTGACCCCGACGTAGAGCAACCGGCGCTCCTCCTCCACCGCGGCGTCGTTCCCGTCGGCGTGCTGGATCGGCAACGTGCCCTCCACCAGGCCGACCAGGAAGACCACGTCCCACTCCAGGCCCTTGGCCGCGTGCAGGGAGGCGAGGGTGACACCCTCGACGGTCGGCGGGTGCTGGGCCTCGGCCCGCACGTCCAACTCGTGCACGAAATGCGGCAGCGCAGCCCCCGGCACGGTGGCCGCCAGCTCCTCGGCCAGCTCCACCAGGGCCTTCAGCGACTCCCACCGTTCCCGGGCCGCCCCACCTGCCGGAGGACGGACGGTCAGCCCCAGCTCGGCCAGCACCTCCCGCACCTGCTCGGCCAGCTCCCCGGCGGGCTGCTCCTCCGCGGGCCGGACCGCCGCCTGGCGCAGCGCCTGCATCGCCTGCCGCACCTCGGGACGGGCGAAGAACCGCTCCCCGCCCCGCACCTGGTAGGGAACACCCTGTTCGGCGAGGGCCTGCTCGTAGACCTCCGACTGGGCGTTCACCCGGAACAGCACCGCGATCTCGCTGGCCGGCACCCCCTCGTCCAGCAGTGTGCGCACCCGCCGGGCCACCGCGGCGGCCTCGGCCGGTTCGTCGTCGAACTCGGCGAACTCCGGTTCCGGCCCCGGCGGGCGCTGTCCGACCAGCCGCAGCCGGGAACCGGCCGGGCGTTCCCGCGCCGCGCCGATCACCCGGTTGGCCAGCGCCACCACCTGTGGGGTCGACCGGTAGTCCCGCTCCAACCGGACCACCACCGCCTCCGGGAAGCGGCGGGGGAACTCCAGCAGCCAGCGGGGGGAGGCCCCGGCGAACGAGTAGATGGTCTGGTTGGCGTCCCCCACCACGGTCAGGTCGTCCCGCGACCCGAGCCAGGCGTCCAGCACCCGCTGCTGCAACGGTGTGACGTCCTGGTACTCGTCCACCACGAAGCATCGGTAGCGCTCGCGGAACTCCTGGGCGACCTCGGGGTGTCCCTCCAGCACGGCCGCGGTGTGCAGCAGCAGGTCGTCGAAGTCCAGCACCCGGGCGCGGTTCTTCAACTGCTCGTACACCGCGTACACCCGGGCCACCTGCTCCGGGGGCGCCGGACTGGTGCGGCGGGCCCGCGCCACCGCCGCGGGATAGTCCTCGGGGGTGACCAGCGAGGCCTTGGCCCACTCGATCTCACCGGCCAGGTCACGCAGCGCCTCGGCCTCCGTGGCCGCCCCGGCCCGGTGCGCCGCCTGCCCCACCAGGCGCAGCTTGCCCTCCAGCAGGGGCCACAGCTCGTCCCGCACCGCCCGGGGCCAGAAGTACCGGAGCTGGCGCAGCGCGGCGGCGTGGAAGGTGCGGGCCTGCACCCCGTGCACCCCCAGGGCCCGCAGGCGGCTGCGCATCTCCCCCGCCGCGCGGGCGGTGAACGTCACCGCCAGCACCTGGCCGGGGGCCACATGCCCCTGGTGCACCAGGTAGGCGATCCGGCGGGTGATGGTGCGGGTCTTCCCGGTGCCGGCTCCGGCGAGCACGCACACCGGACCGCGAGGCGCGGTCACCGCGGCGCGCTGTTCCGGATCCAGTCCGTCCAGCAACGTGTTCGCGGTGTCCATGTCCGTCCGTCCTCGACATCAACCTCGGCGCCGGTCCCGGAACCGGGCCGGCTCCGGGACCGCCCATCCTCGCAGGACCGCCCGACGGCCGGGGCACGTCCTCATGCACACCCGGCCGCGCCGGACCTCACGCGTCCACCGCGGCCCAGGCGGCGAGCATGCGACCGGCGATGGAGGACGGGGGAGGGAGACGCAGGCCCGGCACCGCACCGCCCGCCGCCAGCGCGGCCCGCACCCGGTCGCGGTGCACCCAGTGGGCGTCCTCGATCTCCCCGACGGCCGGCCGCAGGGGGGCGTCCCGATCGGCCACCGCGGTGAACCCGACCATGAGCGAGCGGGGAAACGGCCAGGGCTGGCTGCCGAGGTAGCGGATGCGACGCACCCGGACACCCACCTCCTCGGCGATCTCCCGCCGGACGCAGGCCTCCAGGGACTCACCCACCTCCACGAACCCGGCCAGCACCGAGTACCGCTCGGCCGGCCACAACGGCTGCCGGGCCAGCAGCACGTGCTCGCCGTTCACCCCGGTGTCGTCGTGCACCAGGCAGATGACCGCCGGGTCGGTACGCGGGTACTCCTCCCGGCCGCAACCGGTGCAGGTGCGTGCCCACCCGGCCTTGACCATCCGCGTGGGGGAGCCGCAGACCGCGCAGAAACCGGCGGCCCGGTGCCAGGCCAGCAGGCCCATCGCGGTCGCCAGCAGTGCCGCGTCACGTCGGCCCAGCAGCGCACCGGCACTCCGCAGGTCGTGCCGGACGACGTGGTGTCCGGCCTCCACCGCGGGCTCGGCCACCGCCCCGGTGTCGCCCACCGGCATCGCCCAGTAGCCGACACCGTCCTGCTCGTCGAGCAGCACGGCCGAGTCCGGGGGCTGCGGCCCCAGGGGGCCGGTGGGCAGGAAACGCAGCGTCATGCCGTCCGGCCCGGTCAGGGCATCGGTCCGGCCCCGCTCGTCGAGCAGGAGCACCCGGCCCTGCCGCCAGCCGTGGAGCAGGCGGTCACGGTCGACGCGCAGGGCGTCGTCCCGGGCGGCCAGGGCCCAGGCACCGTGCGGTGACTCGTCCAGTTGGAACGGCACCGTACCGTCGGAGCCGACGGTACGGTGCCCCGCCTCGGCGTGCGTCACGGCAACCGGACACCGCCCAGTGCGGCCATCTGGGTGCCCAACTGCTCGGCGTCACCCACCACGACCCCCGTCCATCGGGACGGGGCGAAGAACCGCTGGGCCGCCTCGGCGATCTGTTCCCGGGTGACCGCGGCCAGCCGACCGGGGTGCTCCCGCAGCCACTCCGGCCCCAGCCCGACCTCCGCCAGCGCGATGAGCATGGACGCCAGGCCGGACTGGGAGGCGGTGGAGGTGAGCAACGAACCGATCGCGTAGCGCCGCGCCGACTCCACCTCCTCCTCCCCGGGCGGAACGAGCGCGAGCCGGCCGAGTTCGTAACGGGTCTCCAGCAACGCCGGCGCGGTCACCTCGCTCGCGGTGTCCGCCTCGGCCAGCAGCGTGGCCCCGTGCGGGGTGAACTCCAGGTAGGAGTGGGCACCGTAGGTGTAGCCCTTGTCCTCCCGGATGTTCTCCACCCACCGGCTGGAGAAGTAACCGCCGAACACCAGGTTGGCCACCTGCAGGGCCGGGTAGTCCGGGTCGGTGCGCGGCACGGCCTGCGCGGACAGCCGGATCTGCGACTGCACCGCACCCGGGCGGTGCACCAGGAGCAGGTCACCACCGCGGACCTCAGGCAGCGGCGGCAGCTCGGCGGCGGCCCCCTGGGCCGACCAGCCGCTGAAGGCCCGGGCGACGGAGTCCACCGCCTGCTGTGGCTCCAGGGCGCTCACCAGCACCAGGACCGAGCCCCGGGGCAGCACCGCGGCCCCGTGCAGCTGGCGGACGTCGTCCTCGCTCACGGCGGCGACGGCGTCACCCTCGGGCACCTCCCGGGTGAAGGGGTGGTCGCCGTAGCGGTGCCGCTGCAGCGCCTCCCGGGCGATCACCCGGGGCTGGGACCGGGCCAGCGCGATCCGCTCGACGAGCCGGTCCCGCTCCCGCGTGACCTCCTCGGTGCGATAGGCGGCCGAGGTCAGCGCATCCGCCAGCACGTCCAGCAGCACGTCCACCCCGTCGGACAGGGCGCTGCCGCTGATGCTCAGGCGTTCCGGGTCGACCCCGGCGTCCAGCTCACCGCCCACCCGGGCCAGATCGCTGTCGATCTGCACCCGGCTGCGCCGTTCGGTGCCGCTCAACAGGGTGGTGGAGAGCAGCTCGGCACGCGCGGCGTGGGTGGGGTCCTCACCGGCGAAGGGGATACGCAGCCGCAGCTCGGCCATCGGCACCGTCGGCCGGTGCACCGCGATCACCCGCAGGCCGTTGTCCAGCCGGGTGTCCAGCATGTCCGGCTCGGGCATGCTGCGCTGCTCGCCCAGCGGGGGAAGCGGGCGCGGGCCCAGCGGTGTGCGGCCGATCTCCTCGGCGCTGCGGTGCCCCGCCGCGATGGTGGACTGGGGGGACTGTGCGGCGGTGGGGACGGTCACGCGGCACCTCCGGTCGGAACGACGGTGAGAACGGCACGGGCATCGGGACGCAACGCCTTGGCGGCGGCGGCCACGTGGTCGGCGGTCACCTGGCCGATCCGCTCGGGCAGTTCGGCGACCAGCTCGGCGCGTCCGTGCAGCAGTTCCATCGCGCCCAGCGACAGCGTGCGCGAGACGAGACGGTCGTACTCACGGTGCAGCGAGGCGACGGCGCGAGCGGTCACCCGGGCCATCTCGTCCGGCTCGGGCCCGTCACTGGCCAGGCGGTCCAGCTCCTCGTCGAGGACCCCCAGCACCCGGTCGGTCTGCACGGTCGGCGGGTGGATCGCGGTGACGGTGAAGGTGTCGGGATCCCGGGCGTCCAACGCGCTGAACAGGCCGCACCCGGCGGAGACGTCGGTGACCAGGGCCTCCTTGTGCACCATCCGCTGCTGCAGCCGGGAGGAGTCACCGTCGCTGAGCACCGAGGCCAGCACCACGTGGGCCAGGTAGGCGTCCAGGTCCGCGACCGGGTCGGGCAGGCGGTAGCCCACGGCCAGCGCCGGCAGCGGGGCGTGCGGGTCGGCGTGTTCACCGCGCTGCTCCCCTTCCGGCGGGGGTTCGGCGAACGACGGCCGCTGGGGTACCTGGCGGGCCGGGACGTCGCCGAAGTGCTTGCGCACCAGGTCCTCGGCCTGCTCGATCTCGAAGTCGCCCGCGACGGTGAGCACGGCGTTGCCGGGCGCGTAGTAGGTGTCGAAGAACGCCGCGCAGTCGGCGAGCGTGGCCTGCTCCAGATCGGTGAAGTCACCGTACCCGTTGTGCGCGTTCGCGAACGTGCGGTACAGCACCGGCGGCAGCAGGATCCAGGGGAACCCGCCGTAGGGCCGGTTCAGCACGTTGAGCCGGATCTCCTCCTTGACCACGTCGATCTGGTTGCGCAGGTTCTCCTCGGTGAGCCGCGGAGCGCGCATCCGGTCGGCCTCCAGGAACAGCGCCCGCTCCAGCGCGGCGGACGGCAGCACCTCGAAGTAGTCCGTGTAGTCGGGGTGCGTCGAGCCGTTGAAGGTGCCCCCGGAGCCCTGGACGTGGCGGAAGTGGGCCAGTTTCTCCAGGCTCTCACTGCCCTGGAACATCAGGTGCTCGAAGAGGTGGGCGAAACCGGTACGTCCTTCCGGCTCCGAGCGGAATCCCACGTCGTAGTGCACGCTCACACCGACCACCGGGGCGGTGCGATCCGGCGCGAGCACCACACGCAGCCCGTTGGGCAGGGTGAAGCGGTGCAGCTGGAGTTCGGCCATGCCGTAGACCCTACGCGGGAGGTCCAAGCCGAGACCGCCACTTTCCTGGCGCCGGGCCACCCTCGCGCGGTAAGTCCCCTGAAGGTGTGATCCACAGGTCGGGTGGCCCGGTTCGACGGTCACTCAGCGTCGCAGGGACCGCAGGTGCCCCGCCTCGGCGAGGACCCCGTCCAACGCCGCCAGGAACACCGGGAAACTGCGGGCGAACCTGCGCAGGTCCCGGTCCTCGTGCACCCCTCCCGGCCGGGCGGAGCCGTACCAGTACAAGCCGGGTGTGCCGTCGGCCGCCGGGTCCAGCGCGGCGAACGCGTCCAGCCACCGGTCGGTCTCCCCCAGGACCACCGCGTACGGCAGCGACCGGGAGAACACCATCTCGCGGTCGGCCGGTGGGAGCTGCTCGGGCCGCACCGAGTGCAGGTAGTTCCGCAGACCCCGTATCTGCGCCAGCAGCGCACTGCCCCGCCCGGTCCGGGCCGGCATCCAGCGGGAACCCACCGCCAGGGCGACCCCGCCGATCATCACGGCCAGTCCCAGCAGCGCCGGGCCGGTGAACACCGTGAGCAGCACGGTCGCCACGACCCCGGCCAGGGCCAGTCCGACACCGATCCACCACCAACGGCTCCGGTCGGTGTCCGGCCGCCGCTTGAACCAGTTCCTGGCCACCACGTCCCGGTAGAGCGCCTCACGGGCCGCGCTCAGGTCCGGAGCCCCCGCACCCCGCAACTGGGAGACGAGCACCTCGTCCCGGGCGTGCGGTCCCGCACCGTGCAGCAGGGCCTCGTACACCGCGCGCTCGTAGGCGGTCAGGTGTTCGTCGGGGGCGTTGCGCCGCACGATGCGCCAGTCGGCGGCTCCGTCGCCCGGTACCTCCTCGATCCACAGGTAGTTGCGTACCGCGAGGTCGACGACCGTCGCGCTGATGTCGACCACGTCGACGTGCTCGTCGGCCACCGTGCCCACCTGACCGGGAAGCACCCCGTCGGGGGAGGCGAAGGCGACCCGGCCGTCCTCGTCGGTCACCAGCACCTCCACCGGCCCGACCTCGGAGGCCAACGCCTGGGCGTCGCGTCCCCGGGCGTACCACAGCAGCACCACACCACCGACCAGGAGCAGGGTCAGACCACCGAACCCGGCCGCTCCGGCCGGGGTGAGCGCGAACGCGTCCGTCAGGCTGGGCACCTGCTCGAACCGGGCGTTGGCCGGCACCGTCCCGGCCGGCACCCCCACCGCGAAGTCGATCCGCTCCCCGGGAGCCAGGTCGTTCTGCTGTGCGGTGGCGATGCGGGTGTGGCCGATCTGGGACAGGTCGCACTGCCGGGTCGAGCCCACCGGGCCGGCCAGACAGGTGATCGAACGAGGCGGCTGGGGTGCGATGAACGAGACCGACACACCGGCCACGCGGGTGTCCCACCCACCCGAGACCTGCCAGCGCACCTCCTGCCCGTCGCCCACGTCGGCCACCGCGCCGTCCACGGTGTAGCGCAGGACGACCTGCCCGGGCCCCAGATGCAACACGAGCCGGTCCTCGACGGTCTCGACCCGACCCGGCCCCTCGATGCCGACCGCGCCGACCGAGTACACCCGGTCCACGTCGTCCCCGGCCGCCTGGCGCAACGGAACGACACGGGTGACCTCCCCGTCCGGCACGGTGAGCTGCTCGGTCACACTCAACCGCCCGTCGCGCTCCAGTTTCAGGCCGATGTCCGTGACCACACCCGCCCCCGCCGGAGCGGGTGCCTGCGATGTCTCCTCGGCGCCGGCGGTCAACGGCGTGCTCAACAGCGCAGCACCCGTGACGAGAGCCACGGCCGCGACCCGCCCCCAGTTCCTCGACACGGCAGCGGAGGATAACGAAATCCGCCTATGCTCTCGGCCGTTCGTCTCACCGATCATGAGGGGGGATCGGCCGATGACGCCACCCAGGGCACCGCACGGTTCCTGGCCACCGCACACCCCGAGACCACCGCACCGACCGGTGGCGCCGCCCCCGGCGGCCCGTCCGCTGCACGGGGCGCCCACGACCCGGCCCGCACACTCGGCTCGCGCGGTTCCGCCCGGTGCACCACCCCCGGCGTCCGTCCCGTCCGGTACGGCTCGGGAACAGCCCGGTACCCGGCCCCGACCGCCGGCAGGCCGACCGTTACCC
>DATCJU010000102.1:0-10085 GCA_036562635.1 Pseudonocardiaceae bacterium
CTGCAGGCCGTCTCCCTGGCCCTGCTGGAGGAACACCTCGCGCACTGCGTGCGGCAGGCCCTGGAACAGGGTGGGCAGGACGCCGAGCACAAGGTGCGGGAGGCCAGCGAGGCCATCGCCCGCCTGGTGCGTTCCTGACCCGACCGGCCCGCACCCGAACCGAGCCCGAACATCCTGTGGAAGGAACGACCATGACCGAAGCCACCTACACCGTGCAGGGCATGACCTGCGGCCACTGCGTCTCCGCGGTCCGTGAGGAGATCGGCAAGCTCGACGGCGTGCGGGAGGTGGACGTCAACCTGGAGACCGGCAAGGTGCGGGTGCTCAGCGACGGTCCGTTGCCCACGGACCGTGTGCGTGAGGCCGTGGACGAGGCCGGTTACGAACTGGTCGACGCCTGAGTCGGTCGGCCGGAGCTCACGAAGGGTGTGGGTCCCGCGGAGGCGGGACCCACACCCTTTTCCGTCGTCGACAACAGGTGCGGACGCGGGCCGGGGATCGACGCCCACGGTCGACCCGAACGGTCGGACACCGCCCCGCCACGCCCGCCGGGCGCCGGCGTGGCGGAGGTCGACACCAGCCGCTCAGCGAGCGGCGACGCTCCCGGTCAGGGCCTCACCGGAGGTGCGGAACCCGCCGGACCCGCCGGCCGCGCCGGGTCCGTCGCCACCAGCGGGCACAGCCGAGGTGACACGACGCAGCCGGAGGCTGTTGGTCACGACGAACACCGAGCTCAGCGCCATCGCCGCCCCGGCGATCATGGGGTTGAGCAGCCCGGCCGCGGCCAGCGGGAGGGCGGCCACGTTGTAGGCGAAAGCCCAGAACAGGTTGCCCCTGATGGTGGCCAGGGTGCGACGGGACAGCCGGAGGGCGTCCACCGCGGCCCGGAGGTCACCACGAACCAGGGTGAGGTCGGAGGCCTCGATGGCCGCATCGGCTCCGGTACCCATCGACAGTCCCAGGTCGGCCTGGGCCAGGGCCGGGGCGTCGTTGATCCCGTCGCCGACCATGGCGACCACCCGCCCCTGGGCCTGCAACCGCTTGATCACCTCGACCTTGTCCGCGGGCAGGACCTCGGCGATGACCTCGTCGACGCCCACCTGCCTGGCGACGGAGCGGGCCACCGCGGTGTTGTCCCCGGTGAGCAGCACCGGGGTCAGGCCGAGGGCACGCAGGCCACGGACGGCCTCGGCGGAGGTCGCTTTGACCGTGTCGGAGACCACCAGCACCGCGCGGGCCACCCCGTCCCAGGCCACGGCAACCACGGTGCGCCCCTCGTCCTCGGCGGCCGCCCTGGCCCGCTCCAGGTCGGCGGGCAGCGGGATACCCCGTTCGACCAACAGCTTCGCGCGGCCCACCAGGACGGCATGGTCGTCCACCACACCCTGTACCCCCAGACCCGCCAGGTTCCCGAAGTCCGTCACCGGCGGCAGGTCACCGACCCGCTCGAGGGCACCGCGGGCGACGGCCCGGGCGATCGGGTGCTCGGAGGCGTGCTCCACCGCGCCGGCCAGGCGCAGCACCGTCGCCACGTCCTCCCCCTCGGCGGGCACCACCTCGACCAGGGTCATCCGACCGGTGGTGACCGTGCCGGTCTTGTCCAGCACCACGGTGTCCACCCGGCGTGCGGACTCCAGCACCTCCGGCCCCCTGATCAGCACACCGAGCTGGGCGCCGCGCCCGGTCCCCACCAGCAGGGCGGTGGGGGTGGCCAGCCCCAGGGCACACGGGCAGGCGATGATCAGCACGGCGACGGCGGCGGTGAACGCCGCGGACGGTGTGGCACCCGCACCCAGCCAGAAGGCGAGTGTGCCCACGGCCAGGGCGATCACGATCGGCACGAACACCGCGGAGATGCGGTCGGCCAACCGCTGCACCGCGGCCTTGCCGCTCTGCGCCTCCTGCACGAGCCGGGCCATCTGCGCCAGCTGGGTGTCGGCACCGACCCGGGTCGCCCGCACCACCAACTGACCCCCGGCGTTCACCGTGGCACCGACCACGGCGTCCCCGGGCCGTACCTCGACCGGAACCGACTCACCGGTGAGCAGGCTCGCGTCCACCGCCGAGGAGCCCTCCTCGACCACCCCGTCGGTGGCGATCTTCTCCCCGGGCCGGACCACGAACCGGTCGCCGACCAGGAGCTGCTCGACGGGGATTCGCTGTTCGACGCCGCCCCGGAGCACGGCCACGTCCTTGGCGCCCAGCTCCAGCAGGGTCCGCAGCGCCGCCCCGGCCCGCCGCTTGGCCCGGGCCTCGAAGTAGCGACCGGCCAGGATGAAGGTGGTGACGCCGGCGGCGACCTCCAGGTAGAGGGCGTCGCCCCCGGACATCCGCCGGAGGGTGAACTCGAAGGGGTGAGTCATACCGGGCACACCGGCGGAGCCGAACAACAGGGCGTACAGCGACCAGGCGAACGCGGCCAGCGTGCCCATGGAGATCAGGGTGTCCATGGTGGCGGAGCCGTGCCGCAGGTTCAGCCACGCCGCACGGTGGAACGGCCAGGCTCCCCACACCACCACGGGTGCGGCCAGGGTCAGCGAGATCCACTGCCAGTAGGTGAACTGCAGCGCGGGCACCATGGCCAAGGCGATCACCGGAACCGACAGCACGGCCGAGACGACCAGCCGCTGCAGCAGGGAACGGGTCGGGTCGTGCTGCCCGGCCTCCTCCGCCGTCCTGTCACCGGAGTTCACCTCGGTGGACCGGGACGGCTGGGGCAGCTGGGCGGTGTACCCGGCCTTCTGCACGGTGGCGATGAGGTCGTCCACGGCGACGTTGCCGCCGTAGGTCACCGTGGCCCGTTCGGTGGCGAAGTTGACCGTGGCGGTCACCCCGTCGAGTTTGTTGAGCCGTTTCTCGATCCGCGCCGCACACGATGCACAGGTCATCCCACCGATGACGAGCTCGAGCCGGCCGCCACCGGTACCGGGTGCCTCGGTTGTGTCACTCGCTGCGGAACCCATCGGTTCTCCTCGAAGACTCGTGGGGAACGCCCCGTGCGCTGTCGTCGCGGCTCAGTTGTGGCCGTGGGGTGTGCTGTCGTGGTCGTGGTCGCCGTGTCCGGCGCCACCGGAGGGCTGCGGTGCGCCGGCACCCGGCCCCGTGCCGGTGTCCAGGGTGAAGTCGACCGTACGGACCACCCCCTCGTGAGCGAAGTCCAGGTACAGGCGGTAGGTCCCGGCGGTGGGCACCTCGACGGAGAAGGTCACGTCCGGACCGGACGAGGTCCGCCCGTCCCCGGGTACCCCCTCGGGGTGCACGTGCACGTACGCCAGGTCACCGGTGCGCAGTACGACCAGGTGGCCGTAGGCCCCCAGGTAGGGCTGCAGGTCGGTCACCGGCCGCCCGTCACGGGTGACGGTGACGGTGAGGGTGGAGTGACCCCCGGCGACCAGGTCACCCGCCAGATGTACCCGGTACCCGTCGACCTCGGCGACCCGGGAGATCGGAAAGCTGTGCGGGGTGAACGTTCCCGGCACCGCCAGGTCCGTCCCCAGGGTGGTGGCCGGGCCGTCGGTGGGGGTGAAGTCGGCGAAGGCGCGGTAGCTGCCCGCCTCGAGCAGGTCCAGGTGGACCTGCCAGGTGCCGTCCGGCGCCATGGTCGGATGCACGTGCCGGAACACCGCGGTGTCCCGACGGACCACCACGAGGTGCAGCGGCTTCTCGTGCACCGTTTCGAACGTGGTCACCGGTCGACCGTCGGGCCCCAGGATGCGGAAGGCGAACACCCCTCCCCCGGCCGGAAGGGTGGTCGTCAGGGGAGCGAACGTGTAACCGTTCGCCACCGACGACAGCCCTGCCGGCACGACCGGAGCAGGTGTGTCCCGGCCGGTGTGGGCGGCGGGCTCGCTCGGGTGGACCGCGGATCCACCGTGTTCGGCCTCGGAGGACCCACCCGTGGGCACAGCGACCGGGCCGACCAGGGCACCGATCCCCCACGCACCACCCGCGACGAGCACGAGCGCCGTGGCGTAGGCAACCAGCTTCGCTGCGTTGTTCATGACGGTCCTTCCCTCGGTGGCCTGCACCACCTCACGCCCTATGTACCCTAGGGGGGTAGGGCAGACAAACCGGCGGTGGACACCGCGTGTGTGGCGCGACGACGTCGACATCCACACCGTCGGTGGTCGACCCGACCACCACACCCTCTCGCCCTCCACCGAGGGCCGGAGCCACTATACCCCGTAGGGGTACTTGGATCGGAGACTCCCCCGGTTGTCCCACCACCGACCGTCACCCGGATCCCACAGCCGGGATGCGTGCTCAGCGACGGGAGTCGTGCCCACTCCGCGCCCCACCCTGCCGCACACCGTCCTCGCGACCGGAGCCGTGGTACCGGTGCACCACGGCGTGCCCCCGCCCCCGGGCGATCAGCCAGCGGTTCACCGGCACGGTCACCACGAACGCCACCGCGAGGGCGACCGCCAGACCGCCCCAGAACAGCCAGTCGGCCAGGCCGGCGGCCATCGCACCGGGGACAGCCAGGACGACGGCGTTGTCGACCACCTCCATGACGACGATCGAAACCGTGTCCGCGGCGAGCGCCACCCCGATCGCGGCGCGCAGCGGAACCCCGGACCGCAGGACGGGCCAGACCGTCAACGAGTAGCCGAACACGAAGGCGAGCACCACGGCCAGAGCGATCGTCGCGCCAGCGGGCCAGCCCAGTGCCGTGCCGACGACCATGCCGAGCACCTCACCGACGGCACAGCCGGTGAGGCAGTGCACCGTCGCCGAGATCGCGAGTCGGTTCAGGCTCGTCCCGGGTGTGGCGTGGTTGCCCATGGCGCCCCCTCACGTCGGGACACAATATACCCCCATAGGGTATATGGCGCCGTTCTTCGTCGCGTTCTTTCCCACGACCCGCCCACCACCGGATCCGCCGGAGCGGGTCACCCCACCAGCAGCTGCTCCGCACGAGACAGGCTCTCGCGCAGGTTGGGCTCGGTCGTCGTCGCCCGGGCCTCGGCGAACGACAACCAACGCAGCTCCGCTCCCGGGTTCTCCGGCCGAGCTCGTTCGGGGCTGTCCGTGGCCAGCAGGAAGCGCAGGTCGGCGTGCTCGTGTGCCGGTTCGCCCTTCCCCGCCGACACCGGCACGATCACCACGTGCAGCAGGTCCGGGTGGGGCCAGGGGACGAGATCGTCCAGACCGGTCTCCTCCCTGCCCTCACGCAACGCGACAGCCAGGGGATCGCTCTCCCCGGGGTCGGCATGCCCACCCACCTGCAGCCAGGCCCGCTGCCGCTGGTGCCAGCGCAGCAGTACCCGCTGGGTCTGCGGGTGCACGATGAGCGCCGACGCCGTGACATGCAGCGGTGTGGCACGGCACCACGGGTCGTCCGTGGTGCCGATCAGCGCACGCACCCGGGTCACGTGAGCGGTCTCGACCTCGTCCCGCGGCCGGTACGCCTCGAGCAGGCCGGCCAGGACGTCACGTGCGGTGACCATGGCGGCCAGCCTAGTGATGGGCACACCCGTCCACCCGATCACGGCCTGCGCGGTTCCCGCGTACCCCCGGGTGCAGCAGCCACACGGACCGGCCGCACCATCGTGAGTGTGGGCGCGCGCCCCGACAGCCCCACCACCCGCCCATAGCCGCACCCCGGAAGGGACCGATGACCCGCGCAGACTTCCCCGAGCACCGTGACTGGCTGGCCGCCGAACGACGCAGGCTGCTCGACTTCGCCGCCGCATCCCGCGACCCGCAGGGCGGGTTCGGCTGGCTCGACACCACCGGTTCCCTCCGGTCGGACCAGCCGGTGACGACCTGGATCACCGCCCGGATGACACACGTGTTCAGCCTGGCCCACGGTCTCGGCGATCCCGGCGCCGCCGACTTCGTCGACCATGGGATCGCGGCACTGCACGGGTTGCTGCACGACCGGGAACACGGGGGCTGGTACGCGAGCACGACCGACCCCACCAAGGCCGGCTACGAACACGCCTTCGTGGTGCTCGCCGCCGGCAGCGCGACCGCGGCGGGACGCCCGGGGGCCGACACACTGCTGGCCGAGGCCCTCCGGGTCGTCGAGACCCGGTTCTGGGACGAACAGGTCGGTCTGGCGCGGGAGAGCTGGGACCGCGAGTGGCGGACCACCGAGTCCTACCGTGGCGCCAACAGCAACATGCACCTGGTCGAGGCGTTCCTCACCGCAGGTGACGTCACCGGCGACCGGGTGTGGCACCACCGTGCACTGCGGATCGCCGAGACACTGATCCACCGGGTCGCTGCCGTACATGACTGGCGGCTGCCCGAGCACTTCACCCCCGACTGGACACCACTGCCGGACTACAACGTCGACCACCCGGCGCACCCGTTCCGCCCCTACGGAGGTACGGTCGGTCACTGGCTGGAGTGGGCCCGGCTGCTGTTGCACCTGGAGGCCGCCCTGGGCCCCGACGCCCCGGACTGGCTGCTCCCCGACGCGCAGCGCCTGTTCACCTCGGCGGTGGAGCGTGGCTGGCACGCCGACGGCCACCCCGGATTCGTCTACACCCTCGACTGGCAGGACCGACCCGTGGTGCGGGCGCGGATGCACTGGGTCATCGCCGAGGCGATCCTGGCCGCGGCCGCACTGCACCGGCGTACCGGTGATCCGGACTACGCCCGCTGGTACGACACCTTCTGGGGCTACGCCCGCAGCCATCACCTCGACCACGCGGGCGGCAGCTGGCACCACGAGCTGGATCCCGAGGGCCACCCTGCGGCGTCGGTCTGGAGCGGCAAACCCGACGTCTACCACGCCTACCAGGCCGTCCTGTTCCCCGAGCTGCCCCTCGCCCCGGTGGCGGCGATCGCCGTGCGGACCCGGCGTGACACCACCGCGGCAACAGACGCCGACGGACAGGTCGACTCGTAACTGGCCGCTCCTGATCACCGTCCGTCACGTTTCGGGGGCGGGGTGACCCCTCGTCCGGACGCTTCCCCGGTGCACCGGGCCTCGTTACGATCGCCGCCGGTCCGGTTCCCCGAAGCCAGATCCCGAAGGCGGGTGGTCCGTGTGCCGTCCCATCCCGAGCGGGCCCCCGCTCGTCCCCGGCCGATCGGGCGGACCCGATGAGCGAGGCGAGCACGACCCGTGGGGCCGGAACTCTGTGGGCCGTGAGCGACCTGCACGTCTCCTACCCGGAGAACAGGGAGATCACCGCCGGGCTGCATCCCGAGTCGAGCGAGGACTGGTTGATCGTCGCCGGTGACGTCGGCGAGGCCGTCGCGGACGTCGAGTGGGCGCTCGGCCTGCTGAGCAGCCGGTTCGCCAGGGTGGTGTGGGTTCCCGGCAACCACGAGTTGTGGACCACCACACGTGATCCGGTGGGCCTGCGGGGCGAGCACCGCTACCGGCACCTGGTCGAGGTGTGCCGGCGGCTCGGGGTGAGCACACCCGAGGACCCCTACCCGGTGTGGACGGGTCCGGGCGGTCCGGTGACCGTGGCCCCGCTGTTCCTGCTCTACGACTACAGCTTCGCCCCGGACGGGACACACACCAAGGAGGAGGCGCTGGCCCGGGCGTACGACGCCGGGGTGGTGTGCACCGACGAGTTCCTGCTGCATCCCGATCCCTACCCGAGCCGGGACGCCTGGTGCCGTGCCAGGGTGGCCTGGACCCGGAGCCGACTGGCCGCGCTCGACGGCACACCGGTGGTGCTGGTCAACCACTTCCCGCTGGTACGGGAGCCGACCAGGGTGCTGCGCTACCCCGAGTTCGCCCTGTGGTGCGGCACCGAACTCACCGCCGCCTGGCACCGCGAGTTCAACGCCGTGGCCGTGGTGTACGGGCACCTGCACATTCCCCGAACAACCTGGCACGACGGGGTGCGCTTCGAGGAGGTGTCCGTGGGCTACCCCCGGGAGTGGCGTCAGCGTCCCCACCGTCGCCCCTGGTTGCGCCAGGTACTGCCCTGGGGGGAGGAGCGGTGATCGAGGAGATCCTGCCGCCCGACGTGGTTGCGGTCGAGGCGCTGAACGACCCGGTGGACGCGGTGTTGTTTCCCGAGGAGGAGGCGGTGATCGCCGCGGCGGTGGACAAGCGGCGACGCGAGTTCACCACCGTGCGGCACTGCGCTCGGCTCGCCCTGGCCGAGCTGGGTCTTCCTCCGGTGCCGATCCTGCCCGGACCGGACCGGGCGCCCCGCTGGCCCGCGGGCGTGGTGGGAAGCCTGACCCACTGCGCGGGATACCGCGCCGCCGCGGTGGCCCGCTCCGGTGACGTGGTGACGATCGGCATCGACGCGGAACCGCACGCGGCCCTGCCGGACGGGGTGCTCGACCTCGTGTCGTTGCCGGCCGAACGGGATCGGCTCGCCGAGCTGGGCCGCGCCGCGAGAACCGTGCACTGGGACCGGCTGCTGTTCAGCGCGAAGGAGAGCGTCTACAAGGCCTGGTTCCCGCTGGCCGGGCGTTGGCTCGGTTTCGAGGACGCCGAGATCACCATCGATCCGGACACCGGCGGCTTCCGGGCTCGGCTCCTGGTGCCCGGACCGGTGTACCACGGCCGGGAACTGACCGGGTTCACCGGCCGGTGGTCGGTCTCCGGCGGGCTGGTGCTCACCGCGATCGCCCTGCTCCCCACGGAGCCGGTGGGCGACCCGGCGGAGCCGACCGGGGACTCCGCACTCGTGTCCGGTTCGGATCGTCGAGCCGGCGGCGCCGTCCCGCCCGGGTGCCCGTAGGCCCCGTCTGTGCACGTCCCGACCGGCCGGACAGCGACACCGACGTCCGTCGCCGGTTCCGCCCCGCCACCCTGCGGGCGTCACCCCGGTGAGGGCCGCTCCGGCCCCACCCTGGTGCCTGCGACCCCGTCCGGGAGCGGCTGGTCCGCCAGCACCCGCTGGTACGCCCGGCGCCGGGCCCATTCGACCAGCCGTGGGGCGTTCGGGGCAAGCACCGCGTCCAGGAGCCGGTTGATCGGAGGTACGGATCCCAGACGGAGCAACCCGGCCGGCCGGGGTACGGCGACCGCCCGAGCCCGTCGACCGGTCAGGCAGCGCTCCACCTGGGCCGCCACCCGGTCCGGCGAGATCCCCGGCGACAGCCGGCGAGCACCCTCCTTCTCGTCGGGTACCCGGCGCCCGAACGCCCGGACCAACCACTCGGTGCGGACGAGTGCGGGGGAGACGCAGTGAATACGGACACCCCGTGGGGTCTCCCGGCGCAACGCCGCGACCAGCCCGTTCACCCCGGCCTTCGTCGCCGAGTACAGCGCCATCGGAGGAGTGGGCACGAACCCTCCGACGGAGGAGATCATGACGATGTCCCCGTGCCCTGCGGCGAGCATGTGCGGCAGCACGCGGCGGGTCAGGTCGGCCACCGCGGTGAAGTTGGTGTCGACCAACCGCTGCAGGTCCTCCTCACCCATCTCCGCCAGGAGGCCGATCCAGCCCAGTCCCGCGTTGTTGACCAGGGCGTCGATCCGCCCGTGACGGTCCAGCACCTCGGCGATCAGGTGGGCACGGTCCGCCGCCGAGGCGAGGTCCGCCGGGACCGCCATCACCCCACCGAGTCGGAGGGTGGTGTCCCGCAACCGTTCCCGGTCGCGGCCGCAGATGACCACCCTGGCGCCACGGGCGGCCAGCCGGGTGGTGACGGCCCGGCCGATCCCGGCGGCACCTCCGGTGACGAGGACCACTCGCCCGTCGAGGGTGCGGGAAGGCACGCAGACCGGTTACCCGGGATCGGCGGGGTTCACCGATCCTGTACCCCTGCCTTCGTCCGAAAGGGTTTCGGCCGGGGCGGCCGGTCGGTCACCGAGCCCCGACGCGCCGCGTCGACGGCGGCGCCCGGCACACGACGGTGGCGTGCCCGGACCCCGTCCCGGACATGCCACCGCTGCGTCCCCCGGTGCGCCCCGGTCCTCCCGTCAGGAGGTGCCGCGCTCCGCCTCACGGCGCTGCCAGCCCTCGGCGAAGAGGTTGAAGTTCACGTTGCGCCTCGGGTGCTCGGCCACGGCGTCCAGGTCGAGTTCGACCCCGAGGCCGGGGCCGGACGGCAGGGCGAAGTAGCCGTCCACCACCTCGGGGTTACCGGGCGCCACCTGCTTGACGTAGGAGTCGGCGAAGTCGTTGAAGTGCTCCTGGATCTTGAAG